>JANLTC010000184.1:0-30439 GCA_031362725.1 Deltaproteobacteria bacterium | reverse complement strand
CACGCGCCGATCCGGGCAATCAATCGCGCATTCCCTACGCGCCGCCGGCGGGGCGCGCTCGTGCGTGGGAGCGATGAAACCGGCTCGACTCGCGGCATCGCATCACGCTGGTGGACAGCCGCGTCGTCGATGCCGGGACCGCGTTGACGGCGGTCGAAGACGCCGCCGTCCGCGGGCTCTTCGATTGCTGGCGTTCAGGCGCCGCGGACGATTCTCCGGGCCTTGGCGTACTGTCGTCGCTCGGCGGTCACGGCGCTACCTCGAACGGCGCCCGCTGCAGATCGAGCGCCGGATTGCGATCGAAGAAGTTCGTCGGCTTCAGCCGGAACGACAGCGGCTCGGAGGACAGAACGGGCCAGTCCTCGGTCGCCGTCACGTGGTGGTGTCCGAGCGTCAGCCACAGCACCAGGTCGTCGTTCACGAGACTCTGGTCGTCCTTCTGATACGCGGGCAGGCCGGGCGCTCCGGGATGTTGGTTCGGCGTGTCGCCTGCGGCGAAGCGCTGTCCCGGATCGAAGCGCGTGACCCACAGCGCGTGCTCGATGAAGCTGGCCCGCCGGTAGTCTTGCTTGCTCATCAACGGCGCGGCGTCGCTGTGGGTTTCGACGACATATCCGGTGTTGTAGCCGCTGGCGTTGATGCGATTCGGATTGACCACCTTCCAGAGCGAGTCATCGTGATCGAGGCGGGCCTCCATCTCGCGTGCGAGGCGATGCTCCGCGACCGTCCACACGCTCTTGCGTGGTCCCGGAATCGGTTTCACCGGCTCGAGTTGGCCGAGCAGAAAGCTGTTGCGCCGGCCGTCGACGTCGAGGTCGAGGCGGAAGTTGAAGAAGTGGCTGTGGTTGGGTGCGACCAGGTTGGGCGCCACGAGCGCGCCGAAGCGCGTGTCCTGCTCGGCGGTCGGATCCGCGAGCGTCGTGCTGCGCACGGTCTTCGGTGCGTCGATGCCAGTCAGCGCCACCTCGCCGCGGATGCCGCCGCTCTGGTCGAAGATCCAGTCGACGAGATAATCGTAGTTGCCCACCTGCGAGATCGTGCGCACCACGAGCTCGACGCCCGCACGGCTTTCGAGAAGCCCGCCCGAGAAGAGCTCGAAATGGCGCCAGGCGGGCTTGTCCGCGACGCGTTCGAAGATGCCGACTACGTGCGGAAGCGGCAGCGGCACCACGGGAACCGAAGGGTCGGGGATGGCCGCGGAGACGAGCGCGTCGAGCAGCACCGCGTTCTCCGGCACATCGAGCCCGAGCGCGAGCGGCGACGCCAGCAGCCCGAATCCGAACTCGCCCTCGTCCATGTAGGTCCGATGGTACCAGTTCTGGTCGGGATCTTGGTAGGGCACGAAGATCTCGGCCAGCGAGCCCTGATACAGCACCGGTCGGCCGTCGTAGGTGACGAGCGAGAGCACCGTGCCCGGGCGCCGCTCGAAGCGGACGTGGAACTTCCATTTCTGCCATGTGACGAAGTTGCCGTCGATCGAGAAGTTCGCGCCCTGGGGCTGCGTGATGCGGATCGGCTTCAGCGCAGATCGCAGGCCGTAGCGCGCGTCGACGGTGAACTCGTCGAAGTCGTGGCCGCGCGCGGGCAGCGGGACGACGCCCGTATCGATGACCTGGATCACCTTTCGTTCGTCGAGATCGAGGATCGCCTGGACGCCTTCGATCGGCTTCGCGTAGAGGTTGATGCCCGCTCCCGCGCGGTAGTACATCTGCGCCTTCACGATCCGCCGCGACTCTTCGGGCAGTCCAAAGGAACCGGGTGTGAGCGGCGTCACGAAGACGTTGTCGAGTTCCTCCGCACTGTCGAGACCGCGCTTCGCGAGCGCCTCGAGGAACGCCGCGTTCTCGAATGCGAACGCGAAATCGGAGACCTCGGTAATCGTGAGACCGAGCTGACCGTCACTCTTCGGGATCAGCACCGGCGCCGTGAAGGTGGCGTTGTCGAGATCGACGACGGAGCGGTAGCTCTTCTTGTTCTGGCGGAAGAACACCGTGGCGGAGCGCGGGATCGGATCGCCCGCATGGAAGCCGAGGACTGCCTCCTTGCTCGGCTCGCGCAAGTCGATGCTCTGGAAGATCGCGCCCGGCTGGGCCACGCCGGCGTCGAGCAGAGCCTGGGCCGCGCCTATGATCTCGCCTTCTTCCAGCGGGTCCATCGGGTGCTGCACCGCGGCGCCAGCGACGGTTGCTCCGAGGCAGATCAGCGCCATGACCTGGAAACGTTGCCAGAATCGAATCCGCGGCCGCATCAGGATCACCTCCAGCTCTTCGGGCGAGACGAGTCGAGACCCATCCTCGCTCCCGAGGGAAGACCGAGCGTCAGGTCGAACACCTGCGCCAGGCGTTGCTATGGCAACGGGGCGCTGAGTTCGTCTAGAAGCAAATGCGGGCGTCCCGCAATCGCAAGGCACCGTCTGCCGTGCGCGACGAGGCCGCGGCGCTCGCGCTGATTGCGCGCTGGCATCGACGCCGCGCCGCATCGCGTGCCAGCAACTAGCTCCCAGCCAGCACCCGCAACAGCTCGTCGTGGACGAGTCCATTGCTCGACGCGATCTCGCTGCCCGACGCGCGCGGGGCGCCACCCGCGAGATCCGTCACGCGACCGCCGGCTTCCTCGACGATCAGGATTCCCGCCGCCACGTCCCACGCGTGCAGCTTCAATTCCCAGTACGCCTCGAATCGGCCACACGCGACATAACACAGATCGATTGCGGCACTGCCGTCGCGTCGCACGCCACCGGCCTGCTTCGTCACGCGGGCGAAGTGGACGAGGTTGTCGCGTTCGGCGTCGTGCACGTCGTAGGCGAAGCCGGTCGCCACCAGCGCGCGGCCGAAGCGCGCTTCCTTCGACACCGCGATCGGCGCGCCGTTGCGCCGCGCGCCGCCGCCGCGCACGGCTTCGAAGAGTTCGTCGCGCAGCGGCTCGTAGACCACGCCGACCGTACGCACACCGCGATTCTCCACGCCGATCGAGACGCAGAAGCACGGGTAGCCGTGCGCGAAGTTGACGGTGCCGTCGAGCGGGTCGATCACCCAGCGCCATGCGGCGCCGGCGTCCTGGTGCGCACCGCCTTCTTCGGCGAGGATGTCGTCGCCCGGCCGCTCGCGACGCAGTGTCGCGACGATGTGTTCCTCGCAGGCGCGATCGACCTCGGTGACGAGATCGATCGGGCGACTCTTGGTGCCGATCTCGAGCGCGGTCTCGTAGCGTGCGCGCTGGATCGCACCCGCTTCGCGCGCCATGCGCATCGCGAGTGCATGTACGACCGCGATGTCGTCAGTCACGCGCGTCCTCCGGCTCGGGCAGACGGAACAGGCGTCGCGCATTCGCCGCCGTCGCGCGCGCCACTTCTTCCACCGTGACGCCGCGCGCCTCCGCGATCTTCGCGCCCACGTGTACGACGTGCGCGGGCTCATTGCGCCGCCCGCGGTGCGGGATCGGTGCCAGCAGCGGGCAATCCGTCTCGATCAGCATGCGATCGAGCGGCAGCGCGGCGGCGACCGCGCGCACGTCTTCGGCGGTGCGGAACGTGACGATGCCCGAGAACGAGATCTCGAGCCGCGCATCGAGTGCGCGGCGTGCGAACGCGAGGCTGCCGGTGTAGCAGTGCAGCACGCCGGCCACGTCGCCGCGGCCTTCGACCTGCCAGATGTCGAGCAACTCCTCCCACGCGGCCTGGTCGTCGCCGCGGACATGGATCGAGACGGGCAGGGCGCGCTCGCGAGCGAGCGCCACTTGCTCCGCGCACACCGTGCGCTGCACGTCGCGTGGCGAGTTCATGTAGTGATAGTCGAGCCCACATTCGCCGACCGCCACGACACGCGGGTGATCGAGCCACGCGCGCAGCTTTGCGCGGCCCGCGTCGTCGAGCAGTTTGGCGTCGTGCGGGTGTACGCCGACCGCGGCGAACACGCCGGCGTCTCGCTCCGCGAGCTGTAGCGCGGCCTCGTTCGCGTCGATGCCCCAGCCCGCTCCGATCGCGATCATCTGCACGACACCTGCCGCCCGCGCGCGCTCCATCGTGGCGTCGCGGTCGGCGTCGAACTCGGTCGCCGTCACGTGGGTGTGGGAGTCGATCCAGATCGGTGTTCGCATGGGCTGTGAGTCATCCACCGCGCGCCCGATGGGCCTTGCTTGCCTTCGGCTCGCTGCGCGCTCCGCTTGCAGGCTCAGTCGGTGTCCGCGAGCATCGTGACGCGCGGGAAAAGCGGCTCGCCGCGCGTGATCGGCGATGCCGCCAGCTTCTCGGTGATTCGCGCGGCGGCGGCCGGCACGAACGGTGCGAGCAGCGACGCGATCTCGCCCAGCGCGTGACACGCAAAGTGCAGCGTGGTGTGAGCCTCGGGCGCGGTCGCCGGATCCTTTGCACTCTTCCACGGTGCGCGCGTGTCGACGTAGCGGTTCACGGAACTGGCGTATTCCGTGATCGCGGCCAGCGCGAGCTGCGGCTGCAGGTTCTGCATCGCGGCCTCGACACGTTCCGCGGCGACCGCCGCCCCTTCGAGCACGGAACGGTCGACGTCGTTCGCCGCTCCGGCTTCGGGGACCGCGCCGTCACAGAACTTCTCGACCAGGTTCAACGTGCGGCTCACCAGGTTGCCGACGTTGTTCGCGAGGTCGGCGTTGACGCGTTCGACCAGCGCTTCCTCGGTGAAGTTCGCATCGAGGCCGAAGCTCATCTCGCGCAGCAGGAAGTAGCGGAACGTCTCGAATCCGTAGCGCTCGCGCATCACCAGCGGCGAAATCATGTTGCCGAGGCTCTTCGAGACCTTGCGATCATCGACGTTCCAGTAGCCGTGCACCGAAATCTGTCGCGGCGGCGCAAGCCCGATGGCCTTCAGCATGATCGGCCAGAAGATCGCGTGCGGCTTCAGGATGTCTTTGCCGATCAGGTGCTCGACGTTCGCCCAGCGCCCCTCGAAGGCGGGATCGTCGGGGTAGCCGGCGCCTGTCAGGTACGTGATCAGCGCGTCGAACCAGACGTAGCAGACGTGGTCGTCGTCGAACGGCAGTTCGATGCCCCATTCGAGGCGCGTCTTCGGCCGCGAGATCGAAAGATCGCCGAGGCCGGACTCGTCGCGCAGCATCGCGAGCGCCTCGTTGCGATAGCGCTCCGGGCGCAGGAACTCGGGGTTCTGCTCGAAGTGTTCGCGAAGCCAGCCGAATGCGCGGCTCATCAGGAAGAAGTAGTTGATTTCGCGGCGCAGTTCGGGCTCGCGTTCGTGATCGCGACACAGGCCCCCCTCGAGGTCGCGTTCGGTCAGGAAGCGCTCGCAGCCGACACAGTAACGACCTTCGTACTCGCGCTTCTCGATCCAGCCGGCGTCATATACGCGCTGCAGGATCGCCTGCACGTTGCGCACATGCGCAGCCTCGGTGGTGCGCACGAACCGCGAAGGGGCGATGCCGAGCGTCGTCCAGGTGGACTCGAAGATGTCGGCAAAGTGGTCGACCAGTTCGCGCACGGGCGTGCCGCGCTTCGCTGCGGTTTCGACCATCTTCTCGCCGTGCTGGTCGCAGCCGGAGACCGAGAAGGCAAGGGCGCCCTTTGTGCGCTTCCAGCGAACCAGCAGGTCGGCCAGCACGGTCGTGTAGGTGTGGCCGATGTGGGGCTCGGCGTTCGGGTAGTAGATGGGCGTGGTGACGTAGTAGAGCGGCATGGCGCGCAGTGCCTGCCCCTCTGTGTCATTGGGCTTGGTCAGCGGAGCGCTCCCTGCAGCGCCAGCAGTGCACGCTCGGCAATCATCTGTGGATTCGCGTTGCGCTGTACGAGCGTCTTGCGACACGATTGCAGTTCACGGAACGCATCGAGTTCGGCGCCGACGCTGCGCTCGCCGGCGGCGCAGCGTCCGGCCACGCGCTCGCGCAGGAAGAGACCTGCCGTCTCCAGCAGCGCGGCGACCGCGGGGGCCGTGTCGCCACGTGCCCCGCGAAACTCCTCCGCCCAATCGAGCAGCTCCGGTACCGAGAGGGCGCCGATTTGCGCCACGCGTTGCGCCTGCGCGCGCACTTCGTCCGGCGCATCCGCAAGGCCGGGCTCGGGACGCGGGAATGCGACTCGCTGGCAGCGTGAGCGCACCGTCGCGAGCAGCCCCGATGCGCTCGCCGCGACGAGCAGCAGCGCGGTGCGCGGGGGCGGCTCTTCGAGTAGGCGGAGCAGCGCATTCTGCGCTTCCTGATTCAGCCACTCGGCATCGGCGATCACCGCCGCGCGGTAGCCGCCCTCGTGCGAGCGCAAGCGCAGCGCTTGCTGCACCGCGCGGATCTGGCCGATCCGCACTCGTGTGTCGCCCTGACCGCGTTCGACCCAGAGCAGGTCCGCATGGTCGCCTATGTGGCGCAGCAGCGGTCCCGACTTGCCGGTGCCGTCGAGCGCGATCTCCTCCCGCTGGGTGGACCGTCGACAACTCGCGCATGCGTCGCAGGGTCGGGCGTCGGCTGCCTCGCAAACCAGACCGCGCGCGAAACGCAGCGCCGCTTCGCGTGCGATCGGAGCTGGACCGGAGAGCAGATAAGCGGAGTGGATGCGCCCGGTCTCGAGACTGCGACGCAAGAGCAATTCGGAGTCGAGAACCGCGACGGACATCGGCGCGCGAGTCTAGAGGAAGCCCGCGGGCTCCGCCGTTGCGACGAGCACCTGATCGCATCCGTTGCCGCTTCGACTCAAGTCAATTGCACATTGGGCCGATGCACGGCGCGTCCGTCAAACCCGATGAGGAGGGCGATCCATGGCGTTTCTGCGTGCGCGCGGTGAGGAAGGCAGTGGCGAGGTGGTGATGACAGGAATTTCGCCGACGCCGAGCGGCGGTGCTGCGAATCTGAGCGCATTCATCGACCAGGGATCGGAGTTCGAAGGCAAGCTCAGCTTCAAGGACACGGTTCGCATCGATGGCTGCTTTCGCGGCGAGATCACCAGCCAGAACACGCTCGTCGTCGGCGAGACGGGCGAGATCATGGCGACGGTGCGATCGCGCAATGTGATCGTCTCCGGCACCGTGACCGGCAACGTGTTCGCGACCGAGAAGATCGTGCTCCACAAGACCGCGCGCGTCGAAGGCGACGTCGAGGCCGGCTGCGTTGCGATCGAAGAGGGCGCGCTCCTGAACGGCAAGATCACGATGAGCGGGATGCCGAAGAGTTCTTCGTAACGCCGATCGCGCACGGCCGCACGGCTATGGGCTTCGCGGCTCGACCGGGACCACCTGCGTGATTGCCGGGATCTCGCGTCGAAGCGTCGCTTCGATCACGAAGCGCAGCGTTGCGAGCTGGGAGGGGCAGCGCGCGCAGGCACCCTGGAAGAGCAAGCTGACCGCGCCGCTCTCGCTGACGCCCACCACTTCGACGTTGCCGCCATCCACCAGCAGGCCGGGGCGCAGCCGATCCATCACGCTCTCGACCTGGGCGCGCAGGCGTTGGGCGAAGTCGTTGGTGCCATCCATGCCGAGGGCATCGGCCATTCCGGGTGGGTCGTTGAGCCACGCCGCAGCGGGCACTAGGCTCGTGCCCATGCAGGTGCGTGTCTTGTTGTTCGGCTCCCTGCGCGAAGCAGCGGGCGCGAAAGAACTCTCCGTCGAGATCCCGGAGCGTGCGAGCGTCGTCGCGCTGCGTGCGCTGCTGGCGTCGTCGCAGCCCGCGTTCGACGCCGTTGCCGGTCGCTTGCGCGTGGCGGTGAATCGCGAGTTTGCGGCCGAAGACCGTTTGCTCGCGGATGGCGACGAAGTGGCCTTTCTGCCGCCCGTTTCTGGCGGTTCGAGTTCGCAGCGCGACGCGGGCGACGCTCTTCCCCGCTGCACGATCTCGGAGCGGCCGCTCGACGCCGACGCCGTCGCGACGCGCGTCGTCGGGCCGGATGCTGGCGGGGTCGTGAGTTTCGTCGGCGCCGTGCGCGACAACGCGCGAGGTCGGACGATCCGTCACCTCGAGTACGAGGCCTATCCCGCGATGGCGCTCGCCGAAATGGAGCGGATCTGTGAGGCAGTCGCGCAGCGCTGGCCGGGGACGCGCGTCGCGATCGCGCATCGCGTCGGCCATCTCGAAGTCGGCGATCTGGCGGTCGTGGTCGTTGCCGCGGCCCCGCATCGCGCGGAGGCGTTCGAGGCCTGTCGCTTTGCGATCGACACGCTGAAGGAAACGGTCCCGATCTGGAAGAAGGAAGTCGCGACCGACGGCGAATACTGGGTGGACGATCACCCGTGAGCGAGGGATCGAGCGTGGAGGGTCATCGGCACGCCGCAACGAAGCGGCTTTGCGCCGTGGTGATCACCGTCTCCGACACACGCACGCTCGCGGATGACAGCGGCGGTGCGCTGCTCGTCGAGCTGATCGAGGGCGCCGGCCACCGCGTCGTCGAGCGCTGCATCGTGCGCGATGAAGTCGACGCGATCCGCGCTGCGATCGACGCCGCGGTGATGCGCGACGACGTACACGCGGTACTGCTCACCGGCGGCACCGGCATTGCGGCGCGCGACGTGACGCCCGAGGCACTGGAACCGATTCTCGATCGGGTGATTCCCGGCTTCGGCGAACTGTTTCGAATGCTGTCGTACCAGCAGATCGGCGCTGCCGCGCTGCTCTCACGGGCGATCGCGGGCACCGCGCGCGGCCGTATCGTCGTCGCGCTGCCCGGTTCACGAGCGGCGATTCAACTGGCCTTCGAGAAGCTGTTGTTGCCCGAGTTGCCGCACCTAGCCGCCGAAGCCGCGAAGGGCGCTTGAGACGTTCCGCTGCGCTGACCGCGTTGGCAGCGCTCGCGTGTGCGCTCGTGGCCGCCCCCGCACACGCCGAATTGTATGTCTGGGTCGGTGCCGACGGGCAGACCCACGTCAGCGACGATCCAGGCGCCGTGCCGTCCGATGCCGCGAGTCTGCCCGGATCCCGCGGTGGCGCGGGCGATCTCTGGGGCGGTCGCGTGGTCGGTCCGCCGGCGCGAGCGACATCACGCGATCGCAGCGAGGGCGAGCGCCGCGTCGACCTGTTGGTGCGCGGCGCGCTCGACGACCTGCGCCGCGGCGAGACCGCCCGTGCGGCGGCGTCGCTCGAAGGCGTGGTGCGAGTCGAGCCGGGGAATCCCGAGGCGCACTGGTATCTGGCGCTGCTCGACCGCCAACGGGGGCGACTCGTGGCGGCAGAGCGACACCTCGAAGCGTTCCTCGCGCACGCGGGCGACGCCCACGATGCCTGGCGCCTTTCCGCCGAGCAGCGACTCGCCGGGTTGCGCGACGAGCGTCGGCTCTCCGCCGCGCAAAGCGCGTCGGGTCCGCTGCGGCTGGTCGCGACGCAGAGCCCGCACTTTCGCGTCCGCTACGACGCGCGACTCGGCGAAGCGTCGCCCGACTACGCGCGCACCGTGCTGCGCTATCTGGAGGAGGCATATCGCGACGTCGTCGCGCGACTCGGCGTCGCACCGAGCGAGCCGACCGGCGTCGTGCTCTACGGCAAGGCGGCCTATCTCGCCGCGCATCAGCATCGCTTCAGTTTCCCGACCGTGGGCTTCTTCGACGGAAGCATCCACGTCGCGTCGGCCGCGCATCCCGCGGGCGAGCTGCGTTCGCTGCTCTTCCACGAGTTCACGCATGCGGTGTTTGCCGAGCGCAGCGGCGGCGACCGCCCGTTCTGGCTGAACGAGGGACTCGCGGAGCTCGCAGAGCGCGTCTCGCGTGGCGAGCACGGCATCTCGCGCAGCGAGCGCGCGTTGCTGCGGCGTCACATCGATGCAGGCGACTGGATCCCGCTCGGGCGCCTTTCGCCCGGTTTCGGCGGACTCGACGAGGCGGGCGCGCGGATCGCGTATCTCGAAGCGACGGCGGCCGCCGCGTGGGTCGAGCAGCGCGCCGGGGCCGCTGGCATCGGCGCGCTGCTCGATGCGATCGCGGCTGGCCAGGAACTCGATGTCGCGCTGCGCCGAGCCACCGGCCAGACGACCGCCACGCTCGATGCCACGCTTCGCCCCGAAATCCAATCCGAGTTCACGACCCCGTGAGGAGAAACGGGACGCTCCTCGGCTAGGCTGGACGGTCATGACGACGTTGCTCGACGGGCTGAAGGATGCGGCGCAGGCGGAACTCGCGGGTGCGATTCGGATGCGCCGGCAGCTCCACGAGAATCCCGAGCTGGGTCTCGTGCTCCCGAAGA
This sequence comes from Deltaproteobacteria bacterium, assembly GCA_031362725.1. Lineage (GTDB taxonomy): Bacteria > Myxococcota_A > UBA9160 > UBA9160 > PR03 > PR03. Next base: position 20,308 of record JANLTC010000184.1, on the reverse strand, counting down.
CGCAGCGTGCGGTGCTCGATGCGCTCGGTGACCTCGATGTCGAGATCGCGACGGGCGGCGCGACGAGCGCGGTGGTCGCGACGCTGCGTGGCGCGCGACCGGGGCCGACGATCCTGCTGCGCGCCGACATGGACGCGTTGCCGATGACGGAGGAGACCGGTCTCCCGTTCGCGTCGCAGCACGAGGGACGCATGCATGCGTGCGGCCACGATGCCCATGTCGCGATGCTCGCGGGCGCGGCCCGCTTGCTCGCGCGTCGCCGCGACACATTCGCGGGCACGGTGAAGCTGCTCTTCCAACCCGGCGAAGAGGGTCACGGCGGTGCGCGCGTGCTGATCGGCGAGGGACTCCTCGACGCAGAGCCGCGCGTCGATGCGGCGTTCGCGATCCATGTCGACTCGTCGCTCCCGCGCGGCCGCGTCGCGACGCGGCCTGGCCCGATCCTGGCCGCGGCCGATCTGATCTCGATCGACGTGACCGGCCGCGGCGGCCACGCGTCGATGCCGCATCTCGCCGCCGATCCGATTCCGGTCGCGTGCGAGATCGTGATGGCACTCCAGTCGTTCGTGACGCGGCGCATCGACGCGTTCGACCCGGTCGTGATCACGATCACGCGCATCCAGGCAGGCAGTGCCGGTAACGTGATCCCGCCCACTGCAAGTCTGCTCGGTACCATCCGCTCGGTGTCGGAGCAGGCGCGCGAGATGGCAGGCGAGGGCGTGCGTCGCGTGGCGGAGGGCGTGGCCGCCGCCCATGGACTTGAGGCCAAGGTGCACGTGGTTCCGGGGTATCCGGTGACGGTGAACCACGACGCGTTTGCGGCGTTCGCCCGCGGCGTGGCGACAGAGGTGGTAGGCAGCGATGCCATCGTCGACATGCGCGCGCCCATCATGGGTGCCGAGGATTTCTCGTACGTGTTGCAGCGCGTGCCGGGGGCGATGGTGTTTCTCGGCGTCCGTCCACCCGAAGGTCCGAGCGAGCCGCTCCATTCGAGTCGGATGCGGATCGACGAAGAGGCGATGGCGACGGGGATCGCCTTGCATGCGGCGGTCGCGCTGCGTTGGCTCGCGCAGAACGCGGCGTGAGTCAGCCCCGCTGGCCGTTGTCGCCGCGGGCCGCGCGCGTGTTCTACGCCATTGCCGAGGCCTGGATACCGAGCCGTGATTCGGGTGCGGCCGTCGATGTGGTGGCTGCGCTCGGGCCGCAGCTCGAGCACCCGGGCGATCGACGACGTCTCGAGTGCACCCTCTGGCTCCTCGAGTGGTCACCGCGCCTGCTGCTGCGCTCGCGACGCGGACTGTGTTGGATGGAGCAGCGCGAGCGCTGCGCCTGGCTGGCCCGACTCGAGCGCAGTCACGTTCGCGCGGTGGGACGCTCGATCACGGCGTTGCGAGCGCTCGTCGCGACGAGCCACGCTGCTGCCTCGGGATCGGGCGCGCCTCAATCCTTGCCGGGCGCGTAGTACTCGAAGTCCACGAGATTTTCCTTCATGAAGTCGCGCAGCCCCGCAACGACGCGCGCTTCGAGTTGGCGCACGCGTTCCCGGGTGATGCCGAGTTCGTCGCCCATCTCTTGCAGTGTCTTCGGCTCTTCGGCGAGGATGCGCTCCTCGATGATCATGCGGTCCCGTTCGCTGAGCGTCGCGGCGAACTCGCGGACCTTCTCGAGGAACACGCGGCGCAACTCGAGGTCGGCGACGTTCTTCTCGACCGACGGACCCTCGCTGGTGAGGAAGTCGCCGTAGGTCGCGCTGTCCTCGTCTTCGTGGACCGGAGCATCGATCGACAGGTCGCTGTGACCGAGTCGTTGCTCCATGTCGATCACGTCGTCCTCGGTGACGTCGAGCCGCTCGGCGATCATCCGCGGCTCGACCTCGATGCCGAGCCGCTCGAGCTCGCGCTTCTCCTTGTTGAGCCGGAAGAAGAGCTTGCGTTGCGCGCGCGTCGTGCCGAGTCGCACCAGCCGGATGTTGTCGAGCAGGTACTTGAGGACGTAGGCGCGGATCCAGTACGCGGCGTAGGACGATAGCTTCACGCCCTGATAGGGATCGAAGCGCTGCACCGCCTGCAACAGGCCGACGTTGCCCTCCTGGATCAGGTCGAGGACGTTGGTCCAGGTGCGGCGATATTCCATCGCGATCTTCACGACCAGCCGCAGGTTTGCGAGCACGAGGCGCTTGGCGGCATCGGCGTCACCCTGCTCGACCCAACGCAGTGCCAGCGCGTGTTCTTCTTCTCGCGAAATCGGGGCGTGCTCGCGGAGCTGCGAGAAGTAACGCGACAGCGCGTCGGTGCGCTCGATGCCCCGGCCCTTCGGCTCGGATCTCCCGGCCCGTACCGGCAAGGCGGCGTCGCGCGGCGCGATCGTTCTCGCTGCCGGATCGATCGGCGGAGGGACGCTGGACTCGCTCGAACTCACGCGCCGAGGCTAGCAGAGCGCAAAAAGAGAACCGGGCTGCGCGGCATGCGCGGCCCGGTTCCACGATTCCCGTCGCGGCGTTCTACTGCTTGAACGTCCGGACGTACACGATGATGTCCGCGATGTCGGAATCGGGCAGCTGCCCCCAGGATGCCATCAGTCCATTGCCGCCATACGCGGCCGCACCGTTCTTCAGCACGTTCGTCAGATCGGCGTCGGTACCGGTCTTGCCGTCCTTGTCCGTGTCGAACTTGAACGCGCCCACCGTGAAGTCGCGCGGTTTCGGCTCCGGGAGCGCGGCGCCAATCGGGCCGTCGCCTTTCCCGCCCGCTCCGTGGCACGACATGCAGTTCGTGTCGTAGAGCGTCTTGCCCTTCGCGGCGTCGCCCGCGGCGCTCGCCGCGACGGGCGACGCCGCCAGCGAGAGTCCGACCATGACGAGCGACAATTTCCGAATCATCGATGGATCTCCTCGTTATCCGCCCGGTCTCGACTCGCGAGACGATCGACGAGCGAGCCGAACGACCTTCGTGCCGTCGGACGGCAACAGCGCGCGTCCATTCGGGCGATCGGACGCGCAACATAAGAAACGCGCGGTACAGGTCAAACGACGCCGGTGCTCGGCCAACCCTGCAGCAACTCCGTCACGAGACGCACACCGACGCCGGTTGCGCCGTAAGGCTGGTATGGACCCGCCTTGCCGGTGTACGCAGTGCCCGCGATGTCGAGGTGCGCCCACGGCGTTTCTCCGACGAACGCCGACAGGAACGCTGCCGCGGTACTCGCGCCCGCGTCGCGCCCGCCACTCACGTTCTTCAGGTCGGCGATTTGAGAGCGCATCTCGTCGCGGTGTGCGTCGGCCATCGGCATCCGCCAGGCGCGCTCGCCGGTCGTCTCGCCGGCGCGTGTGATCGCGTGGGCCAGGCTGTCGTGGTTGCTGAAGAGTCCCGAGCACCAGCTGCCGAGCGCGACGACGCAGGCGCCGGTGAGCGTCGCCAGGTCGATGATCGCGTCGGGCTCGTATTGCGTCTTCGCGAAGTGGATCGCGTCGCACAGCACGAGTCGTCCCTCGGCGTCGGTGTTCTGGATCTCGATCGTCTGGCCAGACATCGACGTGAGGATGTCGCCCGGCCGATAGGCGTCGCCCCCCGGCATGTTCTCGGCCGCGGCGAGAATCCCGACCACGTGCAGCGGCAGCTCGAGCAGCGCAGCCGCGCGCAAGATGCCCACCACCGCAGCGGCGCCGGACATGTCGTGTTTCATGTCGTGCATGCCGCCCGAAGGTTTGATCGAGATGCCGCCGGAGTCGAAGGTGATGCCCTTGCCGACGACACAGACGGTCGGTCGCGTGCGCGAGCCGCGCCGCGGCGCATGTTCCAGCACGACCAGTCGCGGCGGATGGACGCTGCCCTGGCCGACACCGAGTAGCGCCCCCATCTTGCGCTTGCGCAGTTCGGGAACGTCGAGCACCCGGCACGTGAGCCCCACGTCGTGCGCCACCTTGCGCGCCTCGGCGGCGAGCACCACCGGCGACATCGCATTGGCGGGTTCATTGGAAAGGCGACGTGCGACGTTCTGGCACTCCGCGAGCGTCGCGCCGACCGAGGCCGCGTCGCGTGCCGCGCGCAGCTCGGATTCACGCTCGATGTGGATCGACACTCGCGTCAGCGCCGGCGGCGCATCGTCTTTCTTTGTCCGCCAGGTGTCGCTTCGATACGAGCCGAGGATCGTCGCCTCGGCGAGTGCCCGCGCCGCATCGGCCGTGCGCACCCGTTTCGCCGCCGGCACGGCGATCGCGAGCGACCGCGCACGCCGCGCTCCGGCAGCGGCCACGGCGCGGCCCCCGAGCTGGCGCAACGCCTCGGCGTCGAGTTTCTCCTCGTCGCCGACGCCGAGCAGCAACACGCGTCGCGGAGCGCCGCGACCGCGCCCGAACAGCACCAGCGTTTCGCCCTTGCGACCACGAAAGTCGCCACTCTTCACCAAATCGTGGATTTGACCGCCGAGCGCCTTGTCCACCGCCGCGACACGTGCGGAGAGCCGCGCGGTGCCCGCGAGCGTCGGGAGCGCGAGCGCCAGCAGATCGGCTCCGGAGCGAATCGGTTCCTGCGTTTCGACCGTGACCTTCATCCATCCTCCACATGCGCAATTGATTGGCTGCGCAGCGTCTTCTAAGCTGGCCCGACATCAAATAGAGAGGCTTATGGGACTGCTTCTCGTCGGGGCGGACTGGGGGGTGCGTCTCGCGAGTCTCGACATTCTCCGGCTGATCGGTCAGGCCGGGTGGATCGTCAAGCTCGTCCTCCTCGCGTTGGCCACAGCATCCGTCATTTCGTGGGCGATCATCGCGTTCAAGTGGCGCGAGCTTCGTCGCGCGACGCAGGATAGCGAGGCCTTTCTCGAGGTGTACCACGAGGGATCGTTCGACGCGGCGCATGAAGTCGCGCGCGACCTCGAGCACAGCCCGATCGCACAGGTCTTTCTCGAAGCGTACGGCGAACTCGGTCGCATCGCGCGCTACGCGGGGCGTTCGCTGTCGAGTGGACTCGGGGATCTGCAGCGGCGCGCCGTCGAGAGGCAGATTTCGTGGACCGCTTCACGCGAGACGCACCGTCTCGAGCGCGGTCTCGAGTTCCTCGCGACGACCGGCAGCGCGGCGCCGTTCATCGGACTGTTCGGCACCGTGATCGGCATCATCTCGGCCTTCGAAGAGATCGGGCAGGCAGGCTCGGCGAGTCTCGCCGTCGTCGCACCCGGGATCGCCGAAGCGCTGATCGCAACGGCCGTCGGCCTCGCCGCCGCGATTCCGGCGACGATCTTCTACAACCACTTCGTCGGCGAACTGCGACGGCTCGGCGAGCGCGTCGATCTGTTCGCCGAAGAATTCCTCGCCGACCTGCGGGTTCGCGGCACTCGTCCCGCCGACGAGACGCGCGCGGCGGGGTCCTAGTCCGTGGGCGCGATCCGGCGCGGACACACGGTGATGTCCGAGATCAACGTCACGCCGTTCGTCGACGTGATGTTGGTACTGCTGATCATCTTCATGGTGACCGCGCCGCTGATGCAGCAGGGGATCGACGTCGATCTGCCGCAGACGACGACCGAGGCGCTGCGCCTCGACAAGGAACCGCTCGTGCTCAGCGTCCAGCGCGACGGCAAGACCTTTCTCGGCAAGCAGGAAATCGCGACCAGAGATCTCGCCGCGAAGTTGCGCGCGGTGTTCGACTCGCGCGGCGACAAGGAGCTGTATCTCCGCGCCGACCGCGAGGCGCCCTACGGAATGGTCGCGAAGGCGATGGCGGCGGCCCGCAATGCCGGCGCCACCAAGCTCGGCATCGTCACCGAGCCCGAGGGCTAGGGCGCTGCCGCGGAACGCGCGCAGCGTGGGTGACCTCGCCGACCAAGCCCGACGGCGCGGGCTGCGGCGCTGGATCTTCGTCTCCGCATTCGGTCACGGGATCGTCGTTGCCGCGCTGGTGTGGATGCCCGCACCGCAAACCACGGAATTGAACGGCGTCGTGACGGTGGAACTGGTCGCGTTCGCTGCGCCCGCCGCTGCGGGGAAGCCTTCCTCCCTGCCGAGGCCAGAGCAGTCGAAGCCGCCGTCGCCAGCGCCCAAGCCTGCCGCTGCGAAGCCGGTCATTGCCGTTCCTCCCGTCGCCGAAGTTCCCAAGCCCGAATCTCCGAAGCCGGAACCTCCGAAGCCCGAGCCCCCGAAGCCTCCGCCGCCGCCGCGGAGCGAGACGGTGATTCCGAAGACGCCTCAGCGCGAGCCCGAAAAGCCAAAGGCGAAACCCGAACCCGACCCCAAGCCGCGAACAGACCCGAAGACCCCGCCGAGGGGGGTCGCGAAGACGGAAACGCCAAAGCCGACCCCGCCGCCGAAGGCGAAGCCCCAGGAGTCCTACGACGACGTGCTCGCGGGATTGCGGGCAGAGCGCGGCGAGGATCGTCCAGACCCCGTCGAGCGGCCGGTGCGCACCGCTACGGCCTCGAAACCTGGGGCGGACGGCACCGCTGCGACGCCGGCGGCGCGTGCTTCGGGTACCGCGTCCGTCACTCCGGAGGTCGCGGCGTGGCTGAGGGTCACGCGTTTGCATGTTCGCCAGGCTTGGGTGCTGCCAGCTGGACTCCGTCGTGAGCCGCTGGAAACGCAGATCGAGGTCGACCTGGATGCGCAGGGCAACGTGCTTTCGGAGCCGAAAGTGATCCGACGCTCGGGGAATCCCTGGTACGACGAGAGCGTCGTGCGCGCGGTCCAGAAGGCGAGTCCGCTGCCGCCTCCGCCGGAACCGGGTCGCTGGCCGTTCGTGTTCCGACCGGAGGACCTGGGTTGATGCGAGCCGCAATGGCGATCGGATTCTCGATCGCGCTCGGGGTGCTGCTTGGCGATACGGCGTTTGCGCAGGAAGTCGAGCGCCCTCCGGTCGTCGTGACCGACGCGGGCGGCAAGGCGTTTCGCATCGCGCTCCAGGAGTTCTCCGGGGGGGCGCGCGCGATCGACGTTGCGACGCTCCGGAGCGACGTGCAGGGCGCGCTCGAGTTCTCCGGCCTGTTTGCGTCGGTCGATCCGACGGCATTCCTCGGACCGCGTCAAACCGCCGCACTTTCCGACTCGCTCGGCTGCCCCGAATGGCGTCAGATCGGCGCGGACGCGTTCCTCGAAGGCGTCACGCGCGCGGGCGGGAGTGTCGCCGAGATCGAGTTCCGAGTCTGGGACGTCGCCCGTTGCCGAGCGCTCCTCACCAAGAGCTATCGCGGGAACAGCGGGGACATTCCCCGGATCGCGCGGCGCATCGCGGACGACGTGGTCGAAGCCTTCACCGGAAAGCGCGGCGTGGCGAGCACCGAGATCGCATTCGTGTCGTCGCGCAGCAGCCACGCCGAGATCTACGTGATGGACGCGACCGGTGGCAACCAGCGTGCGGCGACGCGCAACAAGTCGATCAACGCGTTTCCGTCCTGGTCACCCGATGGAAACTCCATCGTCTACATGTCGTACTTGTTCCGTCGCTCGCCACACCTGTTTCGACTCGTTCGCGGCGGCGTTGAGAAGCCGGGGCGGCTGCTCGAGTCGCTCGATGCCACGCGGGCGGTCTATCGGGGCGTCTACGATCCGAGCGGCAAACGCCTTGCCGTGGTGATCAGCGTCGATGGAGCGCCCGAACTCTTTACCGTGGACATCGACGGCCGGAACCTGCGGCGGCTGACGAACCACAAGGCGATCGATCTATCACCGAGCTGGTCGCCGGACGGCTCGCGGATCGCATTCGTGTCGGATCGCACCGGTGCGCCGCAGATCTACGTGATGAACGCCGATGGCACCGGCCAGCGCCGCCTCAGCTTCGACGGGAGCTACAACACGGCGCCGGCGTGGTCGCCGGACGGGCGCTGGATCGCCTACGAGACACGCGTCGGCGGTCAGTTCGACCTCTGGCTGATCGATCCCGACGGCCGGACCAACGTGCCGGTCGTCACGAACCCAAGGAGCGACGAGGCGCCGAGCTGGGCGCCAGACTCGCGAATGATTGCGTTCCATTCGGAGCGCCGTGGCAAGGCCGATGTTTACGCCGTCGATCTCGACGGCGAGAATCTGCGGCGGCTCACGGAGGGCGCCGGCGATAACACGCACCCGTGCTGGGGCCCGTACCCGCGCTAGGCGCCCGACTCGCCGAGTCGATCGCGGCGCAGCGAGCCCGAACCGGAGTTCGATTTCAAGGAGGAGCATCGATGCGCGTCATTCCGGTCTGGCGACCGCTCGTCGCAATCGCCTTCGCGACTCTTCTCGGGGCCGCGGAGACTGGCTGCGTGTCGGTCGCCGAACACCGCAAGTTGGAGCGTGACGTGTTGCAGATGAAGCGCGGGGCCGGTTCTGGGAGCGGCGAACACGTAGCCGACCTGCGGGCGCAGATCGAAGGTCTGGAGCGGCGTCTCGCGAAGGTCGAGGGCAGAACGGACGAAGCGCAGCACGACGCCGCACGTGCTCTCGAAGAGGCGAAGCTCGCGCGTCAAGAATCATCCGGCACGCCGGCGTCGCAGCTGCCGGTCGACGCCGAGGCGGCGAGCAGCGTGCCGGACGCAGCACGCGTCGCGCCGACACAGACCCCGACGTCCGAGCGAGCTGCGTCACCGGAGGCGCTCACGACCTCCTCGAGCGCGGTCGTACCACCGGCGGCGGAGCGTGTTGAGGCTGGCGCGTCGGTACAGGAGGTCACGGCCTACCGAGATGCGCACTCGACCTACCGCGGAGGCGACTACGACGCGTGCATTGACCGATTCCGCAGCTTTTTGCAGACTTACCCCGCTTCGCCCTACGCCGACGACGCCGCGTACTGGATGGCCGAGTGTCACTTCAAGAAGGGCGACTACAAATCAGCCGTGCTGCGTTTCGACGACGTGGTAGCGCGATACCCGGAGGGCGATAAGTCAGCAGACGCCCTCTACCGACAGGGCGAGGCGCTATTGAAGCTGGGTCCTGGCTACGCGAAGGCGGCGACCAAGGCGTTCGAACGCGTGGTCGCCGAGTATCCCAACTCGTCGCGTGCCGGGGAAGCGAAGAAGCAACTCGAAGTGCTCGGCAATCACGGGTAGTCAAGCGAGGCGCCGGATTGTCGGTTGGCAAAGACCAATCGAAACAGAGATCGACCCAGAAGCTGGATTCGTTCCAACGGGAGAAGACACGAGTTGAGGAAGCGCGACCTCGACAAATTCCGAAAGCTCCTCGTCACGCAGCGTGAGCTGCTGATCGAGAACGCGCGCCGCGCGCTCGCGGGCGACATTCATCTCGACCCCGACGATTTTCCCGACGAGATGGACGCCGCCTCATCGGAGATCAACCTCGCGTTCCTCGGGCGCCTGCGCGAGCGCGAGCACGGACTGATCACGAAGATCGACCAGGCGCTCGCCAAGATCGAGTCGAACGAGTACGGGCTCTGCGAGAACTGCGGCGAAGAAGTCGGCATCAAGCGGCTCGAAGCGCGGCCGGTCGCCGAGCTTTGCATCGACTGCAAGTCGGAGCAGGAACGCCTCGAACGCCGGATGGGATGAACCCCTCCTGACGGCCCCCCTCGTGCTCGGAATCGAGAGCTCGTGCGACGAGATGGCTGCGGCCGTCGTGCGGGGTCGCGAAGTTCTCGCGTCGGTAGTTCACGCGCAGGTCGATCTGCATGCGCCGTACGGCGGTGTGGTGCCAGAGCTGGCATCGCGCGACCACGCGCGCTGCGTGTCGCAAGTGGTCGGCGAAGCGCTGCGGCGCGCGAGTGCGACGCCCGCGCAGCTCGGTGGTGTCGCCGTGACGGCGGGACCCGGGCTGGTCGGTTCGCTGCTCGTCGGCCTCTGCTTCGGCAAGGCGTTGGCGGTGCGCCACGACATTCCGCTGGTCGGCGTGCATCACGTGGCGGGTCATCTGGCCTCCGCCGAGCTCGCCGACGAGCGGCTCATACCGCCGTACCTCGGGCTCGTCGTGTCGGGTGGACACACAGCGCTGTATCGCATCGAAGCCGACGCTGCGGCCGTGCGGCTCGGTGAGACGCGAGACGACGCGGTCGGCGAGGCATTCGACAAGGTCGCGCGGCTGCTCGGACTGCCGTATCCGGGCGGTCCCGCGGTGGCGCGCGAGGCCGAGGCGGGCAACGAGCGCGCGATCAAGTTTCCGCGTCCGATGGGCACCGAACCGCATCTCGATTTTTCGTACAGTGGCTTGAAGACTGCCGTGGCAATCCAGGTCGAGAGGCTGCGTACGGTGGGCGCGCTTTCGCCGCGCGACGTTGCCGACATCGCCGCATCGTTTCAGGCTGCCGCGACCGACGTGCTCGTCACGAAGTCGCGACGTGCTCTCCGGCGCGAGGGCCTCGGACGCCTCGCCGTCGTGGGCGGCGTCGCCGCGAATCAGCGGCTGCGCCGCGAGGTCGAGGCTGCGGCTCAGGCCGACGGATTCCTCGCCGTGTTCCCGCCGCTCGCGCTCTGCACCGACAACGCTGCGATGATCGCTGCGGCCGGCGCGCGCCGGCTGATGCGCGGCGAGCGCGACGACGCGGGCCTCGGCGCCTTCGCGCGCGCGCCGGTTCCCGGCCGTTGAGCCGCGCCGAAGTTCGCGCGACGCTCGAGCGTCGCGGCCTGCGCGCGCACAAGGCGCGTGGCCAGAACTTCCTGACTGATCCGCGCATCGCCGAACAGATCGCCGAAGACGCTCCCGTTCGCGCGAATGACGCGGTGATCGAGATCGGCCCCGGTCTCGGCGTGCTGACGCGGGCTCTCGCGGCGCGCGCTCGATGCGTCGTCGCGATCGAAATCGATGCCGGTCTGGTACGCACGCTGCGCGAAGAGGGCGAGCTGCCGTCGAACGTGGAATTGATCCATGCGGACGCCCTCGAGGTCGACCTTGCCGCGATCGCCGTGCGACTCGGCGCGCCGGTACGGGTGGTGGCGAATCTTCCGTACGCGGTGTCGACGCCGCTGCTACGCCAGCTCCTCGACCTGCGTGGACTGCTGGCGGGCTGGTTGGTGCTCGTGCAGCGAGAGGTCGCCGCGCGCATGCTCGGGAAGCCGGGCACCCGCGACTACGGCTCGCTGGCCGTGCTGCATGCTCTCACCGTGCAGATCGCGAGAGTGCGCGACCTGCCGCCCCATTGTTTTTTCCCGGTCCCGCGCGTGACCTCGACACTGGTGCGAGCGATCCCTCTCGATCCGTCGCCGCTGGCGGCCGATGAACTGGCAGAGGTCGAGAGGGTGGTGCGGGCCGCCTTCGGAACGCGGCGCAAGACGCTGCCGAATGCCCTTCGCGCCGGGCTCGATTCAGCGCCCGCGATGGAGATCCTGCATGGCGTCCTCGACGGACTCGGGATCGAGCACCGGGCGCGCGCCGAGCAGCAAGGCCCGGCGGCCTTTGTCGCGCTTTCGCGGGCGCTCCGCGCCGCCGGCGCCTGAGCCTTCCGCGAGCCGGTTGCTGTTCGAGACGCGACGCGATCTCGCGGTGCCGATCGCGGTGGAAGTCGTCCGGCGCGGAGTCGAGCCGGCGCTCGAGTACGCGACGAATCTCTCACCGGGCGGCATCTGCTTGCACGCGCGGCTGCGACTTCGCGTCGGCGATGATCTCACGGTTGCGTTCGTGTTGCCGGGCGCAGATCACCGCATCGAGGCCCGCGGCCGCGTCAGCTGGCGCGAGGACGACGACCCGAGCGCGCAAGCGCGTTTCTTCGAGACTGGCGTGCGCTTCGAGGTGCTCGACGAGACCGATCGCGAGCGGATCTCGCGTTTCGTGACGGACGCCGAGTCGATTTGACGGCTGGACGTTGCTCTCGTGCATTTCGACTCGGCTTCGCTGCGCGCGGATGCGGATCCGAGTTGACACAGCCGCGCGGGGGCTCCTACTCTCCTGCCCGGCTCGAGGGGAATCGCAGGGTGCGATCTCCATCGGGCGCCCACCAGAAGGACGATTCGGGCCCTCGCGATCGGCCCGACGAAACGAAGGACGAGTCCCGCACGCGAACGTTCGTTCGCGGTTCCTGATCAGAGAGGGTCGCTCTGAACCATCGCTTGGATCTGCTCCGGCAGACCGAGACGGAGGAAAGCGGAGCGGATCTCGCACGCAGCATCGTCGTTCTCGTTACGACCTGCGGCGTACCAGCGTGATCCGACGCGCCTCCGGCATCGACCGGCGGGCGCGTTTTTTGTTTCCGGTGTCACGGGCCATGAGCCTCGGCGCAACGTGCCGGGGCTTCGTCGCGGCGGGCCGCCGGAGGCAGCCCCCATGTCGACGATTTCCGTCTCTTCGTCCCGCGAGCATCGTGTCACCGTACGCACGCTCGCCGCGCGCAAGCGCCGCGGCGAACGCGTCTCGATGCTCACCGCCTACGACTTCGCGTTCGCTCGCATCTTCGACCAGGCGGGTATCGACGTGATCCTCGTCGGTGACAGCCTCGGCAACGTCGTGCAGGGTCACGATACGACACTGCCGGTGACACTCGACGAGGTCGTCTACCACACGCGGCTCGTCGCGCGGGCTTGTCGTCACGCGCTGGTGGTCGGCGACATGCCGTTCGGCTCGTACCAGGTGTCTTCCGAGGACGCCGTGCGCAGCGCGATCCGGCTGGTGAAGGACGGCGGTGCACAGGCGGTGAAGCTGGAAGGTGGGCTCGCCGTTGCCGCTGCAATCGAGCGCATCGCGCGGGCCGAGATCCCGGTGATGGGTCACGTCGGTCTGACGCCGCAATCGATCCACCGGATGGGCGGCTTTCGGGTGCAGGGGCGCACGGCGGACGAGCGGGCGCGCGTCATCGCCGACGCGGACGCGGTGCAAGAGGCGGGCGCTTTCGCCGTCGTGCTCGAGGGCATGCCGGTCGATCTCGCCGCCGAGATCACCGCGCGGCTCGAGATCCCGACGATCGGGATCGGCGCGGGTCCGCGTTGCGACGGTCAGGTCCTGGTGATGCACGACATGCTCGGCCTCAGCGATTGGACGCCGAGCTTCGTCAAGCAGTACGGCGATCTTGGCGCGGCGGCCGCGAAGGCGGCGCGCAGCTTCGCCGAGGACGTTGCAACGCTGAAGTTCCCCGCCGAAGAACACGGTTACGACGCCGAGCGCAAGGCGCCCGGCCCTCCGGGTCATCGGGGCGCCTAGTGGAACTCGTGCGAAGCGTGGCAGCGTTGCGCGCGCTCTCGGATGACGCGCGCGCGGCAGGAAGACGACTGGCGCTGGTGCCCACGATGGGTGCGCTGCACGACGGGCATCTCGCGCTCGTGGCGCTCGCGCAGCAGCGCGCCGACGTCGTGATCGTGTCGATCTTCGTGAACCCGACGCAGTTCGGGCCGAGCGAGGACCTCGCGCGCTATCCGCGAACCCTCGACGCCGATCTGGCGCGTTGCCGCGACGCGGGCGTCGATGCCGTCTTCGCGCCGACTGCGAGCGAGCTGTACCCGGACGGTGCGCAGACCTTCGTCGAGGTCGTGGAACTTGCGAAACCGCTCTGTGGCGGATCGCGTCCGCACTTCTTTCGCGGCGTCGCGACGGTCGTTGTGAAGTTGCTCGTCGCTGCGCGCCCGCACCTTGCCGTGTTCGGCGAGAAGGACTTCCAGCAGCTGAAGGTCGTGCGCCGGCTGGTGCGCGACCTGCTATTCGACGTCGAGATCGTCGGCGCGCCGATCGTGCGCGAGCCGGACGGCCTCGCGATGTCGAGTCGCAATGTCCATCTCGATGCGGCGATGCGCCGGGAAGCCCTCGCGCTCATGCGAGCGCTGGACGCCGCCGAAGCGGCCGTTGCGGCGGGCGAGCGTAAGGCCGCGGTGCTGCTCGAGACCGTGCGGAAGCAGATCGGCCGCGCGCTGCACGCCACGATCGACTACGCCGATCTGCGTGATCCAGAGACGCTCGCCGAACTCGACGTTCTCGATGGTCCCGCGCTACTCGCACTCGCCGTTCGATTCCCCGCTCCAAGCTCGATGGAGCAAGCGGGCGCCGCGGCAGTGAGTGGCGAAGTCCGCTTGATCGACAACCGCGTGCTGCTGCGCGAGCACACCGCCGAGGATTCCCCCCGATGAAACGCACGATGCTCAAGTCCAAGATCCACCGGGCGACCGTGACGGAGGCCAACCTCGAGTACGAGGGCAGCGTGTCGATCGACACAGATCTGCTGCGCGCCGCCGACATCCTGCCCTACGAGGCCGTCGACATCTGGGATTGCACGAGCGGTGCGCGCTTGCGCACCTATGCGATTCCCGGCGAGGCGGGTAGCGGCGAAATCTGCGTCAACGGCGCCGCCGCACATCTGATCAAGCCCCACGACCTCGTCATCATCGCGAGTTGGACCGAATTGGACGACGCGGAAGCACGCAGCTGGGAGGCGAAGCGCGTGTTCGTCGATGCCCACAACCGCATCCGAGACGAGGCCCGATGAACCTCGCCGCTCGCCTTCCGCTCGCTACGCGGGATTAGAGCCTCACCGCTGATCCGTCGCCTTGCTAGGCTGGCGCCAATGACGGAGGTGGGCGGCCGCAAGTTGATCACGTCGAACCGGCGCGCCACGCACGACTACGAAATCCTGGAGACTTTCGAAGCGGGTCTCGTGCTTCTCGGTCCCGAGGTCAAGTCGTTGCGCGACGGTAGGGCGAACCTCTCGGACTCGTACGCCGTGTTGCGGCGCGGGGAGGCGTTCCTCGTCAACGCCCACGTGAGTCCGTACGAGAAGGCCGGCCGCGACAATTCCGAGCCGCGGCGTGAACGCAAGCTGCTGATGCACCGCGCCGAATTGTCCCGCCTCGGTCCCAAGCTGGCGGAGCGCGGCTTCACGTTGATTCCGCTCTCGCTCTACTTCAAAGCCGGGCGCGCGAAGGTGGAACTCGGGCTGGCGCGCGGCAAGAAGCAGTACGACAAGCGGCAGACACTGAAGAAGCGCGAACAGGATCGTGAGATCGAGCGCGCCACGCGGGCGTCCCGCGATCGGGAGAGCGAGTGAAGCGGGTCGCGAGAATCGCCCTCACGGTGGCGTTGGCGTCGACCTCCGTCGGCACGCTTCATTGCGGTCCGTTGGCGGCGCCGTCGTCGGATCCGTTCTCCCCGACGCGCTTCGACTACAGCGACTTCCGTCGCACGCGCAGCGGCGACGAGGTCCGCGAGCCGAACTACCTCCCGTTCCTGGGCCAACGCTTCGCGCTGCGCGACAAACAGCAGGACGTCGTCGTACTGTGCCGTTGGGACGTCACGCGCTTCCCGCTCACCGTCTATGTGCAGCCGCCGGATCTGGATCCCGCGTTGAAGGACGAGTTCGATGCCAGCAAGGAGCCGAATGCGTTCACCGAAGCCGCGTGGCGCGCGCTCGAGAGCTGGGAGCATTCGCTCGGCGGCGTGGTCAGTTTTCGGCGCGTGCGCAGCGACGAGGATGCCGACCTGCGGATCGTCCTCGTCGGTCAAATCGGGCCCGCACCCGAAGAGGGCGTGCAAGTGCTCGGTACGACACCGATGCACGACGCTTGCAAGGTGAAGGGCCGCAGCCTCTGGACCGATCGTCTCGACGTCGAATTCGAAGTGCCCGAGATCCGCATCTACGTCGCGGACGACCATGGGTTGCTTCCGGCGGATCAGGTGCAACGCAACGTGCTCCACGAGATCGGCCATGCGCTCGGCATGCACGGTCACAGTCCCATTCCGGCCGACTTGATGTACTCCGTCGCACGCGACCGGCGCGTCGACCGGCTGTCGCAGGAAGACGTGAACTCGTTCCGCGCGCTGTACCGGCTTCCGAACGGCACGATCTACGCAACGCTGCCGCGCGTCGGCACTGTGTCGCGTCCGGCGGCGCAGGCACCAGCCGGTCCCGTGAAACTGGCGCCCGACGTCTACACGGACGCGCGGCTCGGGTTTTCGCTACGGCCCGGCCTCGGCTGGAACCTGGTCCCGTCGCCCCGCGGTGTCGTGGCGATCGACGGCGTCGCGTGGGACTACGAGGCGTCGTTCCAGGTCGTGGTGAGGAGCTACCCGACGGTCGCGAGCTACCTCGCCCGCCATGCCAATGCGCACGTGCGCGGCGGCAAGATCGTGCAGCAAGGACCCATGGACGTGCGCGGTCGCCGGGCCCACTGGATGCGCGTCATTCCTCTCGAGGGGGAGATGTTGGAAGACCACATCTTCCTCGAGACGGGCGATGGCCACGTCTTGATCGTGATCATGGAAGCGCCGATGTCGCTCCGTCAGGACTTCGGCCCCTGGTTCGACGCGATGCTGGGTTCACTCGAAGTGATCGCCATCGCCCCCCCGCCGAACACCCCGAGCCCACCGAGCCCCCCGAGCTCCCCGAGCCCCCACAAGGCCCCTTGACCCGTGTTGGCGCGGGCCCGTCCGGGCCTGGCGCGGCATCATCAGGCCGGGCCAGGCGCGGAATCACAAGGCCCGGCGGACTACTCGGCGGGCGCAAACTTCTCGAAGCGCGCCTTGTCGATCGCCTTCAGGTAGGCATCTTCGGGCCGGATGCGATTGCCCTGGAGCAGCGCCATCAACGCATCGTCCATCGTCTGCATGCCTTGCGACTTTCCGGACTGGATGATGTTCATCAGCATCGGCGTGTTGCCCTCGCGGATCACGTTGGCGAGGCCGCTGGTCCGGCTCAGGATCTCGTTTGCGGCGCAGCGGCCCTTGCCGTCGGAAGTGCGCAACAACTGCTGCGAGACGACGCCCGCCAGCGACTCCGACAGCGAGAGCCGCGCCTGCGACTGCTCGTCGGCCGGGAACGCATCGATCACGCGGTCGATCGTCTTGGCCGCGCCGTTGGTGTGCAACGTGCCGAAGACCAGCGCACCCATCTCGGCGGCGGTGAGCGCGAGCGAGATCGTCTCGTAGTCGCGCATTTCGCCGACCAGGATCACGTCCGCGTCCTCGCGCAACGCGGCGCGCAAAGCCGGCCCGAAACCGGTCGCGTGCACGCCGACCTCGCGCTGCGAGAACACGCACTTCTTGTTCGCGTGCACGAACTCGATCGGATCCTCGATCGTGAGGATGTGCTTGGCGTAGCTCTCATTGATCTCGTTGATCACGGCGGCGAGCGAGGTCGACTTGCCCGAGCCGGTCGGTCCGGTCACGAGCACCAGGCCGCGATCGAGATGCGCGAACTCGCGGATCGCCGGCGGCAGCCCGAGTTCCTCGAGCGTCTGGATCTCCTCCGGAATGATGCGGAACACCGCGCCAGCGCCGTTCTCCTGCACGAAGTAGTTGGCGCGGAAGCGCGCGACGCCCGGGATGCCGTAGGCGAAGTCGAGGTCGCTCTGGCTCCCGTAGCTGATCCACTGATCGTCGCTGGTGATCTCGCGCAGCAGTTTGCGCAGCGCCTCGTCGCTCTGCGCAGGCTCGCCTTCGATCGGGGTGAGCGAACCCTTGCGGCGCATGCGCGGCGGCTGACCGGCGGCGAGGTGCAGATCCGATCCGCGCTCGTCCTGCAGCAGGCGCAGCATTGCTTCCATGCGTCCCATGGCGTGCCCTCTCAGCGTTCTTTGCCGCCGAAGCGCTTGGGCTCCTCGGCGTGGCGGAGCGCTTCTTCCTTGGTGATCACGCCCTGCTTGACGAGCGCTTCGAGCGATGAGTCGAGCAGGTTCATGCCCTGCGAAGCGCCCGTCTGGAGCACCGAGCGAATCTGGAAGCTCTTGTTCTCGCGGATCAGATTCGAGATCGCCTTGTTGACGATCAGCACCTCGAGCACCGGCACACGACCGGTCCCGTCCGCGCGCACCACCATGCGCTGTGACACTACGGCGCGCAGCGACTCGGACAGCATCGTGCGAACCTGCGTCTGCTGATCGGGCGGGAAGACGCCGATCAGACGATCGATGGTGCGGATCGTGCTCGAGGTGTGCAACGTGCCGAGCACGAAGTGACCGGTCTCGGCGGCGGTGAGTGCGAGCGAGATCGTCTCGAGATCGCGCAGCTCACCGATCGCGATCACGTCGGGATCCTCGCGCAACGCAGCGCGGAGCGCGCGGCCGAAGCTCTCGGTGTGCGAACGCACCTGGCGCTGGTTCACCTGACAGGACTTCGCGGCGTGCAACACTTCGATCGGATCCTCGATCGTCAGGATGTGATCGCTGCGCTCCTCGTTCACCAGATTGAGGAACGCTGCCATCGTCGACGATTTGCCGCAGCCCGATGGACCCGTGACGAGCACCATGCCCTGGTGGTAGTTCGTGAGCCGCGCGAGCGTGCTCGGGAGGCCCAGCTCTTCGAGCGACGGCGGGTGGTCCGGCACGGCGCGCAGCACGCCGTCGGTGCCGCGCTGTTGGCGGTACAGGTTTGCGCGGAATCGCCCGACACCCGGGAGCGTGTAGGCGAGATCGATCTGGCCGTCCGCGTCCAACGCAGCAGCCTGCTCTTCGGTCAGGACCGACCGGAGCATCGCGTCGGCCTTCGCCGGATCGAGCGGCGGCCCGCTCTGCTCTTCGAGCGCGCCATACCGGCGCAGACGAAGCGGCGCGCCGGCGTGCAGGTGGATGTCGCTCGCGCCGGCAGCGACGGCGTCCCGAAGGATCGCGTGCAACGCTTCGCGCGCCTGCGGATCGCCAGTGAGGGCAGGGCCGCGACGCGCGCTCGGTGTCGCTTCCGCGATGGGCGCGCCGGCCACCGTCTTCGCGGTGGCATTCGCTCGCGCAGGCGGGGTCGCGCTCGGTGCAGCCGTGGCCGGCGACACAGAGGTCGGGCTCGGACTTGCCTGGGGACGTGACGGCTTTGGCGCCGTCGCCGCGGTCGCGCCGACCTCCGGTTCGGGCAAGACCGCAGCGACCGTCTTGGCGACGCGCTGCGCGGCCTGCTTCCCGAGCACCTGCTTCTGGGCCGCGAGAAGTTTCTGCAACTGCGTCGGATTGATGAAGCCCTTCTCGACGAGGATCTCACCCAGGCGCTCGCGCCCACCGCTGCGGCTCTGGGCCTCGATCGCCTGATTGGCCTGATCCTGCGTGATCAGCTTGGTATGGACGGCGATTCGTCCCAGCAGCGAGTCGTTGGAGTCTCCCATCGCGGGCTGCGTATCGGTCGCCGGCCGCCAGGAATTGACCGCGAAGCCGCTTCGCAGCGGGACTCAGACCGGGGCCGCCGGGTCGGTGAGGCGTCTTCCCGCCGTCATGCCCCCATCGACGACGAGCGCATGCCCCGTCACGAACGACGCGTCCGCTGAACACAGAAACAGCGCACACGCCGCGACTTCTTCGGGCTGGCCCGCGCGGTTCAACATGTGGAGGTCGATGAACTGCTGGCGGATCGCTTCGAGGCCGGGTGTCTTCAGCACGGCCGTCATCGGCGTCTCGATGAAGCCCGGGCACAAACAGTTCACACGCACGCCAAAGCTTCCGTAGTCGATCGCCATGTTGCGCGTCAGCAGCACGACGCCGCCCTTCGACGCGTTGTAGGCCGCCTGCGACTGCATGCCTTCGAGGCCTTCGATGCTCGCCAGATTGACGATGCTGCCCGCGCGCTGCGCCTTCATCCCGGGCACGACGTGCTTCGAGACCAGATATGTACCCTTCAAGTTGATGCCGAGGACGCGGTCCCATTCATCGGCTGCCAGTTGGTCTACCGCGCCGAATCCGGAGACGCCCGCGGCGTTCACGAGCAGATCGATGCGACCGAAGTGTGCCAGCGCCGCCGCGACCGCGCGCTCGATGCTCGCCTCGTCGCGCACGTCGGTGCGCTCCCAGAGCGCCCCCGGCGCTGCCTTCTCGACGGCGTCTCGATGGGCCGCCGCCGGCTCCACCACATCGAACCCCGCAATCCGCGCCCCCTCCGCCGCAAAGCGCAACGCACACGCAGCTCCGATCCCCGAAGCCGCGCCCGTGATCACCGCAACTTTGTCATCCAGCCGTCCCATTTCCGCTCCTCTGTTTGACACTTCGAGTGTCTGCCTTAGGCTGCCAAAGGTCGAAGATGCTGCTTTCCGATTCAGAATTGGAAAGTCACAACTAAGGCCTGTGGGGGCGATCGGCTTCGACGGGTGGTTGAAGTCGAACGCTGCGTGCCGAGGTCGCCGCAACACCTCGTTAAACAGGTGGCAATGTTGGTAGCCAAAATCTGCCGACTCTAATTACGCTCTCGCGGCCTAGCACAAACTAGGTACGCGACGTCCGTCCCGGACGCCTTCTACGGGGTCGCGGACGTCATCAGAAGGCTGGTTCCCGGAGCGCTGCTCGACCGTAGCCGGGGATGAGAATCATGTGGAGCTGGGTGCGGCGCTCTCGTCTTCGTGACTAGTCGCACCGAGATCGAACGAAGGCTACGCACGTAGACGCGCTCGTTGGACACCATGCGGACCCGGGTTCGATTCCCGGCGCCTCCACCATTCCGCTTCTCGACATCGACGGCTTGGATCGGCGCCCGATCGCGGTCGCGCGGTCTGGGGTCACCGTCTGCGCTGCCTCGCTCCCATGA
>JANLTC010000172.1:0-55892 GCA_031362725.1 Deltaproteobacteria bacterium | reverse complement strand
CCCGGCTCGACCCTGCGAACCATCCCAACATGAACGCCTACCTGGCAGAGCAGGCGCAGCTCTGGTTCGGTGGGGCGTGCTCTGCAGAGCAGGTGCAAGATTTCGGCTGGCGCTGCGAACTCGAATCGTTCGATGAAGATGCGGTCGCTCGGAACGCCTTCCCCATGCAACACCCGTTCGACGAGATTCATGAACGGACCCGGCCCACACAGATAGAATTCGGCGTCGCCCGTCCACGCTGCGATCTCACCGTGCACGCGCGCTTCGTCGAGGAAGCCACGCTCGCCGTCGAGGTGATGGACCACAGCGAAGCGTCCGGCGTAGCGACCCGCGAGCGCGCCGAGTGCGTCGCGAAAGATGATCGAGTCGGCGTCGCGGTTGGCGTAGACGAGCTTCGTCGCCCGCTCCGTGGTGGCGAGCGCCGTCTTCAGGATCGAGAGCACCGGCGTGATGCCGCTGCCAGCGCCGAAGAGCGCGAGCGGCCCGCGACTCTCGGGACGCAGCGTGAAGCCGCCAGCAGGCGGCAGCACGCGCACGACGTCGCCCTCTCGAAGTTCATCGTGGAACCAGTTCGAGATCCGTCCCGCGGCGACGCGCTTCACGGTGAACTGGAGTTCGTCGTCGCAGTCGGGCGCGCTGGAGAGCGAGTAGCAGCGGTT
This sequence comes from Deltaproteobacteria bacterium, assembly GCA_031362725.1. GTDB lineage: Bacteria > Myxococcota_A > UBA9160 > UBA9160 > PR03 > PR03. The sequence continues at coordinate 55,233 of JANLTC010000172.1, read as the reverse complement.
GCACGTAGTCGCGCCGAGGTGGATCTGGAAGGTGAGGAACTGACCCGCTTCGTAGCGAAAGAGCGCACGCAGCGACGGCGGCACGTCGAGCACGAAGGAGCGGGCATCGGGCGTCTCCTGCACGATCCGCGCGACGCGCAGCTCGTGGAACGCAGTGCGCCAGGCGAGCGTCACGGCTCCTCGTCCTGTGCCTCGCCTGTGTCGTCCGGAGTCGGCATCGAGGACTCGTCCTGTCTCTCGAGCATCGGCGGCGGCGCGGGACCGGGAGCGACTTCTCCGGGCGGCGCCTGCTTCGCCACGAAGCGGTTGCGGAAGGCTTCGAGCGAGATCGGCACGTGCTGGGCCAGCGTGCCCGCGACGCGATACACCGTCTCGCGACCCGGGACTTGCGCGAAGATGGAATCGCCCTTCTCGGCGCCGAAGATCAGCTTCGCGAGTTCGGGCGCCTCGCCGCCGCCGGCCGGCGTCTTGCCGAGGATTCGAACGGTCGCACGCGGCGGATCGAGGCCAACCGCCGCGAGTTCCGCGGCGCCCATCTTCTCGGCCGCGATGTCGACCGCCGAAAGGCGCGCGAGTTCGGCGACGAGCCGCGACGCGCGTTCGGGATCCATCGCTTCGGGCTTGGTCGTCCAACCCGCATCGGAGTTCTCGCCGGTGATCGTCACGACCTGGCTCGCGCCCTGCGCGGCGGAATCGCTGAAGGTGATCTCGAAGCGCTGCGCATCGGTCGCGACGAAGTTCGCTAGCGACTTCCAGCGGAACGCAGCGACCGTCTTCGGCAATTTGTCGAAGCGCTCGTTCGGGATCTGGTACAGCGAGGCTTCGGCGCCGCGCACCGCGCGCAGTTTTTCATCTAGCAGGCCGCCGATGCGCAGTTCGTGGCGCATCGGCTGCTTCCCGTCCTGCGGCGCGTCGGTCAGCGTGACGCGGTACTGCGGCGCATCGAGACCCACTTCCTTGTCGGACGGCGGCGCGTCCACGAACCCGCTGGCGCGCAGGAACACCAGATCCGAGAGCAGCGTCTCGACGGTCTCCTGATCTGCGTCGGTGTCGAGCGGCGCAATCATCCGCCACTTGTCGTCCTTCTTCTCGAGCACGACGCCGCCGTCGATCCAGGTCGCTTCGATGCGCTGGATGCCGCCGCGATCAAAGCGCATCGGGCGCCGCTCGCGCAGGTCGTCGAGGCTCTTGTCGAGACTCGTCACCCGGAAACTCGCGACGGTGTAGACCGGGCCGGAGCCCACCGAGACGTAGTTGTTGGCGCCGATCGGCGTCTTCTTGCCGGTGTACAGCTCGTGATCCGCGCCGCCCGCGCGGAAGCGCACCACCTGCGCGCCCTCGCCGAGGCCGTACACGTCGGCTCCCTGCGCGTCCTCGATCACGGCCTCGCTGGTGACGCCGACGAGCGCGCTCGCGAGCCCATCGGCGTTGCTCGGGTCCGCGGGGAACGCGATCGGTTTGACGACCTGCCACGCTCCGTCGGTCCGCTCGAGTCGCGCGTCCTTGCCGTCGCTGGTGCGCAGCTCGATCCACTCGACCGACTCGGCTTTGAGGTCGCCGAACAGCAACTTCGCCTGCGCCTCGGCTTCCTTCTTCTCGACTTCGTTGCGGTTGGAATACCAGATGATGCCGCCGAGCAGCAGCGCGACGAGGAACAGGATGCCGGTGTTGCGCGGATTCACGGCGAGCTAGCGGCCGGGCGCCCGGCGGCGGCTCCACCAGGCCCAGACGCCGACCACGGCGATCAGCTCGGGCAGCACGAAGAGCGCGAGCGCGCGGATCTGGCTGAACTGCTCGATCGACAGCGTGAGCCGCGACGCACGCGAGCGCGGCGGCCGCACCGAGATCGCCTCGACGTCGCCGAGCAACCAGTTGACCGAGTTCACGAAGAGGTCCCGGTTGCTGTAGGCGTCGAGCATCTGGTTGGTCGCGAAGTCGGAGTCTCCGAATACGACGAGGCGTGGCCCCTTCGCCGCCTTCGGATCGGCGCCTTCAGCCGGCGGCGGCGGCGGCGGGAGCGGGCGACCGGCGACGCCGATCGTCACGGGACCCTTCACATCGTCCGCACCGAGTTCGGCAACGCCCTTGCCGAAGAGCTGCTCGAGGTCGCGCTCGCCCCAGGACTCGGGCCCCGTCTTCACGATCGCAAAGAGTTGTTGGGCGGCGGCCGGCTCGATCGCGAGGCTGCGGGTGGTCGGGAAGATCGTGGCCTCGCGCATGTCGCGCGTGATTTCGTGATTGCCGTATTCGCCGGCAAGTGGCGTCATCGCCTGCCCGAACATGCCCTGCACGCGGTCGACGATCACATCGGCGCCGAGCTGTACACCCCACTTCGCGAGCTCGTCGCCGATATTGGTGTTCGCGCGCGGATCGACCATCACCATCAACGCGCCGCTGCGTTCGAGGTAGTGCTGCAGCTTGTCGGCGTCGCCGGGACGAAGCGGCTGCGTCGGGCCTGCGATGATCACGACATCCGCGTCGTCCGGAACTTCGGGTTTGGTTTCGAGCGTCAACGTCTCGAAGCGGTAGTTCTCGTTGCGCAGCGCGTCCGCAGCCTTGGCGAAGCCTTCCTTGCCGTCGGCGCCCTTGCCCTCGGCGGCGCGCTCGCTGTGGCCCGTCACGAAGTAGGCCTTCTTGTGCGATTGCCGCGTCAGCTTGAGGACCGCGTTCGTCAGCTTCTCCTCATCGGGCTTGTCGATCTGGACCGACTCCTCGCCGATCTTCACGAAGAGCAGGCCCTCGCCGATCTTCTCGGGCGTGATGGCGTACTTCTCGATCAGATCGGGGCGCGCGTTCGGATCGGCGTACTCGACCTTCACGCGCGGACTCACGTACTGGTACTTGTCGAGCAGCGTGCGCACGCTCTGCTGATCGAGCTTCGGATAGAACGCGACGATCTGGATGTCCTGCTCGAGACCCGCGAGCAGCTTCTGCGTCTGATCCGAGATCGAGTGGACGCCGGCTTCGCTCGCGTCCCACTTCTTGTGGTAGCGGTTCGCCAGGAATCCGAGCGAGCCGACGATCACCAGCACGATCAGCGCCTGCGCGACGGCGGAGCTGCCGTACTTGCCAATGCGACGGCCTTCGCCCGAACGCATGCGCTCGCGAATCGAGTCGAAGCTGCTGGCAACGGCGCCGCCGAGCAGCAGCAGACCGATCACGAAGTTGAGCCAGATCCATGCGAGATCGGTCGGCGCACCCGCGACGAGCAGCAGCACGGACAGCAGCCCGAAGAGCACGAAGACGAGCCCGAGAGCTCCGAACAGTGCCGGGTAGCCGCTCATGTCAGCGCCACCGCACCGATTCGACGGCGGCTTTCGTCAGCGCGAGGAACGCCAGCACGATCACACCGAAGTAGGCGAGATCCTTGGTATCGACGAGGCCCATCACCATGCCCTCGAAATGATCTGCCGTGGAGAGGTAGCGGAGCAGGTCGCCGACGTTGTCGCTCGACGCCCCGCCGCCTGCGGCGCCGAGATCGGCGAGGAAGCCGAGCATCCAGAGCACCAGCAACAGTACGAAGGAGAGGAAGAACGCGACGAACTGGCTCTGTGTCACCGACGACGCAAAGGCCCCGATCGACGCGTACGCGATGCCGATCAGCAGCAGACCGAGCATGCCCGCCGCGGTCTTGCCCAACTCGGGATCGCCATAGAGGAAGAGGAGTCCGGGAAACAGCGCGAGCAGCAGCACCAGGATCGCGATGAACGCCACCGCCGCGAGAAACTTGCCGAGTACCAGCTCCCAGATCGTGATCGGGGAGGTCAGCAGCAGCTCGAGCGTTCCGTTGGTCTTCTCCGACGCGAACAGGCCCATCGTGATGCCAGGCACCAGGAACAGCAGCACGACCGACATCACGTGCAGGAAAGGTGCGATCACATGGTCGTTCAGGTTCAGCTCTTGCAGCTGCTCCATCGCCTGGAACGACTGCAGCCGGATCACGTACTCCTGGAACTGCAGCACGCCCGACAAGAAGAAGAACCCCGCCAGCACCGCGAACAGTGTCATCACCGCATACGCCACCGGCGAGACGAACAGCGAGTTCAGCTCGCGGCCGGCGATCGCTCCGACGTGCTTCACGGCCGTGCCTCCAGCGTCGATTCCAAAGGCACGACGACTTCCCGTGCAGTGGTGCGCGCGAAGATCTCCTCGAGACTCGCTCCGCCGCGCTGCAACTCCGCAAGCGGCGCGTCGAGCGCCTTCTTGCCGCGGTGCATGATGATCACACGCTGACAGATCGCCTCGACCTCCGGGAGGATGTGCGTCGAAAGGATCACGGTGCGCGCCTTGCCTTCGCGCACGCCGGCCAGCTCGCCGATCAACGTGCGGATTTCGCGAATCTGGATCGGGTCGAGACCGACGGTGGGCTCGTCGAGGATCATCACCGGCGGATCGTGCACGATCGCCTGCGCGAGCCCGACCCGCTGGCGAAAGCCCTTCGACAGCGCCCCGATCACGCGACGACGCACTTCGGTGAGACCGCAGCGCTCGAGCGCGCGATCGACCGCGTTGCTGCGCTCGCGGCGCGGCACGTCCTTCAGCTTCGAGACGTAGAGCAGGTAGTCCTCGACGCTCATCTCGGGATAGATCGGCGGACTCTCGGGCAGGTATCCGATCGCGCGCCGCGCGGCGAGCGGATCGGAGAAGATGTCGTGACCATCGATCACGACGCGACCGTCGGTCGGCGGCAGGAAGCCGGTGAGGATGCGCATCGTCGTCGTCTTGCCGGCGCCGTTGGGACCGAGGAAGCCCACCACTTCGCCGGGTTGCACGGAAAACGAAACGTCGTCCACCGCGACCAGATCGCCGTATCGCTTCGAGAGTCCGCTCGCTTCGATCACGAGCGCCCCCGCGCGCCGAGCCCGCCGAGGAACAGCTCCATCACCGTGCGGACGGTGCGATCGTCGGCGGCCTGCGATTCACCCTGCAGTCGCATCACGCCCAGCACTTGACTCGTGATCATCGTTTCGAGCGCTCCGATGAAGGCCAGACAAACGAGGTTTGCATCGAGGTCCTTGCGCAATTCGCCCGCATCTTGACCCACGCGAACGATTCGCGCGACGGAGCGGAACAGACGACCGACCGCTTCGATTTGTTCGGGCTCCGAGAAACGAGAAGTGCGTTGGATCTCGAATACCAGCACTTTGACCCAATCGGGTCGCCTCCGATAGGCGAAGAGCACGATGGCTGCGAGCTGGCGGAGCTTCTCCGATGCGGGCTGCGCTCCCGCTGCGATCCCGTCGACGACATCGAGGAACGCGCCCCAACGCTCGGCAAAGATCGTGTCGAGGATCTCTTCTTTGTTGCGGAAGTAGTGATAGACGAGCCCGTAGGCGATGCCGGCCTCGCGCGCGATGTCCGACACGCGCGCGCCGTGATAGCCGCGGTTCGCGAAGACGCGGGTCGCCGCTTCGAGGATGTGCGTGCGCTTGATGCCGCGCGGACCTGCACCTGCCGGCGCAGTCGAACGGCTCGGAAGCGGAGTCACGGGCGCGCGCGACATTCGAGAACCGAACCTCCGGCGATCCAATCCATCCATCCCGAATCGATCGGCTATCCCGCGGGGCGGCCATTTTTCAACAGGCCTCTGGCAGCGTCAACCCTGTGCGCGATTTCTGGCGACCGCGACACCGTCGGGTACCCTCCCCGCCGTGCGTACCACTGCCTTCGCCGTCCTGATCGCCGCCGCGCTGCTCGCAGCGCCGAGTGCGCGTGCCGGGACGCCCGCGGAGGCAGCCGCGCCGAACGGTTCGGGCTGGGTCGGCCGCTACTGCACACCCACCGGCTGCGCAGGTGCCCCGTCTTCGCCGCTCGCGCAGGCCGCCAGCTTTGGCGCCGCATCGCTCGCGATCGCTTTCCTCGCGCGACGCCGCCGGGCGTAGATTCGACTCCAGGGCCGCGTGCGCGTCGCCCTCGTGATCGAACGCTTCGAGCCGCGGGGCGGCGTCGAGCGCGTGGCGTGGCAGGTCGCTCGAGGACTCGCGGTAGCTGGCGACGAGGTGCACGTCGTCGCCCGCACGGCCGCCGCGAGCGCGGGCGTGCAGGTCCACCTCGTGAGCGTGCCGTCGACGTGGCAGCCGCAGCGCGTCGTCGCGTTTTCCGACGCAGCGGCGCGCGCAGCCGCGCGCGGTGGCTTCGACGTGGTGCACGCCTTCTCGCGGACGCGACACCAGGATCTGTACCGCGCCGGCGGCGGCTCCCACGCCGAGTACATGGAGCGCCAGTACACCGGGTTCGGGAATCTGTGGCGGCGTTACTCGCCGCGCCATCGCGTGCAGCTCGCGATCGAGCGCGGAGTCTTTGGCGACGCGTCCCAGACGATCCAGTGCAACTCGCGGATGGTGCAGCTCGAACTTTCGCGTCGCTACGCGATCCCGGACGAGCGACTCGCGTTGTTGTACAACGGCGTCGACCTCGAGCGTTTCCATCCGTCGCGGCGGGAGACCGAGGGCGCCGCGCTGCGCGCCGAGCTCGGCACGAACGACGAGCAACTGATCTGGCTCTTCGTCGGCTCCGGCTTCCAACGCAAGGGACTCGCAACGGCGCTCTCCGCACTCGCAGGCGCCACGGGGGATGGCTTGCTGCTGGTGGCAGGCAACGACGATCCGAAACCGTGGCGCAAGGTTGCCGACTCTCTCGGTGTCGGCGCGCGCGTGCGGTGGCTCGGCCGCGACCGCGACGTCGCGACACTCTGCGCGGCTGCGGACGCGCTGGTTCTGCCGACGCGTTACGACGCCTTCGCAAACGTCTGTCTCGAAGCCGCGGCAGCGGGCATTCCCGTCGTCACGAGTGCGAGCAACGGCGCAGCCGAAATCCTCGGCGAAGGCGGCATCGTCGTGCGCGACGCCGAAGACGTTGCCGCCTTCGTGGTCGCACTCGACCGGCTCGCGAGTCGCGCGGAACGGCGCCGGCGCGGCGCTGCGGCACGCGCCGTTGCCGAGCAACACGGCTGGCCCCAACACATCGCCGAATTACGTGCGCTCTACGGGCGGATCGCACGATGACGGCGATCCGCTGGACACGGGGCGACGCGGCCCTGCAGCGCGAGATCGAGCGCCAGCTCGACCTCAGCGAAGCGCAGTGCCTGCACGACAACGTACGCCGCGCGGTGTTTCTCGTTCGCAGCGAACACGGTGACGTCGTCGTGAAGCAGTTCCGCGTCGGATCGGGTCGCCACGCGCTGCGCGAACGCGCGAAGGCGAGACTCGGTCACGCGCCCGCGGAGCGCGAGTGGCGCATGCTCGTGCGGATGCACGGCGCCGGTATGACCGTGCCCGAGCCACTCGCACTCGGCACCCGCGCGAACGGGGATCGGCTGCTCGCGCTGCGTTGGATCGACGGCGCGCCGCTCGCCGTTGCGCTGGGCGGCGCACCCGCCGTGCGCCGCGATCTACTCGACGCGCTCGCGGCGCTGGTACGTCGCGTCCACGAAGCCGGCTTCGTACACGGCGACCTGCACGCCGGAAACGTGATCGTTTGCGCGCGCGGGCCCGCGCTGCTCGACTGGCAGCACGCGCGCAGGACGCGAGCGCGGCGCGAGATCCGCGCGGACCTCGCCCGCCTCGAGTTCTCGCTGGCGCCGCTGGTGTCGCGCGGCCGCCGGCTGCGCATGCGGCGCACGGTGCTCGACCTGCCCACTTCGCGAGCGGCCGCGGCGCGTGATGCGCTGCGGAAGGCCGGTGACGCCGCCGATGCGCGCGCCCGCGAACACGCGCGCTCGCGCACCGACAGTATCTGTCGGGAAGGTCGCGTCGCCGTTGCCTTCGACGCCGATGGCGCGCACGGCTTGCGCCTTCGCGAACTCCCCGCCGAAGCGCTGATCGCGATCCGCGCCGCGCATCGATCGGCGCTCGCGACGCGCGATGCGCGCGTCGCGAAACACGACGCGCGATCGTCGGTGACGATGTTCGAGGTCGCGGGACGCCGGGTCGTCGTGAAGGAGACCCCCTTCCGCGGCATCGCGCGCGCGCTCGCCGACGTCGTGCGGGGGTCGGCGGGGTTCCGCGCCTGGCGCGCGGGACACGGCCTGCTCGCCCGTCGCATCGGAGCCGCGCTGCCGTTCGCGTTCGGCGAGCGCCGCGTGCTCGGTGTGCCGATCGTGTCGTGGGTCGTGCTCGAAGACGTTCGTCCCGCGACGCCGGCGAGTTCCGCTCTCGAGCGTGCCGCCGCCGGCGCAGAGGAGGCGCTCGATGCGCTCGCACACTTCGCGATCGCGCTGCACCGCGCCGGTGTCGACCACGGCGACCTCAAGGGCACGCACCTGCTGTTGCGGCGCGCGCCGAACGGCCTCGACGTGCGGGTGATCGATCTCGAAGGCGTGCGCTTTCCGCGCAGGCTCCGCGAGGCGCGGCGGCTGCACGCGCTCGCCGAGCTCAACGCGTCGCTACCGGATGCGTATCCCGCGCTGCTGCGCTGCCGCGCGTTCCGGCGCTATGCCGCCGCGTTGCCGCTTCGCGACGGCTGGCAGCCGGCGCTGGTACGCGTCGTGCGCGAGAGCCTGGGCCGCGAACACCGCTGGACCGGAGCGGGCTGTGAAGCCGCCGAGCGGCGCTAGGCCTTCTCCACCACGAGCCACTGGAAGTAGCTCGACGATCCGTGGATCGTGCCGCCGTGGCCGGTCGAGAAGCGCAGCGCAGCGCCGGCTTCCGCCGTCGCAATGATCTCGCGGAACGCGGCGATCTTGCGCACGGGGTCATCTGCGTTGTTGCCGTGGAAGACGATCTCGACGCGCGCCTTCTGCGCTGCGATCACGTTCAACACCACGGTCGCGAGCGTGAACAGTTTGCCGATGCCCTCGACCGACTCGACGGCGAAGCGCGGAATCGGGACGTCGCTGAGCGAAAACGTGTATTCGAGTCGCATCGCGGCGCAGCTTCGCCCGATGGGTTGGGGGTGTCAACCCTGCACTTCGTCGGCAATCGGCACATAGATGTCGACTTCGCCCTCGCCGGTGGCGGGATCGAAGCGGTCGTCGTACAGCTCGAAGTCGGGCGACGGAAGACGCCGATGACGAGACGCGGGAAGCCAAACGCCCCACACCTGCTTCACCGTGTCGGCGATCCGCGTGATGGGGCCCGCGTGCGTGAAGACGGCATAGCGACCCGCAGGCACCGTAAGCGCGATCATGCCATCCGGAACGGCGTCGCTCCGATCGACTTCGACGGCTGCGATGTAGGTGAAGCTCATGTCGCCGCCCACCGTGTTCGCGGGCACGCAGACGCCGAACGAATGGACGCCGATCCGGTTCGGCACCGAAGCCATGCGCGGCGCGAAGCGCGCCCACAGCGCGGGAATTCCACCGTTCGTGCTCGGCGTGAAGGTCCCGGCCATCCCAACTACTTGGAGTGACGCCTTGCGAACGACCTTCGGTTCCATCGCGCGTTCCTCGGCTGTCGCCCGAACCTAGCCCGGCTCCGATAGGAAACAACGCGACGCGCCATCGCCGCTTGCGACCAGCTCGGGCGCCTCGTTGCGACAGCGTGCGAACGCCTCCGGGCAGCGCGTATGGAAGCGACAACCGGAAGGCGGATGCAGCGGCGAAGGCACTTCGCCGGGGGCGCGCACCGCGACGCCGCGCCGCGACGGATCGACCGATGGCATCGCCGCCAAAAGTGCGCGCGTGTACGGATGGCGCGGACTCTCGAAGATCTGCGCGGTCGGCCCGGTTTCGACGATCTGCCCGAGATACATCACCGCCACGCGATGGGCGAGATAGCGGACCACACCGAGATCGTGCGTGATGAACAGATACGCGAGTCCGAGCTCCTCTTGCAGATCGCGCAACAGATTGAGGATCTGTGCCTGGATCGACACGTCGAGCGCAGAGACCGACTCGTCGCAGACGAGCAGCTGCGGTTCGACCGCGAGTGCACGCGCGATGCAGACGCGCTGACGCTGTCCACCGGAGAGTTCGTGCGGGAAGCGCTCCATGTAGACGGGATCGAGACGAACGCGACGCAGCAGCGCGGCGACGCGTTCGGTGCGCTCGGCCTCATCGGCGCCGATCCCGAATGCCTGCATGCCCTCGGCGATCGCGTCTCGCACGCGCAGGCGCGGGTCGAGTGACGCCATCGGGTCCTGGAACACGATCTGGAGTCGCCGGCGAATCGGCCGCAGCGCTGCCGGTGCGAGTGCGAGCAGGTCGGTGCCTTCGAAGAGCACGCGACCGGCGTTCGGTTCGAGGAGGCGCAGGACCGAGCGCCCCACCGTCGTCTTGCCGCAGCCTGATTCGCCGACGAGCGCGAGCGTGCGTCCGGCTTCCAGCGTCAGGTCGACGCCATCGACCGCGCGCAGCATCGCGGTCGGTCGCCGCCACGCACCCGCGCGCACTGGGAACCAGGTGCGCAGTCCCTCGACGCGCAGCAGCGATCCCGCGCCATCGCCACCACTCATCGCAACGCCTCCGCCGCGACCGCATGACAGCGCGCGGCGGCGTTCGCGCCGAAGACCGTGCGCTCCGGCTCGCGCAGCTGACACACCTCCATTGCGAGCGCGCAGCGATCCGCGAAGCGACAACCGGTCGGCCACACGTCGGGTGCGGGTACGACGCCCGGGATCTCGACCAGTCGCTCCCCCGGCGCAGCGCCCCCCGGCATCGAGCGCAGCAGCCCTTGCGTGTACGGATGGCGCGGCGCACCGAGCAACGCCGCGCGCGTACCCTCTTCGACGATGCGACCCGCGTACATCACCGCGACGCGATCGGCGATTTCGTTCACGACGCCGAGATCGTGCGTGATCAGCAGGATCGCCGTACCGGTCTCGCGCGCGAGGCTGCGCAGCAGCTCGAGGATCTGCGCCTGGATCGTCACGTCGAGCGCCGTCGTCGGCTCGTCCGCGATCAGCAGTTGCGGCCGCGCCGCGAGCGCGATCGCGATCATCACGCGCTGTTTCTGTCCGCCCGAGAGCTGGTGCGGATACGCGGCGAAGCGCGCCTCCGGGTCGGGGATGCCCACCTGTTCGAAGACCCGCAGCGCGCGACGCCGCGCCTCGCCGCGCGCGACGGACTCGTGCAGCGTGATCGCCTCCACGACCTGCGCACCCACGGTTTGCACCGGGTTCAAGCTGGTCGCCGGTTCCTGGAAGATCATCGCGATCTCGGCGCCGCGCACGCGTCGCAGCGCGGTCGCGGGCAGCTCGCGGAGTTCGCGACCGGCCATTCGCACGCTGCCCGCGTCGATGCGCCCTGGCTTCGGCACGAGCCCGACGATCGAGAGCGCGGTCATCGACTTGCCGCAGCCCGATTCGCCGACCAGCGCGACGGCCTCGCCGCGCGCGACCGCGAGGTCCACGCGGTCCACGACCGGAAGGCGCCCACCGCGGGCGCCGGGGAAGGACGTCACGAGTCCCTCGACGTGCAGCAGCGCCTCGCTCGAGTTCATCGACTTCGCTCGCCTGCGGCTCGCTGCGCGCGCCCGGAGGGCGCTTGCACGGTCTCTCGCAGCGTGCGCGGGTCGAGCACGTCGCGTACCGCGTCGCCGACACGGTTCACCGCGAGAATCAGCGCGAAGAGCGCGACCGACGCGGCAGCCAGGTTCCAGCCGATGATCGGATCGCGCGCCAGTTCGTCGCGCGCCTGGTCGATCATCTGGCCCCACGAGCCGTCGATGCCGACGCCGAGCCACGAGAGGATCGCCTCGGAGAGCACCAGCTGCGAGAACGTCAGCACGAAGGTGATCACCACCAGGTGCGAAAGATTCGGCAGCACGTGGCGCCAGACGATGCGCAACTCGGAGACGCCGAGTGCGCGCGCGGCCGACACGTAATCGAGTTCGCGCAGCTTCATCGTCTCGCCGCGCACGACGCGGCAGAAGCTCACCCAGCTCGTCACCGCAAGCGCCAGACAAACCTGGATGGGCCCGCGCCCGATCACCATGATCAGCGCAACCAGCAACAGGATCGACGGCATCGAGGCGAGCGTCGAGAGCAAGAAGAAGACGAGGTCGTCGACGCGACCGCCGAAGTAGCCCGCCGCGAGCCCCAGCGCGATCGCGAGCGGGATCGCGATCAGGCTGGTGAGTCCACCGATCAGCAGCGCTACGCGCGCGCCACCGAGCGCCAGGTGGAGCACGTCGCGACCGAGGATGTCGGTGCCCAGCAGGTGCCGGCCGGGATGCGCGAGTGGCGCGCCCCCGTAGAACTCGACCTCGGCGAGCGGCGCCGAGTAGCTGCGCTCGCGGAAGTCGGTCGGGAACGCGCGGTCGAGCAGGCTGCGCGCTTCGACCGAAGTCTCGCCCGGCTGCGCGTCGCGCCACGCGAGCGAATCGAGCAGCGCGACACCCAGGTACAGCGCCACGACGAAGGCTGCGATCGGCCGGCGCCGCACGATCTCACGGGCGCGCTCACGCGAGAACGCGCTGCGTCGCACGCGCCACGCAGCGATCGCCGCGAGACCGACGAGCGCCGCCGCGAAACCATTGCCGAGGACGTGGCCTTCCATGCGCTATCCGAGCCGCACGCGCGGGTCGACGATCGTGTAGGCGACGTCCGTCAGCATCTGACCGGCGATGAAGAGCAGCGCGCCGAGGTAGACCATCACGCGCAGCGTCGCGAAATCGTTGGCGTGGATCGCATCGACGGTGATCGAGCCGAGTCCGGGAATGCCGAAGAACGACTCGAGCAGGATCGAACCGGTAAATAGAAACGGAATCTCGACTACGACGTTCGTCAGCACCGGAATCAGTGCGTTTGGCAGCACGTGGCGCGCCATCACGCGGGCGTCACCGGCGCCCTTGGCGCGCGCGGTCCGCACGTAGTCCCGGCCGCTTTCCTCGAGGAACACCGCGCGGTAGAAGCGTACGTCGGCGCCCACATGGGCCAGCAGGCCCACCAGCACGGGCAACGCGAGGAAGCGGAAGAGCACGCTCGGATTGGGATCGAAGCCCGAGATCGGAAACCAGCGGAGCAACTTCCCGAGCAGGAACTGACCGCCGAGAATGTAGACGAGCACCGAGACGCTCATCGCCAGCACGCAGAGCACGACGCCGGCGCGATCGATGTAGGTCTCGCGGAAGAACGCGACCAGGAGCGCCAGCGAAAGCGCGAGCGGGAGTCCGAGCGCGAAGAGTGGAACCGTCACGCTGAGGCTCGGCAGAACGCCGTCCCGCAGGCGCTGCGCGATCGGCACGTCGTCGGCGTCGCTGCGGCCGAAGTCGAAGAGCAGCATGCGCCGGAAATGTTCGGCAAGGCGGGTGTCGAACGGATCGTCGGGGTTCCAGACGGCGGGCTTGTCGTAGCCGTGGTTCACCAGCCACTGTGCGATCGCCTCGGGCGGTGCCTTCTCGCCGAGCGCCTGGCGCGCGACGTCTTGCGGCGTCGCATAGAGAAAGAACAGCGCGAACAGGAACAGCAACACGCCGAGCACGGTCGCCGCGCCCCACGCGCTGCGGCGCAGCAGATAGGCGAGCACTAGCGCGCCGCCGTCCGGTGGTGGTGCGACATCCTCAAGCTAGTGGCGCTCCCGCAGGTACGTCGCGACGGCCGGCACGAGCAGCGCCACGCCGAACCCCGCGAGCGCGAACGCAGGCCAGCGCACCGGCTGATTCCAGGCAACACGCAGCGAAGCGCGCACCGGAGGATCGACGTCGTAGTACTTCCAGATTGGCACCGTGAGCCCCGTCGCTTTCACGTTGTGCAGCCAGCCGTGGGTGAGCGCGTAGTCTTCAGGATGAAAGAGTTCGATCCACGGGCGCTCGGTTTCGAGCAGCGCGCGCATCGCGCGGATCGTCGCATCGCGCGTCGCGTCGTTCGGGCGGTCCTTCATCGCATCGAAGAGCGCGTCATAGCGCGGATCCGCGAAGTTCGACGAGTTGGGTCCGCCACTCGCGGTCTGTCCCATCGGGCCCCAGAGCAGGAACAAGAAGTTCTCGGGATCGGGATAGTCGGCCACCCAACCCCAGAAATACAGCTGATGCGCGCCGCGGCGCACCTTGTCCTGGAACTGGTTGTAGCTGGTCGCCTCGATCTCGACGTCGAGCCCGAGGCGTCGCCACGACTCGACCAGGAACTGGTAGCGGAGCCGCGCCTGCACGGACGTGTCGCCGGTGTCGAAGCTGATGCGCAGCGCGCGACCGGAACCCGGATCGACACCATTTGGATAGCCGGCTTCGGCGAGCAGGCTCCGCGCGCGCGCGAGATCGACGCTGCGGAACGGATTTCGATAGTCGTCCTCGTAGCCGAAGAGTCCCGGCGGCAGCGGCGACTGCGCCGGGATGCCACGCCCGTTCAGGAATACGCGCAGGAACTCGTCCGCGTCGATCGCGAGACTCATCGCCTGCCGCAGCTTGCGACTGCGCTCGCCCCCGGCGCTTCCCACCACGGGATCGACCATGTTGAAGCCGATGTAATAGGTGCCGAGCGTCACGGTGCGCTCGAGCTGGATCCCGAGCGACGCCATTTCCGGCGAAAGCGCGCCGCCGGCCGCGGCCTTGTCGAAGCTCTCCTTCGGGATCCGCGAGCGATCGTAGTAGCCTTGCAGGAACTTCGTGAAGACCGGAATCGACTCCTTTTCGAAGCGCATCTCGACACGATCGACGAACGGCAATGCGCGACCCCGCAGATCGGACGCGAGTAGACCCTTTTCGGCGTCGCCCGCGCCGCCCTCGGTCGGATAGGTCGCGGCGGGCGCATGCCATTCGGGATGCTCGGCGCCGTACCACGCGGGATTGCGTTCGAGCACGATCCGGCTGCGCTTTTGATAGCGCGCAATCCGGAAGGGGCCGGTCCCGACGGCGTGTTCGGCGAAGCCATCGCGACCGTCCTCGCCGTCGTAGTAGACGACTGCTTCCCAGGGCACCGGCGCCGTGAACGGCATCGCGAACCAGTACAAGATCTGCGGATACGCCGCGCTCAACGTGATCTCGAGCTCGCTTGCGACTTTCGAACTGTCTGTGACTTTCAAACTCAATCCCTCGATCGGGCCGGCGCGCTGGTACTGCTGGTCGATGCGCAGCGATGCGAACGCCGGATCGTCTTCACGCAGTTTCGCGAGCCGCTTGCCGAACTCTGCGAGGCCGACGATCTTCGAGAATGTCACCAGCACCGGGCTACCGACCTTCGGATCGGCGATGCGCTGCAAGGCGAAGACCAGATCGGACGCGACGAGCTCGCGCTGCGTTGCGCCCGCTCTACCGACGGCGAAGCACGGGTCACTCGCGAAGCGAACGCCGCGTCGAAACTGGAAGGTGTACGCGACGCGCCCATCGCCGGTTGCGCGCGGTTCCGGCACCGCGGTGACGAGGCCAGGGATCAACTCGTAGGGTCGCTTCAGGTAGTGATACTCGAGAGGCGTCTCGTAGACGTTCGAGAGCACTTCGTGGTCGTAGACCGAGTACGCGACCTGCGGATCGAGCGTCTTGGGCGCTTCGGCGTACGGTACGTAGAGCACCCGCGCGTGGGCGTCGGCAGAAGGATACGGATCATTGGTGCAGGCGGTCGCAAGCGCGAGAACCGCGACGAACGCGACGGCGCGCGGCGCGCCGCTCAAGGCGCCGCGTCCGGCGGCATCGAAAAGAGTTCCGGCGACAGCTCGGGATTCAGCTCGACGCGCGACCACGTGACGCGCACCGAAGCGTCCGTGCGTGGATCGCGCAGCTCGACTTCGTGCGCAAACGTGACGGCACCGAGCGGTCGGCGGTCGCCGTAGAGCGCCTCGAGCATGACGTCGCCATCGGCGTCCAGCAGCGCCCAACGCTGCAGATTGCCCGCCGCGTCGCAGTCGAGCTCTTCGCGCAGGGGCGCGCCGTCGCGGCGCAATTCGAGACGCACCGCGCCTCCCGGCAGCAGCGCCGCGCGCTCGAGACGCGCGTCGCTCGAGGACGGCGCGCCGAGCAATACGCCGACGGCCTCCTCGGACGTCAGCGCCAGGCCCGCCACATCCTGGAGCAGGGCGTCGTAGACGGGGCCGGCCTCCACTGAACGGTCCCCGCTGCGCACGAGCCGGTAGCGGGCGCCGTCGGTGACGAGCAGTGCGAGCGTCTGATCGAGCAGGCCCAACACCTCGACGCGCAAGCGCGCGGGCCGTTCGAGCACGAGGATCTGCGTGGCGCGGCCCGAACCGGTGCGGGCATCGATCGCGACACGCGCGACGCCGCGCAAGGATCGACGCGATGCGGCGTCGCGCAAGATCGAATCCAGCAGCGCCGCAGGGCGCGGATCGCTCGCCGGCAGCGGCGACGGCGCCGGTCCGCGCGACGTCGCGCAGCCGAATGCGAGCGCGACTCCAACAGCAGCAATGACGCAGGAAAGCGCGCGACGCGCCGGGCTCACTTCGAGCCCAGCTCCTTCCGCAGCCGCTCGACCTTCTCGAGTAGATGCGGCTGCTCGCCCGAGCGTGGATCGCGAGAAGCGGCTTCTTCGTAGTGGCGCAGTGCGCGCTTGCGATCGGATCTCAGCAGGTGCGCGTCGCCGAGGTGCTCGGAAATGACCGGATCGCCGCCAGTCAACACCGCCGCGCGTTCGAGTTCCCGGACGGAGCGGTCGAGCGCGGCATGCCCCGCGGTCGTCTGGCCCGCCTGCAGCAGCTGGCGCGCGCGGACGTAGTAGACCCAGCCGAGGCTGTCGACGATGTAGCCATCGTCGGGCCGCTGCGCGAGTGCAGCGCGCACCATCCGCTCGGCCTTGTCGAGATCCTGCCCGCGCTCCGCCAGCGTGTAGCCGACGTAGTTGAGCGCGCCGGCATGCTCGGGCTTCTTCGCGAGCACCTGCTCCATGTAGCGCAGCGCGTCGTCCTGGCGGCTCGCCTCGCCGTACAGCACGCCGAGGTTGTAGAGCACCTCCTCGTCGCCGGGCGACGCTGCGAGCAGCGTCTGCAGGAACGCGACGGCGCCGTCGAAATCGCCCGACTTGGCGCGCAGGCTCGCGACGTAGAGGTCGATCTGTCGCGACGGGAAGCGTTGGCGGACCGCCTCGGCTTCGCCGAGTGCACGGGCGTAGTCGTGTCGGCGCTCGTAGATCGCGGCGAGTTGGAGCCGCGCGTCGAGGTAGCGCTCGTGATCGGCCGGGACGCGCTCATATTCCTCGATCGCGCCATCGAGGTGATTCGCCTGGCGCCGCGCGGTGCCGAGAAAGTAGTGGACCTCGGCCTGTTCGGGATTGCTCGCGAGCACGCGCTGGAAGCGCGCCTCGGCGGCCGCGAAGCGCTTCTGCTCGAGATCGAGATAGCCGAGCCGGACGATCGAGCGGAGATCGTCGGGGTGTTTCTTTTCGACGATCTCGAGCGTGCGACGTGCCTCGTCGAGTCGCTGCATGTCGATCAGAGCGTCGCCGAGCGCAACGAGCGTGGCGTGATGATTCGGACGACGGCGCAGCACCTCGCGATAGATCTGCACCTCGCCCGCGCGATCGCCGCGCTGGCGGCGCCCGCGCGCGAGTCCGGCGTAGACCGCGAGGCTGCCTGGATTGTGTTTCAGCCCGGCGCGCAGCGCGCGCTCGGCGTCGGCCGGGCGCTCCAGCCGCTCGTACACGCGCGCCAGCGCGAAGTGCGAGCGCAGGTTTTTCGGGTCGGTGCGCACCATCCACTTCGCGACGTCACTCGCGGCGTCGAGCCGATCGGTGTCGGAGTAGAGACCGTAGAGGAGCAGCGCGGCGTCGGAATC
Organism: Deltaproteobacteria bacterium; assembly: GCA_031362725.1. Lineage (GTDB taxonomy): Bacteria > Myxococcota_A > UBA9160 > UBA9160 > PR03 > PR03. The sequence continues at coordinate 37,642 of JANLTC010000172.1, read as the reverse complement.
GAGCGGCGTACCGTCGTCGTTGCGCAACATGCGCTCCGCCGCCGTCGTGTCCTTCCGGATCCGGTAGAGCGTGCCGAGAAACAGTCTCAGATTCTCGTCGTCGGGTTCGAGCTGTTGCGCGCGCTCGGCATACGGAAGTGCATCCTCGACACGCCCGTTGCGCGCGAGCAACTCTGCGGTCGCTCGGTAGAGGAACGGAGCGTCGGGGTCCTTCGCGAGCGCCCTCTGGTAGGCGGCGAACGCGTCGTCGATCTGGCCGTCGAGTTCGAATTGACGCGCGACGAGGAAGTCGTACTCGGGCGGCGCGCCCGGTTGATCAGCCTGCGCGGGCGGCGCGCCCCAAATCGTCGGCCACTTCGGATGCGGGAGCTGCGCGCATGCGAGCGACAGACTGGCGGTCAGGGCCAGTGGCGCGAGCCCGAGCCGGCGCAGCCAGGGACTCACGAGCCGAGGTAGCCCTTCGCAGTGAGGAACGTGACGAGTTGCTCGACACTCTTCTCGACGGGCTCGCCGTTGGTGTCGATCATCAATTCTGGTGTCAGCGGCGCCTCGTAGGGTGCCGAGATTCCGGTGAACTCCTTGATCTCGCCCGCACGGGCCTTCTTGTAGAGGCCCTTGACGTCGCGCGACTCGCAGGTCTCGACGCTCGCGGCCACGTGCACCTCGATGAAGCGCCCGGCGTCGTGAATCGAGCGCACCAGATCGCGGTCGGCGCGATACGGTGAAATGAAAGAGGTGAACACGACGAGCCCTGCGTCGGTGAACAGCCGCGCGACTTCACCAATGCGGCGGATGTTCTCGGTGCGGTCCTCGGGCGAGAAGCCGAGCTTCTTGTTGAGGCCATGGCGGATGTTGTCGCCGTCGAGCACGTAGGCGAGCCGCCCGCGTGAGACGAGCACCTCTTCGGCAGCCACTGCAATCGTCGACTTGCCCGAGCCCGAGAGGCCGGTCAACCAGACGGTGACGCCCTTCTGGCCGAGCAATCGCTCGCGGTCTTCGCGGGTGACCTGCTGCTGGTGCCAGGTGATGTTGGTCGCGCGTTGCTCTGCCACGTTCGAATTCCTCTGCAGCTCTCTGCGATCTCGGCCCGGCTCGAACGGTTCGGAAGGCGCCGGAGACTAGCGGCGGGACCCGCCTGCGGCTACGCGCGGGTTGCCGCCCGAACAGCGCTGGAACGCGCCGCGCGCTGCGATCGAACGGCGGCGACGATGCGTTCCACCGCGACGTCGACTTGCTCGGTCGTGGTCGTGCGGCCAAGGCCGATGCGGAGCGACGAACGAACCGTCGCGGTCGGCAAGCCGAGCGCCAGCAGCACGTGACTCGGCTCGGGTCGCGCCGAGGAGCACGCCGATCCGGTCGAGAGCGCGACGTCGCGCAGCGAGGCGACCAGCGCATCGGCCTCGAGATCGGCAAAGCCGAGGTTCAGATTGCCGGCCAGACGCTCGCTCGCATGTCCGTTCAACGTGACGCCGGGCAGCGCGCCCTGCAGCCGCGCCAGCATGCGCTCGCGCAGCGCGAGCAATCGCGCGGCTTCGACCTCTCGCTCGGCAACGGCGATCTCGACGGCGCGCCCGAAGCCGACGATCAGCGGCACCGGCAGTGTGCCCGGGCGCAGCCCGTTCTCGTGACCGCCGCCGAAGAGCAGCGGCTCGATGCGTACGCGCGGCCTGCGCGCGCGCACCCAAAGCGCACCGACGCCCTTGGGCCCGTACAACTTGTGCGCCGTCAGCGAGATCAGGTCGACGCCCGCATCGACTCGTACGAGCACCTTGCCGAGCGCCTGGGCGGCGTCGCTGTGCAGCAGCACGCCGCGCTCACCGCACAGGCGCGCGATCGCAGCGATCGGTTGCACGGTGCCGATCTCGCCGTTCGCCCAGCCTGCCGACACGAGCAGCGTGCGCGGCGTTATGGCGGCGGCGACCGCATCCGGGTCGACGCGACCGTCGCCACCCACCGGTACGATCGTCCTCTCGAAGCCCTCGCGGACGAGCGCCGCACAGGGTTCGAGCACGGAGCTGTGCTCGATCGCCAGCGCGATGACGTGATCACCGCGCGATCGGCCCGCGCGCGCGACACCGAGCAGCGCCAGGTTGTTGCTCTCGGTCGCGCCACTCGTGAAGACGATCTCGTGCGGGTCGCCGGCGCCGATCGCCCTGGCGATCGCCTCGCGCGCGATCTCGACCGCGGCGTCTGCGCGCCAGCCGAACGCATGCGTGCGGCTCGCCGCGTTGCCGAAGTCGCGATCGAAGTACGGGAGCATCGCCTCGAGCACGCGCGGATCGGTGGGCGTGGTGGCGTGGTGGTCGAGGTAGATCAAGGCCGGTCCGCTTCTGCCGTGGGACCCGCGGCCTGATCAACGCCGCGCGCCTTCGGCTCGGCTGCGCGCGCCCGAGGCGCGCTTGCTAAGCCCCGAAGGACTGGCCGCAGCCGCAGGTCGTCTTGGCATTCGGGTTGTTGATCTTGAAGCCCGACTCCTGGAGCGTGTCCACGTAGTCGAGCACGGTGCCGGCGAGATAGACGGCGCTCTTGTCGTCCACGATCAGCTTCACGTCGCCGTGCTGGATCTCGTTGTCGCTGTCGCCGATCTGGTCATCGAAGCCGAGCTGGTACTGGAGGCCGGAGCAGCCTCCGCCAATCACCTTCACGCGCAGACCGTGGGTGCTGAGCTTGCCATCGCGATCGAGCAGCGACTTCACGCGGTCCTGCGCGGTGGGGGTCATGTCGACGACTGCCATGGGGTCTCCTCGGGGGTCGGTCGCGCGTGATCCCGACTGTAAATGGCCAGTGCTAAGTGGCCGGCAAAGAAGGATAAGCCGACGATCCTTCGCGTCAACTCTCACACTTGCGCAAATGCAGGAAGATCTCGCGATTCCCCTTTGGTCCCGCGACGCGAGAGTCGGCTCGCGCGATCTCCTGCCACCCCAGCGCTCCAGCTGCCGCGCGCACGGACTCGACGGCAGCAAGGCGCAGCGCGTCGTCACGCACGACGCCGCCCTTCCCCACCTGCTCGCGACCCACCTCGAACTGCGGCTTCACGAGCAGCAACCATTCGGCAGCTGGCGCGACCGCGGCAAGCGCGGGCACGACCAGTCGCAGCGAAATGAACGCGACATCCGCGACCACCAGTTCGGCCGGCTCGGGAACCTGGGCGGCATCGAGGTTTCGCGCATTGATGCGTTCGCGCACGACGACGCGCGGATCGCCGCGCAGCTTCGCGTCGAGCAGCCCGTAGCCGACGTCCACCGCGTACACGCGCCGCGCTCCGCGTTGCAGCAGGCAATCGGTAAAGCCGCCCGTCGACGCGCCCACATCGAGACAAAGCTTGCCACGCGGATCGATGCCGAGATCGTCGAGCGCGCCCGTCAGCTTGTCGCCGCCGCGCGAAACGAAGCGACTCGCGATGCCGCGCAACCGTAGCGCCGCGTCGTCGCGCACACGCGTGCCGGGTTTGTCGATCGGCACGTCATCGACGAGCACCTGGCCGGCCATGATCAGCGCCTGGGCCTTGGTGCGGGAGTCGGCAAGACCGGCTTCGACGACGCGCTCGTCGAGTCGCGCGCGAGTGCTGCGCGCGGGTCGCGCTCCCAGTTCGCGCTCGTTCAGGACGGCTTCACGAGCCCGCGCGCCGCGCGCGCGATGCCTTCGGCGTCGAGGCCGAGTACCGCGCGGATCGCGACCGGATCGCCATGCTCGATGATGCGGTCCGGGATCGCGAGGCAGTGTACGGGCACCGCGACCCCCGCCTCGGCGAGCGCCTCGAGCACGGCCGAACCGAAGCCGCCCGCGGCGGCGGCTTCCTCGATCGTCACCACCGCGCGACAGCGGCGTGCAAGCGCGACGATGCGCTTGGTGTCGAGAGGCTTCGCAAAGCGCGCGTTCACGACCGCCGCCGAGATGCCTTCCGCATGCAGCGCGTGCGCCGCCTCGAGCGCGACGTGCGCGAGCGTACCGAGCGCGAGCACGACGACCTGATCGCCGTCGCGCAGCAGCTCCGACTCGCCGATCGGGATCGTCTTGCACTCGGCGTCGAGCGACACGCCAAAGCCGGCGCCGCGCGGATAGCGGATCGCGGCGGGACCCGGGTGTTCGATCGCGGTCTTCAGCATGTGGCGCAGTTCGTTCTCGTCCTTCGGTGCCATCACCACCATGTTGGGCAGCGCGCGCAGGTAGGCGACGTCGTAGAAGCCCTGGTGCGTGGCGCCGTCGGGGCCGACCAGACCGGCGCGGTCGAGCGCGAACGTGACGTCCAGATTTTGGACGCAGACGTCATGCACGACCTGGTCGAAGGCACGTTGCAGGAACGTCGAGTAGATCGCCGCGACCGGCTTCATGCCTTCGGTCGCGAGACCCGCCGCGAACGTCACGGCGTGTTGCTCGGCAATACCGACGTCGTAGTACCGATCCGGGTGGACCTTCTGGAAGCGGTCGAGGCCGGTGCCATCGGGCATCGCAGCGGTGATCGCCACGATGCGCGGATCCTCGTTGGCGAGCTGGATCAGCGCGTCGGAGAAGACCTTCGTGTAGCTCGGCGGGCCCGCCGCGCTCTTGCGCATCTCGCCCGACTCGATCTCGAAGGGCGTGACGCCGTGGTACTTGAACGGATCCGCCTCGGCCGGCGCGTACCCGTACCCCTTGGCGGTGAGCGCGTGGAGCAGGATTGGACCCTCGCCGCCAGCGAGCATGCGGCGCGCGTTGTCGAGCGTCTCGAGCACGTCGTCGATGCGATTGCCGCGGATCGGACCGAGGTAGCGGAAGCCGAACGCCTCGAAGAGCAGGCTCGGCGAGATGAAGGCCTTGAACGACTCCTCGGCCTTGTGCGCCCACTCGACCATGTCGCCCGGCAGCGTGTTCAGGAATTCCTTCGCGTAGCTCTTCAGCCGGCGCACCAGCGGCTTCGACATCTTGCGCGACAGGAACGACGAGAGCGCACCGACGTTGGGCGCGATCGACATCTCGTTGTCGTTCAGGATCACCAGCAGGTTCTTCTGCTGCAACTCGCCGGCGTGGTTGAGCGCCTCGAAGGCCATGCCGGCCGTCATGCCACCGTCACCGATCAACGCGATCGCATTGCCGGGCTCGCCGCGGTGTTGCTTCGCGCGCGCGATGCCGAGCGCGGCCGAGATCGAGGTGCCCGCGTGACCGGCGCCGAAGTGGTCGTAAGCCGACTCGTCACGCCGCAGGAACTTCCCGATGCCGTCTTCCTTGCCGATGCGGTCGAACCCGGCGCGCCGCCCGGTGAGCATCTTGTGTGCGTAGCCCTGGTGCCCGACATCGAGCACGAGGCGATCGATCGGCGTATCGAACACCGCATGGACCGCGGTGATCAGCTCGACCGCGCCGAGGCTCGATGCGAGATGGCCGCCGCTCTTCGCGACACGCTGCACGATCTCCTGGCGCAACTCCTCGCAAACGCGGACCACGTCTTCCCGCGGCAGCGCGCGCAGATCGGCGGGGATCTCGATCCGGTCCAGCAGCCGTTCGCTCATCCCGCGAAGCCCTCCGGGACCATTCGCTGGCCCGCCGTGATCATCTTGTACGGACCACCGTGAAGCGCGCGATCTCGCGCAGCGGCTCGGCTGGCGCGCCGAACGGTTCGAGCGCATCGATCGCCTCGCCGAGCAGCCGCTCGGCGCGCGCGCGCGACGCGGTCGCTCCGATCACCCGCACCAGCGAACACGCTTCGTCCGAATCCGCATCGAGCGCGTCGTCCGCAATCTGGAAGGCGATGCCGACGCACCGCGCGAACTCGCGCAGCCGCGCGAGCGCGTCGCCATCAGCGCCGCCGAGACGCGCACCGCCGACCACGGCGGCTTCGAAGAGCGCCGCCGTCTTGCGTTGGTGCACCGACTCGACGAGTGCGACGTCGGCCGTGTCGCGCGGGAACGACAGGTCATCCGCCTGACCGCCGACCAGTTGACGCGAGCCGGCGGCGTGCGCGAGATCACGCAGCGCCGCGAGCGTACGCGCCGGCTCGACGCGCGCCGACGCCTCGGCGAGCAACTCGAACGCAGCCGCGAGCAGCGCGTCGCCGGCCAGCACCGCGACCGCGTCGCCATAGAGCACGTGCACGGTGGGACGCCCGCGGCGTTCGTCGTCGTCATCCATGCACGGCAAGTCGTCGTGCACCAGCGAATAGGTGTGGACCAACTCGACGGCCGCCGCGATCGGCAGCGCGCGTGCGGGTGCCGCCCCAATCGCCTCCGCGCCGGCAAACGCGAGCGCCGGACGCAGCCGCTTGCCACCCGGAAAGAGCAGGTGTCGCATCGCGGCGTGCAGATTCGCCGGCGCTTCGGCAGCGGGAGGCAACCAGCGCTCGAGTTCCGCATCGACGCGCTGCGCGCACTCGATCAGGTAGGCCTGCAGATCCATCACTCCGACTCCAGATCGAGAGGGCGCGCGACGAGGCCGGCGCCTTCGCGCAGCAGCTCCTCGACGCGGCGCTCGGCGCCACCGAGTTGCTCACCGAGTCGGCGCGAGAGGCCCACTCCCTCCTCGAAGGTCGCGAGCGCGTTCTCGAGCGCGAGATCGCCGTGCTCCAGCAGATCGACGATCGCTTCGAGGCGCTCGAGTGCGCCCTCGAAGGAGAGCGCTTCCGGCAGCGCAGGAGCGGGCTTGTCGGCATTCGCCATCAGTGACCGAAGCTAGCCGTGGGAGTTTCGAGCGTCAACGCGAACTCGGGCCGAAGCCGCCGGAAGCAAAGGAGATTTTCAGCGTGGAAGGAGCGCCGTGACGAGCACTTCGACGCTGCCCTCGGCGAGCCGCACTGCGAGTGCGTCGCCGCGCGCGACGTCGCTCGCGCGACGCACGATGCGGCCGTCGTCGAGCCGCCGCGCAATTGCGTAACCGCGCGCCAGCACCGCGAGCGGCGAGAGCGAGTCGAGCTGACCCGCTGCGATTGCGAGCCGCGTGCGCCCGTCGGCGAGTTGCGCTGCGAGCACCGTGCGCAGTCGATCGCCGCTGCGGGCGAGGCGCGCGCGCCAAGCCGCGAGTCGCGCGGCGGGAGAGAGGTGGCGCAGCGCATCGACACGCGACGCGACGCGCCCGCTCGCTCGGGCGATCTGGGCTTCGATCGCGATGGCCAGTCGTCGCTCATCGCGCAGCAGCCGTTCTTGCAGCGCGCGTCGATCGGGCACCGCGAGCGCGGCAGCGGCCGACGGCGTCGGCGCGCGCGCGTCGGCAGCGAGATCGGCGATCGTCACGTCGGTCTCGTGCCCGACGCCCGCCACGACCGGCACCGGACAGCGCGCGATCGCGCGTGCCAGCACCTCACTGTTGAAGGGCCATAGATCTTCGATGGAGCCGCCGCCCCGCACCAGCAGGATCACGTCGATCTCCGGACGGCTCGCGAGCAGTTGCATCGCCGAGAGGATCTCGAGGTCCGCGCCTTCCCCTTGAACGCGCGCCGGGGCGACCAACAGCGGCAACGACGGCCAGCGCGCGCCCGAGACTTCGAGCACGTCGTGCAGCGCGGCCGCGTGCAGCGATGTCACGATGCCCACGGCGCGCGGGAACGCCGGCAGCGGGCGTTTGCTTGCGGGATCGAAGAGGCCCTCCGCGTCGAGCCGCGCGCGCAGTTGCTCGAAGGCGAGTCGCAGCGCACCGACGCCACGCGGCTCGATGTCGCGAACCACCATCTGCAACTCGCCGCGCGCCACGTAGAGCGACACTTCGCCGAACGCCAGCGCTTCGAGTCCGTCTTCGAGGTCGAAGCGCAGCCGACTCGCGTCGCCGCGGAACAGCACCGCGCGGAGCTGCGCGACGTCGTCTTTCAGCGTGAAGTAGCAGTGCCCCGACGCGGCGCGGCGCAGGTTGCTCACTTCGCCGAGCACCCACACGCGGCCCACGGCGCTCTCGACGGCGTCGCGCAGCGCAGCCACCAGTTCCGACACGCGCAAGACGCGGGGCCCCCGGCGCGCGTCGTCCGGGCCGGAGACTTCTTCACGCATCGCGCGGGAGCTACGGCTTGGGCGTGGTGGTCGGGGCGGGCAGGCTGGCAACGGGCGCCGCGGACAGGCGCGCCTTCTTCAGGTGCTCGAACGAGGCCCAGCCCTTCAGGACTTCGAGCCCACGCGCCAGCTGGAGGTCCTCACTCGGCGGCAGCGGACCGTCGCTGCTCGACGCCCCGTCGCCCTCGTCCTCGTCCTCGCCTGCGTCCGACTTTGGTGTCGCGGGCGGCGCGGCGCTGTCGGATCCCGGCTCGGCGTCACCATGCGAGAAATGCTTGTCGAGATCGCGTTCCCGCATCGGCTTGGCCGCCTCGCCATCCTTCGCTTCGACTGCGGCGTGCGACGGCGGCGGCGGCGGCGGATTCTCGATCGTGATCTCGGGCGTGATGCCGACCTCCTGGATCGAGTGTCCCGACGGTGTGTAGTAGAGGGCCGTGGTGAGGCGCAGTCCGGAGCCGTCTTCGAGCGGAAAGACCGTCTGCACGGAACCCTTGCCGAAGGTCTGCGTGCCGACCAGCAACGCCCGACCGTGATCCTGGAGTGCGCCCGCGACGATCTCCGATGCACTCGCAGAACCGGCATTCACTAGCACGACGAGCGGGTACTCCGGCTCGGTGCCGACCTGCTGTCCCTTGAAATCCTGCTGCTGACTCTCGACGCGACCCTTGGTCTGCACGATCACGCCGTCGCCCACCCAGAGATCGGCGACGCGCACGGCCTGGTCGAGCAGGCCGCCCGGATCATCACGCAGGTCGAGGACGAGGCCTCGCAACGAACCGCCCGCCTGCTTGCGCACCGTCGCGAGCGTCTTCTCGAGATCGCTCGCGGTGCGTTCCTGGAACGAACGCAAGCGGATGTAGCCGTAGCCCGGCTCCAGCACGCGCCCTTCGACCGACGCCACTTTCACGACGTCGCGCATGATCGTGTACGGCTGCGGTCTCTCGAAGCCGTCGCGATAGATGCGGATCGTGATCGCGGTACCGCGTTTGCCGCGCATCAGCTTCACCGCGTCGAAGAGGGTCATGCTCTTGGTCGCCTTGCAGTCCTCGGTCCAGTCGGCCGGTTTCTCGGTCGGGCAGATCGCGACGATCTGGTCGCGAGCGCGCACCCCGGCACGCGCAGCCGGCGTTCCGTCGATCGGCGAGACGACCTCGATGTAGCCGTCGCGGCGCTTGCTGATCTCGATACCGAGACCATGGAACTCGCCCTTGGTGTCGATCTGCATTTCTTTGTGCGACTCGGGATCCATGTATGTCGAGTGCGGGTCGAGTTCGGCCAGCATGCCGCGCAGCGCGCCGCGGATCAGGTTCGTCTCGTCGACTTCCTCGACGTAGTTGCGCCGGACCAGGTTCATCACCGAGGTGAACAGCGAAAGGTCCTCGTAGCGCGCGGCCGTGACGTCGGCGGCGCGCGTCACGGCGAGGAACGCGAGCGACGCGGCGACGCCACCCAGAAAGACCGCCAGGGTTCGCAGATTCGGGATTCGCATGGGCGGCGAGTCTAGCCGCATGATCTTCGATCGGCCGCGCCCCGCTGGCTGCTACTTCGCGACGGGCGACGCGTCCGCGCCGGAATCCGCGGAACGATTTCGAGCGGCGGGGGGTCGCTTTGCCCGCGCCGTACCCGGCGCGAGCCACGCAAGCGGATCGACCGCCTGGCTGCCCTCGCGGATCTCGAAGTAGAGGCGCGGACCATTCAGCGAACCGGTATCACCGACCGTGCCGATCGCTTCGCCCGCCGCGACGATCTGGCCGGCCTCGACGCGCAGCGTATCGAGATGACCGCTCACCGTATAGAAGCGGTCGCCGTGGTCGAGGATCACCATTCGGCCGTAGCCACGGAACCAGCCGGCGAAGCGCACGGTACCGACCGCCACCGCGCGCACCGGCGCCCCGAGCGCCGCACCGAAGTCGATGCCCTTCTGGAACACCTGTGTGTGGAACTCGGCGTCGATCTCGCGCCCGAAGCGCCGCACGACGTCCGCATCCACCGGTGCGGCGAGCTGGCCGCGCAGCGTCGCAAACGGCACGGCCGGCGCCGCCGGCGCGGGTGACTGCTCGCTTCCGAATGCTGCGATCTTCTCCTCGAGCGCGAGCGCCGCGGCTTCCAGTTCATCGAGCGCAGCGCGCTCGCGCGCGCGGTCGCTGCGCACCGCCGCCAGCAGCGTCTGCTTCGCGGCGCGCTCCTGCTCGGCCTGGGCGTGACGCTCGGCGAGCTGTGAGCGGGCATCGTCGCGGCGCTGCGCGGCGGTCGCGGCGTCGGCGCGCACGCTTTCGAGCGCCTGCTGTTCGGCGCGGAAGCGTGCGTAGAGCAGGCGATCGTGGGCGAGCAGTTTGCCCAGCACGTCGATCCGGTCGAGCAGTTCGCGCAGGCTCTGCGACGCAAAGACGAGTTGCGCGGGTCCGAGTTCCCCCGTCTTGTAGAGCGCCACCATCCGCGCCGACATCGCTGCGCGGGTGCGCTCGAGGCGCGCTTCGAGATCGGGTAGCTGCGCCGCGAGTGCGAGCGATGCCGCTTCTGCCTCCGCCGCTTCGCGCTCGCGGTGCGCCGCGATCTCCATGGCGGCTGCGACCGCCTGATCGACCGCTTCGAGCGCATCGAGCAGCCCCCTCTGCTCGCGCTCGAAGGCTTCGATGCGCTGCTTTCGCTGGTCGATTGCGACGCGCAGCGACTCGAGCTCCTGTTCGCGCGCGCCCTGCGCTTGCGCAGGCCCGGCAGATGCCAGTAGCAAGACGGCCGCTACGAACGCGCGGAACGTCACGACACGCGCGTCGCCGCGACGGCCGCTGCTGCGCCGGCGAAGCCGAATCCAGCGCCGCCCGCGATCAGGATCCCGACGTTGCGCGGCGACAGGAACGACGGATCCGACCAGCCGAGGAACAGTTCGAGCGCGTCGCGCAGCTGCGGCACCGCGACGTGGAAGATCGCGAAGAGCAGGCCGACGCCGAGTAGCCCGCCGACCGCCCCTTGCAGCAAGCCCTCGATCAAGAACGGCACCCGCAGGTAGGTGCGGCTCGCGCCGACCAGAGCGAGCACCTCCAGCTCGTCGCGGCGCGCATAGACGGCGAGGCGAATCGTGTTGCTGACGATCAGCAGTGTCGCGAGCGCGAGCACCGCGCCGAGCCCCATGCCAGCGCTCCGCACCAGCCGCAGCGCGCGACCGTAGCCGTCGATCCAGGTCTCGCCGCCCGCGAGATCTTCGACCCCTGGCAGCGCGTGCAGTGCCTCGGATACCGCCGCGACCGCCGCGGGCGTGCGGTGATCGGCGGCCAGCGCGATCGCCAGCGAGGCGGGCAGCGGATTGGCCTCGATCGCTTCGAGTAGCGCGCTGTCACCAAGTCGCGCACGGAAGCGTTCGAGCGCCTGCTCCTGGGAGACGAACTCGACGCGCTCGACTCCCGGGATCGCGGACGCGCGCGCTGCAAGCGAACGCCCCGCATCCGAACGCACGTTGGGGTCGAGGAACGCGGTGAGCTGCAACTGTTCGCCGAACTGGTCGAGCAACGCGCGCATGTTGCCCGTCACCACCCAGAGTCCACCGAGCGGGATCACCGCCACGGCGATCGTCGCGATCGAAACGACCGTCGTCAACCGACTACCGCGCAGTCCCGCAATCGCAGCGCGCACGAAGTAGTAGAGCTGGAAGACGACCGACATCACCGGATCGCGCTGCCCGAGAGATCCTCGACGAGCTGGCCACCTTCGAGGCGCAGAACGCGGCGCGCATAGCGCTTCACCAACGCAGCGTCGTGCGACGCGACCAGCACCGTGGTCCCGCGGGCGGCCGCAGCAGCGATCAGGTCCATGATCTCGACGGTCAACGCGGCGTCGAGGTTGCCGGTCGGCTCGTCGGCGAGCAGGATCGCCGGTTCGTTCACGAGCGCGCGCGCGAGTGCGACCCGCTGCTGTTCGCCGCCAGAGAGCGCGGCGGGACGATGATGGCGGCGGTGCTGGAGACCGACCCGCTTCAGCATCGCGAACGACTTGCCGCGCACCTCGCGCGGCGACTTGCCGATCACCTCGAGGGCGACCGCAACGTTCTCTTCCGCGGTGCGCGTCGGGATCAGCTTGAAGTCCTGGAACACCACGCCGACGCGGCGGCGCAGCTGCGGAATCCCGCGATCGCCGATCCGCGCGACGTTGCGACCGAGCACCAGGATCTGCCCTTCGCTCGGGCGCTCCGCGGCGAAGAGCAGCTTCATCAGCGTGGTCTTGCCGGCGCCGCTCGAGCCGGTGAGGAAGACCAATTCGCCCTTCTTCACTTCCACCGACACATCGCGCAGCGCGAAGGTCCCGGCGGAGTACGATTTCGAGACGTGGAACAGCCGGATCAGCGGGTCGCCGCCAGCGCGCGGAGCCGGCGAGACTTCGGCCGTCGTCGCGCGAGCGGGCGCGCCCGGCGTCATTCCGCGCGGCGCTTGCGCCGACGCGCGGCCTCGACCAGGTAGTCGAGGATCAGCTCATCGAGAGGTCTCGGAACCACGCTGACGCCCTGCTCCGCCGCGAGGCTGGCGGTCGGCGGAGACAGCACCGGCGTCGGCGGCGAAACGAGTGGGCGAGCCACGCTGGGCGGGATCGTCGGCTCCGGCTCCGAATCCGCGCCCGCGCGTTCGGTGCGCCCCGAACCGCTCTTCGACTTGGCGCCGCCCGCCGCGAAGACGTCCGCGCCGAGGCGCTGCTCGATCTGTTCGTCGAGCTCGCCGCCGCGCAGGCGCCCGAGCATCGAGTTGTGCAGGCCATCCATCACGACTCGGACGCGGCGCGCGAGGTCGGGCGCATCGATCTGATCGGCGTAGCTGCTCTTCTCGGACGCGAGGATCGTGCCGCCGTGATAGAGATGGGTGATGACGTGCGGGTACGCGCGTCCGCTGTCCTCGGTCTGGACATGGAACAGCACGCCACCGTGGCGAACATTCGTGTTGAAGCCCGGAAGCATCCGGGATTTCGCCCCCCAGCAAAGACCGCAATGAGACCGCAGAACCCAATGTCCGTTGCGCGAGTCGCGGAGCGCCCGGGCAGTTTGCGCGACGCCCAGCAGGCATGCAACGACTCTTGCCTATCGGTCCGCAGCCCGACGCGCCTGAGCGCGCAACGGATGACGCTCCGGCACCCGCGCTGTGCGGGCACCGGAGCGCCGGGACGACGGTCGCAAGGGGGCTAGACGCCCGTCGCCGAGAAAGGCTTGCCCGTCGCCGAGAAAGGCCAGCCCGTCGCCGAGAAAAGCCGGTCCGTCGTTCGAAGCGGACCCAGTCGCTCTCAGCGCAAGCGGCGACGCGAGGCGAGCCCAGCGAGGCCGAGCGCGCACAGCGAAGCGACCCCCGGCTCGGGCACGGCAGCGATCGGCGCGCTGCCAGGTGTCGGCATCGAGAGCTCCAGGAAGTCGGCACCGTTGTCGTCGGTGTCCACATTCGCGAAGCGTCGCGCGAGACTCGCGCCCGCCGGGACGTCGATCGCGGGCGCGCCTTCGCCCGCGAACACGTCCGTCGCGCCGAAGACGCCGAAGCCGACCGCGTCGAGCACCCCCGTCGCGTTGCGCAGCAGCAGCGAATCGGGGCCGTTCTGGATGTCGAAGTCCAGCAGCAGATTGGCCTCGGCGACGCTGCTTGTGCCGGCCGACGTGCGGTCGGCTACGACGAACAGTCCATTGCCGGCAAACACGCCGGACAGACTCAGTCCCGTCACGACGACGCCATTGTCGCCGTTCACCACTTCGAGTCGCAGGCCCGCGAGCGACTCGCCAGGCGTTCCGTACAGCTCCACGAACGACTTGCCATCATCCGTTCCGACCGCGTCGTAGAACAGCTCCGAGATCAGCGGCAAAGCGTGTGCGGCCGGCGCCGCGGCGAGCACGCCGCAACCCATCAAGAAAGCAGCGGCAGCTTGCCGCACCGGATTCGATCGTTGCATCAGATTCCCTCCAAAACGGGGCGAGTGGTGGTCGGTCAGCGCGGCGAACACACCGCGCTGCGCCCGAACCAACCGTCGGTCCAGGCGTCGAGTCCGGCGGCCAGCTCCTCGGCGCGCAATCGCTCGCGCGCGGCGTCGGCGGAGCCGAGCGGTGCAGCTGCGGCCGCATCGAGGGCCCGGCGGCGATCGAAGTAGAGCTGGTCGAGTTCGTCGAGCACGTCGTCGCGCAGCTCGATCAGACGGCGTGCCTCGGTCGAGACGTCGATCTGCTCGGGGTTGTAGAGCGTGTCGCCGAGATCCCAGGTGAGTCGCAGCTCCACGTCGCGATCGTGCGTATCGAGTCGGTCGAGGTCGTTCAGCTTGCGATAGCCACCCGAGATGAACGCCTCGTCGTATTGGTTGCGCGTGTCGCCGCCATGTCCCTTGCGACCTTCCAGCGTGACGAGCGGCAGCAGGCCGCGCAGCCGAACACCGCGGCGCATCGCGGCGGCCGGGTCGCCCGCGAGATGCAGGTAGCGGAGTGCCGCACGCTGCGCGTCCAGGATCGGAGGATCGCAAGACGCGACCACCGTCTCCGGGAACGAAGATGCGCGGCCGGTCCCCGTTTCGCGCGCCGCGCCGACGAGCAGCCCGCGCGAACCGGCGACCAGCGCTTGTTCTCCTGCGATCGCGACGTCGAGCGCCGGCGTGCTGCCCGCCGGTGGCGCAGCGCGCTGCCACGGCCCCTGTGCGGCCGGCGCGGTGACGAGACCGCGGTCGGTCGCGATCAGGATTGCGCCCGCGCCGGTGCAGACGCGCGTCGGTGTCGAACCGGGAGGAAGATCCGTGGGCGCTACGCGAAAGGCACCGTCGTCGCCGCGTTCGAGCACTTCCGTGCGACCGAGCGCCAGCACGCGTCCAGCGGACACCGTGACGTCGAGCGTCGGACGCAGATCGAACGGCAACTCGACGCGCGACGCGCGAACTCCCACTGCGTCACGGTCGGTCGACAGCGCGGCGACCAGCAGCCCGCGCTCCGACGCAATCCAGAGCCGGGTGACACCGCCACTCCCCTCTTCGAGCGCGAGTCCTGCTGCGGGCGACGCGCCCAGCGACGCTGCGACGCGCGCGAAGCGCCCTCCGTCGCGGCTCCAGTACACACCGCCAGCGGTCGCAACGGCGACGGCATGCGCCGTTGCCGCGACGCGCAGCGTGTCGCGATCTTCGTCGCCCGGCGCAGCCGTGCGCGGCGAAAGCCGATCGCCGTCGAAGCAGTACAGACCCTCGCTACTCGCGATCCAGAGCGAGCCCGCGGCAGCGAATGCGAGATCGCGAACGGCAGCGCGCAGATCGAGCTGACGCCACGCGCCCGCCGTGTCGCGCAGCCAGACGCCGCGGCCGTCGCCGAGCGCCCAGCGCCCGTCGGCACTCGCCGCAACGGCGGTAGCACCCGACTCGTCGACCGGCGGCGAGACGAGGCGCCAGCGCAGAGCCGCGGGTGCGTCGCTCCGTGCCGGCGCGCCGGCCGCGACGGGCAACAGGGCGAGCAACAGAGCGACGACGCGACGAGAATTGCGATCCATGCAGCGAGACGAGAGCAAGTCGCGTGCCGCGCCTCGCTCGTGCTCTGGGCGCGCCGCATCGGGAACGTGAAGCGAACGCCGCAGTTGCGGACGAACGCAGGTCCACGCGGCCGCTTGACGACGCCGGCCCCCTAAAGAAGAATGCGCGCCATGCGAGTCCGCTGTTTCCGCCTCCTCGCGACGACGATTGCGTGCTGCTCGATCGCGGCCGGTGCGCGGGCGGAATCGCCGACGATCTACAAATGGGTCGACGAGAACGGCATCGCCCACTACACGACGAACCGGGACCGCATCCCGAACGCGATCCGCGATCGCGTCGAATCGATCGCCGCAAAGCCGAGTCCGAACGCGCCGGCCGTCGCCGCGCAGCCAAACCGCGAAGACGTGATGCGGGATGCCGTGCGGTCCGCGCCGAGGCCGGCCACCGCAGCCGAGCCCGTCGCGACGAATGCAGCCAGCGCGCCCGCGCCGAGCGTCGAAAGCATTGCCGCACCGAACGCCGCTCCCGCGGCGACGCCGCGCGAGTTCGAGGCGAACACCGAGGCAGCGCCGGAAGCGCCGGCGGAAGCCGAGACGGCCGCCATCGCCTCGCCCGCACCGATCTCGCCAGACATGCGGGACGCGAGCGACGCGGTGTCGGCGCCGCCGCCCGCTGCGCCGATCGAGCTCGAGCCCGAGCAGCAGACCGCGGTCGCCGAACTCGATCAGCAGATCGAGGGCGTCAAGACCGAGATCGCGCAGCGCGAAGAAACCCTTGCGGCGCTGATCAGCACGGCGGATGAGCAGCGCACCATGCCGCTCGTCGATGATCCCGCATTCCGCGAGATCTCCCAGCGACTGCCGAAGCTACAAGCCGACCTCCAGACGCTGCGCGAGCGCCGCAACAAGATCCAGCCCACCGCACCGACGCCGTGACCGCAGGCCAGAGCGCCAGCGGCCGAGCCCCGCGCGTGGTCGCGTTGGCGGGGGGTGTCGGCGCGGCGCGCTTCCTCGCCGGCCTCGTGCGCGTCGTCGATCCCGCGCGCCTCACGGTGATCGGCAACACCGGCGACGACCTCGACTTCTACGGCGTGCACGTCTCGCCAGACCTGGACATCGTCACCTACACACTCGCCGGACGCGTAGACCGCGAGAAGGGCTACGGCCTGGCAGGGGATTCTTTTGCGACGGTCGACGCGCTCGGTGCGCTCGGCCACCCGACCTGGTTCCGGCTCGGCGACCGCGATCTCGCCACCTGCCTGCACCGGACGCTGCGGCTGCGGGAAGGCGCCGGACTCGCGGCCATCACCGACGAAGTGCGGCGGGCCTACCACGTCGCCGTGCGGATCCTACCGATGTCGGAGGCGGCCTGTCCCACCCATGTGATGCTGCACGGCGGCCGCCGCGTACACTTTGAGGAGTATCTAGCTCGCGATGGCGCGCCCGACGAAGTCGAAGGCGTCGACCTCGGCGCCGCGCGCGCCGCCGACCCCGCGCCCGGCGTGCTCGAGGCGCTCCGCAGCGCCGACGTGATCCTCGTGTGCCCGAGCAATCCCGTCGTTTCGATCGGTCCGATCGTCGCGGTACGCGGCGTGCGCGAGGCGATCGCAGCGTCGCACGCACCGGTCGTCGCCGTGTCGCCGATCATCGGCGGCGCGCCGGTGAAGGGTCCCGCGGATCGGCTGCTGCGCGGCATCGGTGTCGAAGTCTCTGCGCGCGGCGTGGCCGGCTTCTATCGCGACTGGGTGCGCGGCTACGTGATGGACCAGCGCGACGCGGCACAGCAACGCGACGTCGAAGCGCTCGGCCTCGTCGCTCGCGTCACCGACACCCTGATGCGCAACCCCGAAGCCGCCGCCCATCTCGCTTCGGAAGCGCTGCAACTCGCACAGTCCCTGACGCGTGTTGGCTCGCCGCCCTCCGGCGGCGAGCGAGATCATGAGCTGCGTTCGTGACAGCGGCGATCGTTCCCGTGAAACATCTCGCAGCCGGAAAGTCGCGCCTCGCGAAGGCGCTCGGTCGCGATGGCGCGGAACGACTCGCGCTCGCGATGTTGGAAGACGTGGTCGCGGCGTTGCGGGGCGTGCGCGGACTCGACGCGATCGGCGTCGTGACGCCGGATCCCGCCGTCGCCGCGGTGGCCGAGAGCGCCGGTGCGCTCGCGCTGCTCGGCGACGACGCGGGTCTCAACGAATCGATCGACCGTGCGGCGCGTGAGCTGGGCGACGCCGCGCACGATGGGACGCTCGTCGTGCTCGGCGACGTCGCGGGCGCATCGGCGGCGGATCTCGAAGCGATGCTGGCTGCGCTGGCGCAAGCGGGCGCACCGGGCGTCGTGTTGGCCCCCGCGCGCGACGGCGGCACTGCCGCGCTCGCGCGCAACCCGCACGGCGCGATCCCGTCGCGTTTCGGCGCGAACAGCGCGCGTGTGCACCGCGAATCCGCGCGCAGCGCGCGGGTTTCGCTGATCGAGCTGCAGTTGCCGTCGCTCGCGATCGACCTCGACGATGAAGACGCGCTGCGCGCCTTCCTCGCGACACCCGATGGCGGCGAGCGCACGCGCGCGGCGTTGCATGCGCTCGGCACCGAGATCGGCGCGTGAACGCGCCGCCGATTCGATTGATCCCGCTGCACGGAATCCCGGCGATCCGGCCGGGCGACGACCTCGCCGTGCTGCTGCGAAGCGCTGCGCAAGCGGTCGGCGCGCAGCTCGCGAACGGCGTGCTCGTCGTGTGTCAGAAGATCGTGTCGAAGGCGGAAGGTCGCATCGTGCGGCTCGCCGACGTCGAGCCGTCTGCAGAAGCGCGGCGCATTGCTGCCGAGGACGGCAAGGATCCGCGCCACGTCGAGATCGTGATGCGCGAGACGGCGCGCGTCGTGCGCCACGCGCACAAAGTCTGGATCGCCGAGACGCGCCACGGCTTCGTCTGCGCCAACGCCGGCGTCGATCTTTCGAACGCACCCGGCGATGGCTACGCGGTGCTGTTGCCCGAAGATCCGGATGCGTCGGCGCGCCGCCTTCGCGACGCGCTGCTCGCCGCGGGCGACGGCCCACTCGGCGTAGTCGTCTCCGACACCTTCGGGCGTCCCTGGCGCGAGGGCCTCGTCGACGTCGCGCTCGGCTGCGCTGGCATCGCGCCGCTTTCCGACTGGCGCGGCCGCACCGATCTGGTCGGCCGCACGCTCGAAGTCACCAACATGGCCGTCGTCGATCAGCTCGCGGCAGCGGCGGGCCTGTTGATGGGCAAGGACGCCAGCGTGCCGGCGGTGTGGATCGAAGGTGTGCGCCTCGAAGGCGACGGCCCCATCGCCCCGCTGCTGCGCGATCCGAACCTCGACCTCTTCCGCTAGTTCCCGCGTAGCGAGCGAGCGGCGAGGATCATCAAGCCGAGTCCCGCGTAGCGAGCCAACGGCGAGCGGCGAGGATCATCAAGTTGAGTCCCGCGTAGCGAGCCAACGGCGAGCGGCGAGGGTCATCAAGCCGAGTCCCGCGTAGCGAGCCAACGGCGAGCGGCGAGGGTCATCAAGCTAGCGGCGAGCGGCGAGGTCCATAGGGCCTAGCGCAGCGCGCGCTGCGTGTTCAGCACGCGCTCCGCGAGCAGCCGCGCGAGGTTGTGGTTGACCTTCGCGGCGATGCGCGGGTAGCGGCGACCGAGGCGCTCGAGATCCGCGTCGTCGAAGCGCAGCACGCGCGCGTCGGCGACGACGTCGACGTCGGCGGAGCGCTGGCCCGAGAACATCGCGACCTCGCCCACCGTGTCGCCGCGCCGCATCTTCGAGAGCGCGACCCGCCCGCCGTCGCGCGCCATGGACGCGGTCAGTTCGCCGTCGATCACCAGGAACATGTCATTGCCCGGCTCGCCCTCGGAACACAGCCGCGTGCCTGCGGGCTTCGTCTCGAAATCCGACATCAGCGCGAAGATGCGCGCCTGACGCCCGGAAAGGCCGGCGAAGAGCGGTACGTCGCGCTCGGGTTTCTCGCCGAGATCGAGACCGAGCAGGTCCCACAACGTGACGAGGCGCAGTGAAGAACAGAGTGCCGGCGAGAGCGTCAGCTCCAGCATCCACGCCACCGCGAGCGTGAACGCGGCGAGCAGTCCGAACTGCACCTGCGAGCGGAGCTCCGAGAACGTCAGCACCAGGAAGCCGAGGCAGAGACCCGCGGCGGTGAAGGTGACCGGGCGGATCAGCGCGCGCAGCGTGGCGACGGTGGCGTCGTGCTCGTTGCCGAGGCGGCGCGCATCGAGATTGAAGCGTGTGAAGTAGTGCACCGTGTCGTCCACCGCGATGCCGAGCGCGATCGAACCGATGAGGCTCGTCGCGAGTCCGAGCGGCACGCCGAAGATCCCGAGCACGCCGTAGTAGATCGCGATCGGCAGCAGGTTCGGCAGCAGCGCGATGAGGCCCACGCGGAACGACATCAACAGCGCCGACAGCGTCAGGTAGATCGTCAGCAATGCGGTGCCGATACTCTGGAGCTGGCCGCGCGCGATCTCGTCCACGGTGCGCGACAGCAACACCAGGTCGCCCGTGACGCGCCCGTGCAGACCAGGCGGAAGCTGCTGCATGCGTTCGGCGATGCGGAGCTGGAGCACGGCGGCCGGTTCGGAATCGCCCACCGTCGAGCGCGCGGAGATGTGCGCGGTGCGCAGCTGCTTGTCGACGAAGCCGCGCGTCACGTCGTCGCCGCCGAAGAACAACAGCTGGCGGGTCGTGCGCGCTTCGCCGGGGATCGCGAACGCGGCAGGGTCGCCGTCATGGAACGCGCGGTTCAGCAGCATCACGATGTCCGCGATCGACGTGGTGACGGTGATCCCGGGCTGGGCTTCGAGCCAGGTCTGGAGTTCGGCGAGCGCGCCGAGATTTTCGGGGCGCGTGAAGGCGAGGTCTTCGTCGGCGTCGATCACGATCATCAAGGCGTTGGCGCCGCCGAGGCGCTCGTTGATCGCCTCGTAGTCGATGCGCACGGGCGCGTCGATCGCGAAATCGCGGATCAGATCGCTGCCGACGCGGATCTGCACGGCGCCCGCGACGGAGATCGCCAGCACCGCGATCGCGATCCCGAAGATCCAGCGCCGGCGCCGCACGTCGAAGTGGGCGAGGCGTTCCGCGAAGGCGTCGATCGGGCCGCCCGTGGCCAGCAGCGGCGTGCGTTGCGCGGGCCCCAGCACCACGAGTGCCGCGGGCAGGAACGTGAGGGCGACGAGCGTGGTCGCGAACACCCCCACAACCGACCAGAGCCCGAAGTCCCGGATCGCGAGCACGCGGCTCGCAGCGAGCGACGCGAAACCGAGCATCGTGGTGAAACCGTTCACCGCGACGGCGAGGCCCATTTCCTCGACCACCTTGGCGACGACACCGTCGTGCGCGTCGCGACCGACGGGCCCTGCGTGCCGCGCCGCCTCGTAGTACTCGGAGACCACGTGAATGGCCGCCGCGAAGCCGAGCGTGATGATCAGCGGCGGGACGATGTTGCTGACGAGCGTGAGCGACGAATCCGTCCAGCCCATCAAGCCGAGCGTCCACACCACGGCGATGCCGATCGCGGCCACGGGAAGCACGACGCCGCGCACGGTGCGGAACGCCAGCAAGCAGAGCAGCGCTGCCACCGCAAGGATCGCGGGCAGGATGAAGCGCATCTCGGCGAGCAGTGTTTCGGACAGCGCCACCTTCACATGCGGCGCGCCCGTCACGAAGATCTGCGCGTCGCCGCGTTCGGCGTCGGCGATCGCTTCGATCTGCGCCGAGAGCCGGCGCGCGATGAACTCGCGATCCGAAATGCGGTCGAAGTAGGCGAGGAGCGCGGTCGCGCTGCCGTCGGCTGCGATCAGGTTGTTGGCATAGAGCGGGTGGGTGACGAGGCGCTCGCGGAGCTTCGCGAGCTCCGCCGGATCGCTCGGCACCGTCTCGAAGAAGGGACCCACCGCGATGTCGCCATCCCGTCCCTGGATGTCGCTGGCGTTTGCGATCGAGAGCACGCGATGCACGCCGTCGAGCGCCGCGACGCGTTCGGTGATGCGCTGGATGCTGGCCAGCCGTTCGGGCGTCACGACGTCGTCGGCTGCCAGCACCAGCAGCACGAACTCGTCGCTCCCAAACAGCTTGCGCGCGCGCTCGTAGAAGGCGCGCTCCTCGTCACCTTGCGGCAGCAGCTGGTCGATCGACGGGTCGACGCGCAGGCGCAGCGTGAAGCTGCGCAGGTCGACGATGCCTTGCAGCGCGGCCAGCGTCACCAACGCGACAAGGACGAGCAGCGCCTTCGCATGGTGGGTGAGCAGGCGCGCATACGCGGACATCACGCGATCAGTGTCCCTTCGTCAGCGCGGCCTCGCTGAAAAGGGAATCCGAGAGCGACACGTCGAACTCGACCTTCTCGACCCGCAGGCGCGTCTCGGAGCTGCCTTCGAGATCGCGCGCGATGATCTCGCGCGGGATGAAGCGCGTCCCCTCCGCCTTCACCTGATCGGGCGCCACCACCACTTCCTTCCGGACCTGCTCGGGCCCTTCCATCAGCTCGGTCTTCAACGCGACACAGGTTTGTTGGTCGATGAACGAGACGACGCGCTGGTACTTCGATCCGCTCTCGGGCGGGATCGGCGCGGTGAGCACCCAGGTGGCGCGTCCCGCGACCTCGGCGTCGGCCAGTTTCTCGATCTTCGCCTGCGACGCGAGCGACTGCAGGCGTTCGATGTCCTCGTAGGAGAAGTCGGAGCCGAACAGCGAACCCGAGACGGTGCGGCCGGTGATCCGGCGCACCTTCCCCAACTCGGGGAGGTACGAGAACATGTCGCTGCCGCCCGCGCGCTCGATCAGCAGGAACGCCGAGCCGCGCAGATCGGGCGGCGCTTCGACGCGCAGCAACACGCGCGAACGCCCGTCCTCGCCACGCTTCCAGAACATTTCCGCCTCGATCGTCTGCTGCTGACCGGACCCGTCGCGGACCAGCAGACTCAGGTCCTGGCGCGCCGAGCGCTCCGGCAGGTTCTTCTTCACGCAGCTCTGGATCTCCTCGATGCTGCGCTCGGCGGCGATGGCCGTCGTCCCGACCCCCGCGAGAACCATCGCGGTGCCGGCCGCGATCGCTGCGACGGCTCGTCTCATCGTACCTCCACTTCCGGGTTCGCAGCTCGGTGTCCCAGCGCGCGCGAGGAGTCTACGCGAGATGGGCGTCGATGCTGCGCCAAAGCGCGTCGATGCCGTCTTTCTTCTCCGCGGACGTCGCGATCATCGACTCGGGCGCGAGCCCATAGTCCTTCACGAGTCGCTTCACGCGTTCGGCACGGCGCATCGGTGCGAGCTTGTCGCTCTTGGTGATCGCGACGAGCGTCGGCACTCCGCGCGCGGCGAGCCACGCGAGCAGGTCGCGTTCGTCGTCGCCCGGTTCGCGGCGCAGGTCGTGGAGCAGGATCGCGAGACGCAGCGGAACGCGGCCATCCAGATACGCCTCGACGAGTTTCTGCCACGCCGCGCGCTCGGTCTTCGCCACCTTCGCCCAGCCGTAGCCGGGCAGATCGACGAAGAGCACGCGACGCGCGGCGCGCGACGTCAGATCGCGTTCGACCAGGAAGAAGTTCGCGAGTCGCGTCTTGCCCGGCGTCGACGACGTGCGCGCCAGCGCCTTGCGTCCGACCAGCGCGTTCAGCAGGCTCGACTTTCCGACGTTCGAGCGCCCGAGGAACGCGACCTCGGCGATGCCTTCGCGCGGGAAGTCCTCGGGCGCGGCGGCGGTCGTCAGCATGCGCGCATCGAGGATCTTCAATGCGGCAGCGCCTGCGCGAGCCGCGCCAGCGCCATCTCGATCGCCGCGTCCGGCGCCGACAGCGAGAAGCGCAGGAATCCCTCACCTGCTGCGCCGAAGTCGATGCCGGGCGTCACTGCGACGTGCGCGCGCTCGAGCAGATCGAAGGCGAGGCGGCGCGAATCCGTCCCGAAGCGGCGCGCGTCGGCGAATACATAGAACGCGCCCGCCGGCGGGACCGGAATCTCGAAGCCGAGCTTGCGCAGACCGTCGACGAGCAGGGTACGGCGGCGCGTGTACGCCTCGAGCATCGCCCGGCGCGTCGCTTCGCCGTGTTGGAGCGCGGCGACGCCGGCACGTTGCACGAAGTGGTTGGCAGAGATGAACAGATTCTGTTGCATCACTTGCAGTGGGCGCAGCGCCGCGGTCGGCACGATCGCGAAGCCGAGCCGGAAGCCGGTCATCGCGTAGCGCTTCGAAAAGCCATCGAGCACGAACACGTCATCGGAGGCCGCAAGCGCCGACGGCGCCTGGCCGCCATCGAAGACGAGCCCGTCGTAGATTTCGTCGGACACCAACGGCACATCGAGATCGGCGAGCGCGGCAAGTGTCTCGGCTCGCTGCACGGCGCCGGTCGGGTTCGCCGGCGAGCCGACGACGAGGCATGCGGTGCGCGTCGAGATCGCGCGGCGCACCGCGTCGACGTCGATCTGATAGCCGCTGGCAGGATCGGTCGGCACGAAGACCGGGACGCCGCCGCAGAAGCGGACGAAGTTCGGGTAGCACGGGTAGTGCGGCGTCGGGATCAGCACCTCGGCACCCGGTTCCACGAGCAGACCGAACACGAGCAGCATCGCGGGCGACGTGCCGCTGGTGACGAGCACGCGCTCCGGGTCGATCGCGACGCCAGCGCGCGCGCTCTTCTCGGCGGCGACGGCCTCGCGCAGCTCTGCGATGCCGCGGCTGTCGGTGTAGTGCGTGTCGCCGGCGAGCAGGGCCTGCGCGCACGCTTCGACCGCTTCGCGCGGCGGCGGGAAATCGGGCTCGCCGATCTCCAGGTGGATCACCTGCGCACCGGCGCGCGCGAGTTCGAAGGCGCGCTCCATCACTTCCATCGCCAGGAACGGCTCGATCGAAGCGGCCCGCTTCGCCCACGCATGCGACATGCCGGGCGGATAGCCGCCGAGCTTCGGGCCGTCAAGCGAACTCGTGCGACAACTGCCTGCCACGTAGAGCGTTTCTGCTCCGCAGCGCGTGTCGGGTGGCGCTTTCGTCAGATGGAACATCGAGGCGTGGCTGCTAGCCTGCGCTCGCATGTCGAAGGGTCTTCAAATCGCGCTCGGGGCGCTCGTCATCGCCGGCCTGCTCGGCTGGTACGCGGCCACCAATCTCGAGAAGATCGGGACCTTCCAGTACTACCAATCGCTTGCGGAGTTTCGCGCGGCGGATGCTTCGGGCAAGCCGGTACGCGTGCACGGCTATGTGGCGCTCGGCTCGATCGAACGCGACGTCCCGAACCGCCAGGTGCGCTTCCAGGTCGTCAACGAACCGCCGCACAAGACGGCGAGCGCGGAAACGATGCCCGTTCTCTACGGCACGCTCGAGACGCCGGACATGTTCAAGGAAGGTGCCGAGGTCGTGCTCGAAGGTCGGATGGCCGACGGTACGATCTTCGTCGCCGACAACGTGATGGCGAAGTGCCCGTCGAAGTTCGAAGCCAAGACGGCCGAGCGCGCGCCGTTCTGAGTCGTCCGCCCCGCGCGCCGGAGTCCTGAACCTTGCCCGAGATTGGTTACTACGCGCTGTGGCTTGCGCTGCTCGCCGCGCTCGGCGGTGTCGCGGCCGGCGTTGCGGGCGGCACCGGTCGTACCGAGTGGAGCGAGGTCGCCAGGCGCGCGGTCTGGGCGACCTTCCTGCTTACCGCGATTGGCGTCGGCTCGCTGCTCTACTGCCTCGCCACCTTCGACTACCGGCTCGCCTACGTCGCGCAGCACTCGGCACGCGGCATGGCGTTGCCGTACCGGCTGTCCGCGCTGTGGGGCGGTCAGGGCGGCTCGCTGCTGCTGTGGGTGTTCATCTCCTTGATCTACGCATCGGCGGCGATGGTGTTGTTGCGCGATTCACAGCGGCGCCTGTTGCCCTGGGTCGCCGCGGCGCTGCTGCTGAACGCGGCGTTCTTCCTGGCATTGATCGATCTTCCCGCGCTGGAGATCAACCCCTTCACCAAGCTCCCGCCCGGTGATGTGCTTTCCGATGGCGCCGGCCTCAACCCGCTCTTGCAGCACCCTCTGATGTTGATCCACCCGCTGGTGCTGTACTCGGGCTTCACGGGTTTCTCGGTGCCGTTCTCGTTCGCGTTCGCGGCGCTGGTGACGCGTCACCAGAGCGACGCATGGTTGCGTGCGACGCGCCGTTGGACGCTGGTGCCGTGGTTCTTCCTGTCCTGCGGCATCCTGCTCGGCGGACGTTGGGCCTACGAAGTGCTCGGCTGGGGCGGCTACTGGGCGTGGGATCCGGTCGAGAACGCATCGTTCATGCCGTGGCTGCCGGCGACCGCGTATCTGCATTCGGTGATCATCCAGGAAAAGCGCGACATGTTGAAGATCTGGAACATGGTGCTGATCGGGCTCACCTACTCGCTGTGCTTGTTCGGCACCTTCCTCACCCGCAGCGGCGTGATCTCGTCGGTGCACTCGTTCACCGCCGCCGGTTGGTTCGGCTACGTGTTCCTCGGCTACGTCGGCGTCGCCGCGCTCGGCTACTTCGGGCTGCTGTGGAGCCGACGAGCGAGCCTGCGCAGCACCAATCGGATGGAGTCCGTGGTGTCGCGCGAGGCGAGCTTCGTGTTGAACAACTGGGTCTTCATGGCGATCCTCGTGGTCGTCTTCTGGGGCACGATGTTCCCGGTGCTGTCGGAAGCGGTGCGCGACACCAAGATCTCGGTGGGCCCGGCGTTCTTCAACAAGCTGACCGGACCGTTCGCCGCCGCGCTGCTGTTCCTCACCGGCGTCGGCCCGCTGCTCGCGTGGCGACGTGCTTCGCTGGCGAGTCTGCGACGCCAGTTCGTGTTTCCCGGGGTGGTCGGCGCGGTCGCGGTGGTCGCAACGGTCGGCCTGCTCGGCGACAAGCTCTCGGTGTATCCGGTGGTGTTCTGGTCGCTCGGCGCCTTCGTCACCGCGACGGTCACGCAGGAATACGGGCGCGCGATCCGGGCGCGCATGCGCAACGCAGGCGAGTCCGCATGGACGGCGCTGGCCACGCTGCTGCGCCGGAACCAGCGCCGCTACGGCGGCTACATCGTCCATCTCGGTATCGTCTTCATCCTGATCGGGATCTCGGGTTCGGCATTCAACGAGGAGCGCCTCGAGAACGTCAAGCCGGGCGAGAGCATCTCGATGAGCGACGGCTATCGGCTCGAGTATCTGACGGCCCGCGCACTGCCGAAGCAGCACTACGGCGGTGCCGTCGCACGGCTCGCGCTCTTCCACGGCAACGACCCGCTCGCCATCATGGCGCCCGAGCGCCGCGTCTACTGGCTGGAGCAGCAGCCCGCATCGATCCCGTCGATCCGCTCGACGCTCGCCGAGGACTTCTACGTGATCCTGACCGCGCTCGAACCCGACGGCTCGGCGACGGTGAAGATCCACCGCAATCCGCTCGTGAACTGGATCTGGATCGGCGGCTACACGTTCATTCTCGGCGCGCTCGTCGTGCTCTGGCCGCATCCCGAGACGCGGAGCGAGCGGCGGGCGCTGGTCGCGCGCGAAGCGGCATGAGGCGCGTCGCAGTCGTGAGCCTCGCGGCGTTGCTGTTCGCAACGAGCGCCGCCGGCCAGCATGAGGGAAGCGCCGAAACGAAGGTACCCGACGTTCCTGCGGGCCCCGGTGCGATCCGCGGCGAAGTCGCGAATGCCGACGACCCGTCACGCGTCGGTGACGTCGAGATCCTGCTCTACGCATTGCCCTCGAGCGGCACGCCGGGCCTGCGGCGCGCGCGCTCGGACGCCGCCGGTCGCTTTGCGTTCGAAGGCATCGCGAACGACGCGAGCACCGCGTATCTCGTCGGCGCGCGCTTCGCGGGGATTCCCTACCCCGGCGAGCGCCTCTCCTTCGCTGCGGGCGAGACCGAGAAGCGCGTGACGGTGCGCGTCGGGGATCCGACCGAGGACGCGAGCGG
Organism: Deltaproteobacteria bacterium; assembly: GCA_031362725.1. GTDB lineage: Bacteria > Myxococcota_A > UBA9160 > UBA9160 > PR03 > PR03. Next base: position 10,334 of record JANLTC010000172.1, on the reverse strand, counting down.
CGTCACGGTCTCCGAAGCGCGACTCGAGGTCGCGTATGCCGGTGGGCGCGTCGGCGTTTCCGAGCTCCACCGCCTGGAGAATTCCAGCGCACGCACGGTCTTCGTGGCGGCGCAGCAGCGCGCCCAGGCGAAGCCGCTGTTCCGCGCGCAGCTCCCGAAGGGCGCCGAGGAATTCAGCATCCCGCTCGGCATCCAGCCCGAGGGCCTCGTGCGCGAAGGCGATGCGCTGCGCTTCTACGGACCACTCTACCCGTCGAGTTGGCCGGGTCCGCTCGCGAAGGATCAGGGCCTCGCGTTCCAGTACACGTTCCCCGCGACGAGCGGTCGGTTTGCGATCGAGAAACAATTCCCGTCCGGCGCGCAGCGCGTCGTCGTGTTGGTGCCGAACAAGGGACCCAACGTGCAGGTGGTCGGCGCGCGCGAAGAAAAGCCCGAGACACAAGCGACGGACGGGGAAGAATCGCCTCGGCGCCTGGTCGTAGACCGCGTGGCGCCGGGTGGCAAGGTCACGCTCACGATCGACGTTCCCGCAACGCGCGTCGATCCCGACGCCGTGCATCTCGAAGAAGCGCGCATCTTCCTCGAGCTCGACGACGCGGCGCTCAGCGTGCAGCAGGAGGTTCTGCTGAAGGTATCGGGGGACCTCCCGGTCGTGGCGCCGCCCGGCGCCGCACTGCTCACGCTGCCGGTGCCCGACGGTGCGAAGGATGTCCGCTTCGACCGCGACGCATTCGCGCTCGGCCTTTCGCCCGACGAGACGACCGGCGCGGTGCTGCGCGGACCGCTACCCCCCGGCGAGACCCGACTCCAGATTGCCTACAACCTGCCCGTCACCGATCCGAACGGTGGGGTCACGCTCGACCTGCGTTTCGGTCGCAAGCTGCCGCTCCTCAGCATCTATGCAGCCGACACCGGACTGCGGACCGAGTCCGAGCGCCTGCACCGCCGGCGGCCGGTGAAGACCACCGACCGCACCTATATCGCGCTCGAGGCCTTCGAGGTCGAGCCGAGCGAGACGGTGCAGGTTTCGCTCGCGCCGCTCGCTACGCCGGGAACGCTGCCGCGCGTGGCGCTCTACGCGGTGGTCGCGCTCGCGGCCGGTGTGATCATGAGCTTCGTCGCGGCGCCATTGCGTTCGGCGCGCCGGTCCTCATCGCAGGATGACGCGGCCGAGGCGCAGGACGCAGCGCGGGACGAACGCGAAGCCGTCTACGCATCGCTGCGCGACCTCGACCACGATCACGAAACGGCCAAGCTCTCCGAAGAGGACTACCAGAGCATGCGCCGCGACCTGCGCGACCGCGCGGCGGTGTTGTTGCGGGCAGACGTCGGCTCGGCCGCCGCGCGCACCGCGCCGAAGCCGAGCGCGAGCGACCAGGCCGCCGCCGCAACGACGACCTTCTGCACGGCTTGCGGCGCGGGCGCACGCGCCGGCGATCGGTTCTGCGCGCACTGCGGCGCCCGCATCGAATCTCGCGAGGCAAGCGCATGACCCTTGGCGCGACGGCGCCGCACGGCGTCCCTGTCGTAGCGGCCGCTGGACTCGCCAAGCGCTTCGGACCGATCACGGCTCTCGCGGGCGTCGACTTCGAGGTCGGACCGGGCGCCGTGGTCGCCGTGCTCGGTCCCAACGGCGCGGGCAAGACGACACTGCTGCGCATTCTCGCCGGGCTCGCGCGCCCGAGCGCTGGCGACCTGCGCTACGCGGGCGGTGCTGATCACCGTCGCGCGCGGCGTTTCGTCGGGTACATCGGCCACGCGACGTTCCTATATCCGCAGCTCACCGCGCGTGAGAACCTGCATTTCACCGCGCGGCTCTACGGTGTCGGGGACGCGGATGCGCGCGTCGCGAGCTTGCTCTCCGAGCTGGGGCTCGAAGCGGTCGCCGATCGCGTGACCGCGTCGTTCTCGCGCGGGCTCGCCCAGCGCCTTGCGATCGCGCGCGCGCTGGTCCACGACCCGCAGCTGGTGCTGCTCGACGAACCCTTCACGGGACTCGACCCGGTGTCGGCCGATCGACTCGCGGCGCGCATCGACACACTGCGCGGCTCCGCGCGCGCGATCGTGCTGGTGACCCACGATCTCGCGCGCGCGGCGGCGCTCGCCGATCGCGCGATCGTGCTGGTGGACGGTCGCATTGCGTACGCCAGCAGCGGCGCCCCGCGCAGCGCGGGAGAGCTGGAGCACGCCTATCGCAGCGCGCTCGACGCCGCATGAACACGCTGCTCGCGATTCTCTGGAAGGATCTCGTGAGCGAGTGGCGCAGCCGCGATCGCATCGTCGCGATGGCGCTGTTCTCGTTCCTCGTCGTGGTGGTGCTGCACTTCGCGCTGCCCGGCGCGGATCCCGCCGAGGTGCGGCGCCTCGCGCCCGGGTTGCTGTGGGTGGCCTACGTGTTCGCGGCGCTGCTCGGCTTGAACCGCGCGTTTGCGTTGGAGCTGGAGAACGATGCACTGTCGGCTCTCTCGATGGCGCCCGCGGATCGCGGCTTCGTCTTCCTCGGCAAGGCGGCCGCCAATTTCGTGCTGCTCGCGGTGGTGCAGTTCGCCACGGCTGTGGTGTTCGGTCTCGCGTTCGCGCTCGACCTTTGGCCGGTGGCCGTGCCACTAGCGGGCGTCGTCGCGCTCGGATCGCTCGGGATCTGTTCGGTGGGCACGCTGTTCTCGGCGGTCGCCGTGCGCACACGCTATCGCGAGGTGATGCTGCCGCTGCTGATCCTGCCGCTGCTCGTCCCGGTGCTGCTCGGCGCCGTCTCCGCGACCGCCGCGCTGCTGCAAGGGGAACGCGTCCCCTTCGCGTCGATCCAGCTTCTGGTCGTGACCGACGCAGTGTTTCTGATAGTCTCGTTTCTCGGCTTCGAATACGTGCTCGACGAATAGAGATCCCGCCATGCCCGCATCCCCTCCCAACTCCGCGGTCGATCGCACCGCGAACGCGCTGCGCGTGCCGACCGGCATCCTGCTGGCCGTGCTCGTGGGTGTTTGGCTCGCGGCAGTTGCGCGCGCGCCGCTCGACTCGGTGCAGGGCGTCGTCCAGAAGATTCTCTACGTGCATCCGCCACTCGCGTTCGCCGCCTACCTGGGTTTCCTGCTCACTGCCGTCGGCGGCGCGCTGTTCCTCTGGCGCGGTGAGGAGGCATGGGATCGCCTGGCGCGATCCTCCGCGGAAGTCGGCCTGTTGTTCTGCACCTTGATGATCATCAGCGGGCCGATCTGGGCGAAGGGAACCTGGGGACGCTGGTGGTCCTGGGATGCTCGCCTCACCATCACGCTGCTGCTCTGGTTCGTGTATCTCGCGTATCTGCTGCTGCGCAGCTTCACGGAAGGCAGCGAGCGGGCGGCGCGCTTCGCGGCGGTCTACGGAATGGCCGGTCTCGCGGTGATCCCGCTCAACTACTTTGCCATCAAGCTGGCGGGGAGCCGCTCGATGCACCCCGAGAACCTCCAGCAGGGAAGTCTCGGGGACGGAATGGGGTGGCCGTTCTTGCTTGGGGTGGCGGTGTGCGTCGTGGCATTTGCGCATCTGCTCGTCCGCCGCATCGAGATCGAGGCGCTGCGCGGCGCGCTGGCAGAGCGAGTCGCCGCCGCCCCTGCGAGCCTCGAGCGCAGCGGATGAGCTACGTGGTCGCCGCGTATGCGATCTCGATTGGGGCGGTCGCGATGTACTTCGTCCACCTCGTCCGCGAGCGCGGACGGCTGCGTGGCGCGCTCGGCGAGAGCGCTCTACAAACGGAGTTTCGGGCATTTCGCGGTTGACTTTGCCGGTGCCCGTTCTGTATAAGCGTGCAGCTTACAAGTCATGATGATCGTTCGCTTTTTGACTCCGCTCTCGATCATTCCCCGTTTCGAGAGGTTGTTTGACCCCCCTCCCTTCACTGGCTCGACATGGGCTGGCTTCCTCCCCGCGCGCGGCAGCGGGCTGTTCCCGCTACGCAGCGATGTGCGGTCTTGGCCGCACCCCGGGAAGCATGTTTCCCTTTCGCACGCTGGCGGAAACTCGCGGCTCCGGCGCATCGCGTCCGGGCGGCGCGCAACCGGGCGGCAAGAGCCGCGCCAGGCGACGACGCGTACTGGAGGTCCGGGTACGGGCGAACCCGTTGGCACGTGGGCTGCTAGGCACTAGGGCGTAGCGAAGGTCCGGAGCGGATGTCCGGATCGAGTACGCCACCAACCCCCCAACCCCCCGTTGGGTGAGCCGAGGTCAGGATGGCCAGCATGAAGCGCGGAGTCGGGTACTGCGAGAACACCGACTGCGAGGACTACGCAAAGGGCGTCTTCCTGTTGAACCACGGAGACACCTTCTACTGCCCCCGCTGTCGCCAGCTCGGGAAGGTCGAGAAGGAGCGTGGCTTCTACACGGGCAACTCCGACGTCTTCAAGGAAGTGCGCGTCGAGTACAACTTCGATCCGATCAACGGCGTCTATCGCGAGATCGGCATCGTGCGCGACGAAAGTCTCTGGGGCCGCAACAACGTCTACACACTGCAGTCGCCGCTGATCAAGACCGAGAAGCGCGCGCTGAAGGTCGCCGAAGCGATCCTCGCCAACCTGAACCGCTACCGCGGCCTGCTCAACGGCGACGAGATCCCGCGCACGACCGAGATCATCCTGTCGTTCGACGAACCGATCGAAGAGTTCTCGCGCAAGCTGTCGCAGCTTTCCAAGGAATGGGAAGCGAGCGGGTTGCGCGAAGGACGACGCTAGAAACCTTCCCTCCTCTCGATTCCCGATTCCAAGGCTCGGGTGGTGGTGGGTTCTGGACGTGGGTCCGGTCGCAAGACCGGGCCCACGCTTCGTTTCAGGCGTCGCCGCGCCAGCGCATCGCGAGATCGATGCGCGCGCCGGCGGCGATTGCCGCAACGCCCTGGTGTTCGCTGCGTTGCACGGGCCCGGCTTGGCCGGCGAGCGCGTCGTCGAGTGGCGTGCGGAACCACGGGAAGATCGTGTCGGGCAGCGCCGCCAGATCGAACCACGCGACGCGCGGCGTCTCATGACTCGGCGAGAGCAAGCCGCCCACGGCCTGGCACTCGAAGACCACCGCCTCGTGCGCGCGAAAGCCGCTGCGTTGGTAGGTGCCGACGAGTCGCAGCGGCGCGACGTCGAGTCCGGTTTCCTCGCGCACTTCGCGCACCACGGCGGCTTCGTCGCGCTCGCCGGGTTGCACCGCGCCGCCGGGCAACTCCCAACCGCGTAGCTCGCGCCGCAGACAGAGCAGCACGCGGTCTTCCGATCGAACCACCGCTTGCGCGACGCGTGTGCGACCCGCACCGCCGACGGCGCGCGGCGCCAGCGCTTCCCAGGCAACTTGCGCGTAGGCCGGCAGCACACCAGCGACACGCCAGAGCCGGCCCAATGCGCGGCGCCCTAGGCGACGATCTTGGAGAGCGGATACTCGACGATGCCCGCCGCGCCGCACGCCTTGAGCTTCGGAATCAGCTCGCGCACCAGCGTCTCCTGGATCACGGTGTTCACCGCCACCCAGCGCTCGTCCGAGAGCGTCGAAATCGTCGGCGTGCCGAGCGCGGGAAGCTGCGCGAGCACGGTTTCGAGGCTCTTGCGCGGCACGTTCATCATCAGCCCGACGCGGTCGATCGCGGTGATCGCGCCGCGGATCAACATCAGCAGGCGCTCCATCTTGTCGAGCTTCCAGGCGTCGTGCAGCGACTCGGGGTTCGCGATGAAGCGCGGCGTGCTCTCGAGCACGACGTCGATCACGCGCAGATTGTTGGCGCGCAGGCTCGAACCGGTTTCGGAAACGTCGACGATCGCGTCGGCGAGCACCGGCGGTTTCACTTCCGTGGCGCCCCAGGAGAACTCGACCTCGGCCTTGACGCCGTGCTTCTTCAGGTAGCCCTTGGTGAGTCCGACGGCCTCGGTCGCAACGCGCTTGCCCTGCAAGTCGCCGACCTTCTTGATCGGCGAGTCGGCCTTCACCGCGAGTACCCAGCGCACCTGGCGATAGTTCGGCCACGGCGCGCGCAGGTCGGCGAGTTCCTTCACCTTGGCGCGCGTCTCGAGCACCCAGTCGAGGCCGGTGATGCCCGCGTCCATCACGCCCTGCGCGACGTAGCGCGCCATCTCCTGCGCGCGGATCAGGATGCACTCGATCTCGGGATCGTCGATGCGCGGATAGTACGAGCGCGACGGCACGTCGACCTGGTAGCCGGCGTGCGCGAACAGCTTCACGGTCGTGTCCTGGAGACTGCCCTTCGGGATCCCGAGTCGCAGAACGCGTTTGCCCGCCGCCATCAGCCGCCGTAGACCTCTTTGGGATCGAAGACCTGCTCGCCTTCGTCGACCCAGGACGAACCGTCCCAGCGCCGGAAGAAACAGTGTCGCTTGCCGGTGTGGCACGCGGCGCGGCCGACCTGCTCGACCTTGAGCAACACCGCGTCGCCGTCACAGTCGATCGCGAGGCTCTTCAGGATCTGCACGTTCCCGCTCTGCTCGCCCTTGTGCCAGAGACCGCGACTGCGGCTCCAGTACACCACCTGCCCGCGCCGCAGCGTCTCGCGCAGCGACTCTTCGTTCATGTGCGCGAGCATCAGGATCTCGCCCGTCTCGTGGTCCTGGGCGATCGCGGTGACGAGGCCGTTGCCCTTCGTGAAATCCAGCGCTGCGAGGGGGTCCATGGACGGTTCCGGAACTTTGGGTGGGCGCGGAACCTACCCGCCCGCGACGGCACCCGCCAGCCGTTCGACGAGGCCTGCGAGTTCGTCGAATGCCGGTCCGCGCGTGTACACGGCCTCGCGTGCGCCTTCGGGTCGTTCGCGTCCCAGGATGTGGCGGCGCACCAGTTCGTCGAGCGCGCCCTGGAACGTCGCGCGATTCGAAACCTCGGTCGCCTCGATCTCGCCGAGCAGCACCGAGCGCGCGAACGCTTCCGAAGCGCGGCGCGTGAGGTTCTTCCCGCTGCCGAGTTCCGCGTCGGAGAGCACCGACGAGAACGCGGCCGCGTACACCTCGATGAGACCCCGTGTCTGCATCGCCAGCCTCCGCAGATACGCGGCGCCCTTCTCACTGGCGCGCCACTGACACTCGTGGCGCTCGGCCACTTCGAGTCGCTCGAAGTAGTCGAGGAAGGCCTCGAAGTGCGCGGCGAGTACCAGCGGCCGCTGCGTGAACAGCTCGTTGTGGAACAGGTCGAGCCAGAAGCGCAGGTCATCGCGGAGTGCATCTTGCGATCCACCCGCGAGCAGCCGCCGCGCGACGAAACTGGGCGCGGCGAGGAAATGCAGGATGCCGTTGCGATAGATGTCGAGGACGCGGCGCTTGTCTTCTTCGTAGAAGAGGATCTCGCCGCGCGGATCGGGTTTCGACAGCGCCAGATCGCTGCGCAGCAGGAACGCGATCGCGTCGTTGAAGTCGGGCTGGTCGTGCAGCAACGCCGGCGTGAGTCGCGCGTCTTGCAGTCGCAGCAGATCGACCAGTTCCTGCATCCGGCTGGTGAATTCGTGGCGCAGCATCCCGCGCCGCGTCTCGCCGAGGAACGCGCAGGCGCCGACTGCCGTCGTGTTGGCAAACGTCGCCGCGTTGATGCGCTCGACCACGCGCTGGGCGAGATCGTCGACGAAGCGGCGCTTCTCGGCAGCGTCCTCTTCGCTCGCTTCGAGCGCGAAACGCGCGCGGCGGTCGCCGATCGAATCCGCCAGCGAGATCGGCTCGCCAAAACTGATGTGTGCGCTGCCCCAGCGGCGGCGCAGCACCTTCCGCGCGCGCACCAGGCCGAGCATGCTCTCGTCCTTCTTGGCGCCACCGGAGAGTTCCTCGAGCATCGAGCCCTCTTCGATCAGGCGCTCGTAGGTGATTGCGATCGGCACGAAGAACAGATCGCGGCGCTGCGAAGCCAGGAACGCGTCCACGTCCCAGGACAGGAAACCGAGCTTGGGCGCCATGCTGCGACCCGTGCGCGAGCGACCGCCCTCGATGAAGAACTCCTGCGTGAAGCCCTCGCGCACCAGGTACTCGACGTACGCTCGAAACACCTCTTTGTAGAGCGAGTCGTCGAGGGTCTTGCGCATGAAGAAGGCGCCGGCGTGGCGGAAGATCACGCCAAATGGACCGAACGCCATGTTCTCGCGCGCAAGAATGTGCGGCGGCACCAGATGGTGCGCGTAGAAGAGCACCGAGAGCAGCAGGAAGTCGAAGTACGAGCGGTGACTCGGCACCAGTACGATCGGATGGCGCTTGGCGTACTCCGCGACCTTTTCGAGCCCCGAGGTCTCGATCGACACGAAGACGCGACGGAACACCGCGGTGGTGATCACATTCAGCACCGCGAGCAGCGTCGAGTTCATGTTGGCCGCGATCTCGCGGAACATCTTCTCGGCGTCGGCGCGCGCAGCTTCCGACGAGCGGCCCCGCTCGCGCGCTCGTTCCTCGATCGCAACGCGCACCCGCGGACTCGCGAGTACCGTCTCCTGCACCTTGTGGCGCGGGCGCAGCGTCGGCCCTTCGACCACCTTCTCCTCACGGTACAGGAATACGAGGATCGAGCGGCGCACCTTGCGCGCGACCGCCGCCTCGCCCTCGGCGCGCCGCTGGTCGACGAAGCCGGTGAGGTCGATCGGATCCGCAACCTTCACGGCGAGGTTGTGATAGTTGACGAGGAACGAAGCGACCTTCGCGAAGTCCGTCGGCCGCGTCGCCGCCCCGTAGGCGAGATTCAGGAAGCGACGCTCGTTGCGCGGTCCCGGCCGCCAGAACAGCGCGAGCGGAACGACCGCGACCGGCGTCGCGCCGTCCCACGCGGCGCCGACGGTTTCAGCGAGCATGTCGAGGTCGGAACGCTCGGCTGTCGCAACATGGCGTCGCCCGAGCAGCCACGAGCCGACCCGTTCGGTGCGCAGGAACACGAACAGCGACGAGCCGCGCTGCACCTGTGCGCGCACGCGGTCGCGATCCGATTCCGAGAGCGCGCCGCGCCGGCTGCGCAGCGCGTGAAGCCGCCCGCGCAGCGCCTGCCAGAACGGCCGGTAGTAGTCGAAGCGGATGCCGTTCGCGAAGGTCGAGAGCCGCAAGCCGTGGCGCAGGAAGAGCCAGTTGAACAGGAAGTAGTCGAGACGACTCGCGTAGCGCATCACGTAGACGACGCTGCCGGCGGACTCGAGCGCGCGCAGACGCGTGACGGTCGGCTCGTCGAGCGTGATCTCGCCGAAGAAGCGCTTCGCAAACCAGCGGAAGAAGAAGTTGAAGCGCGGCGTCATCGCCGAAAGCGAATCGCGAAGATCGACGGGAGGCATCGCGCCAAGATAGGTCAGCGCGTCCACCGCTGCCGTAGCGCGCGACCGGGTCGGCAGCTCCGACCCGGCCGCTCTTCATCGCGAACTCACCCGAGAATCGTTCCGATCTGCGCCGCGATCTCGCCCGGCGTCCAGACGCCGTCCTTCTTGGTCGCCCCCTCGGTGCGGACCATGCGCATCTCGGAGATCTGCCCGCCGCCGACGAAGAAGATCTTCTTCGTGACGTCCTTCGAGAGATCGCTCGCGAGGTAGACGATCAGCGGCGCGATGTGGCGCGGATGCATGCGCTCCTTGAAGGCTTCGTTCTGCGCGAACGGGAGGTCCTCGGTCATGCGCGTCAGCGCGACCGGAGCGATCGCGTTCACACGGATGCCGAACTTCTGGCCTTCGAGCGCCAGGCAGCGCGTGAAGCCCGCGATGCCGGCCTTCGCCGCACCGTAGTTGGTCTGACCGAAGTTGCCCTCGAGACCCGAGGTCGACGACGTGTTGATGATCGAACCGCCGCCGGTCTGTTCGCGCATGTGGGCGAAGATCGGCCTCGTCACGCAATACACGGCCTTCAGGTGGACCGCGATGACCGAGTCCCAATCACTCTCTTCCATCTTCGCGAAGGTCTTGTCGCGCAGGATGCCGGCGTTGTTCACGAGCACGTCGACACGACCGAAGCTGTCGACGGCGGTCTTCAAGATGCCCTGCCCGCCCGCGACGGTCGCGACGTTGTCGTAGTTCGCGACCGCGGTGCCGCCCGCCTTGCGGATTTCTTCGACCACGGTGTCGGCCATGTTGTGGCCCGCGCCCGCGCCGTCGCGCGTGCCGCCGAGGTCGTTCACGACGATCGCCGCGCCCGCGGCCGAGAGCGCGAGCGCGTGCTCACGCCCGATCCCGCCGCCCGACCCCGTCACGATCGCCACTTTCCCGTCCAGGATGCCCATGCCGCTCTGCCTCCGAATATTGAGAGAGAGGCAGCCTAGGGAGAAAGGGGACGGTCCTCAACGTGACCGAACCGTGGACTCGGGGGACACACCTCGCGAGGGGTGTCCCCTTACTCCACAGCCAGGCACGGTCGAGGACCGTCCCCTTTCTCCTCTTAGAT
>JANLTC010000154.1:0-1889 GCA_031362725.1 Deltaproteobacteria bacterium | reverse complement strand
GCCTGGATCGCCGCGCCGATCGCGACGACCTCGTCCGGGTTGACGCCCTTGTGCGGCTCCTTGCCGAAGAACTGCCGCACCTTCTCCTGCACAAGCGGCATACGCGTCTGCCCGCCGACGAGTACGACCTCATCGATCTGCGCCGCAGTGACGCCGGCATCCTGCATCGCCGAACGAAGCGGGACGAGCGTGGCCTCGACGAGCTCACCGACGAGCTGCTCCAGCTTGGCGCGGGTCAGGTTGATCGTCATGTGCTTGGGGCCGGCCGCGTCCGCCGTGATGAACGGCAGGTTCACCTCCGTCGACTGCGCCGAGGACAGCTCGATCTTCGCCTTCTCGGCCGCTTCCTTGAGCCGCTGCAGCGCCATCCGGTCCTGCTTGAGATCGATGCCCTGCTCGCGCTTGAACTCGCTCACCAGGAAGTCGATCACGCGCTGGTCGAAGTCGTCGCCGCCGAGGTGCGTGTCGCCGTTCGTGGACTTCACCTGGAACGTGCCTTCACCCAGTTCGAGGATCGAGATGTCGAACGTGCCGCCACCGAGGTCGTAGACGGCGATAACCTCTTCGGTCTTCTTGTCGAGGCCATACGCCAACGATGCCGCCGTCGGCTCGTTGATGATGCGCAGGACATCGAGGCCGGCGATCTTGCCCGCGTCCTTCGTCGCCTGCCGCTGCTGGTCGTTGAAGTACGCCGGAACCGTGATCACGGCTTCGGTCACGGTCTCGCCCAGGTACGCCTCGGCGTCGGCCTTGAGCTTCTGCAGGATCATCGCCGACACCTCAGCCGGCGAGTAGCTGCGGCCGCCCATCGCGACGGCGGCGTCGCCGTTTGCGGAGCGCTCCATCTTGTAGCCGAGCAGCGACAGATCGCGCTGGACATTCGGATCCTCGAACTTCCGGCCCATGAGCCGCTTCACGGAGTACACCGTGTTCTCCGGATTCGTGACGGCCTGCCGCTTGGCGACCGTGCCCACGAGCCGCTCGCCCGTCTTGCTGACGGCGACGACCGAGGGCGTGATGCGCGAGCCCTCCGCGTTCGCGATGACGACGGGGTCGCCACCCTCCATGACGGCGACGACGCTGTTCGTCGTCCCCAGGTCAATGCCGATTACCTTTCCCACGTTTGTTCTCCTTCATTTCCGAATCCGCCCGCGAAGCCGCGCAGCGTTGATGTTTCCGATGTGGCCGGCTCGGCCTATGCCGGACCCTCGCCGCCACCCTGCCCGACGACGACCATCGCCGGGCGGATGACGCGATCGCCGAGGCGATAGCCTTTCTGCACGACGGAGAGCACGCGGTTCTCGTCGCCCGCTACTTGCGCAACGGCCTCGTGCACGGCCGGGTCGAATGCCTGGCCGTCTGCGTTGATCTCGGTGACGCCGGCCATATCGAACAGCGCCTGGAACTTGCGATGGATTAGGCGGATGCCATCGACCCACGTCAGTCCGGCAAGATGCGTGTCGACGTTCTGCAGCGCGCGCTCGAGATCATCAGCGAGCGGCAGCAGATTCATGATGAGCGCCGCGTTCGCCAGTCGCGACGTCTCAGTGCGTTCGTCCTCGACGCGCCGCTTGAAGTTCTGGAAGTCCGCGGCGGCGCGCTGCCACGACGCCATGAATGACAGCGCCTTCTCCCGTTCCTCGCGGACCATCACTTTTAACTGGTCTGGATCGTCGGGCAGATCGGCGGTCTGTGCGCCGTCTTCTCGTTCAGATGTCATGGCCGCTCCCTTTCTCTCATCTTCTCTCTGTCGATCTGGGCTTACGCTTTCGGTCCGTCCTCGGCCGCAACCAGATGATCGAGCCACTTGCGGCCCGCCGGAATCCAGGAGAATCGCTCGAGGCGATCGTAGGCGTGGGGCAACTTCGCAACTTCCCGCATGAAGGTGC
>JANLTC010000137.1:0-37336 GCA_031362725.1 Deltaproteobacteria bacterium | reverse complement strand
GCACCTTCTGGCCGTTTTCGTAGACGATCGACGCGTCGAGTTTGCCGTCGCCGTTGCTGTCCTGTTCTTCGCGCGCCGGCCGCCCCTCGGCGTCGAAGTCGGCGCGCGCATCGATCTTGCCGTCGCCGTTCTGGTCTTCTTCGGTGCGCGCGGGCTTGCCGTTCTGGTAGGTGACGAAGCGATCCGGTTTGCCGTCTCCGTTGGTGTCGGCTTCCTCGCGCGCGGGCTGGCCGCTCGCGTCGTAGTGCAGCACGGCCTCCGGCTTGCCGTCCTTGTTCTTGTCGACCTTTTGGACGGCGGCTTTGCCGTTTGCGAACTCGACGGTCTCGTCGGGCTTGCCGTCGCCGTCGGAATCGTGCTGCTGCGAGACGGTCTGGCCGGCGGCGTCGTAGACGATCCAGGTGTCGATGCGGCCGTCGAAGTCGGTGTCCTTCTCGGCGCGCGCCGGCTTGCCGGCCTGGTAATGCACGATCTCGTCGGGCTTGCAGTCCTTGTTGCTATCGGTGCGCTTCTCGGAGAGCTCTTCCTTGTCGTCGTAGAAGAGCTCGACGGGCGCACAGCGGGCGGGCTTGGGCGCAGCGTGGGCCGCAGACCCGAGCAGCAGAACGAGGGTCAGCAGGAGACCGTCGCTAGTTCGCAACGGTGCCGCTCGAAGCCGTGACCTCGACCGAGAAGATGCCGGTGACGCGCTGCTCCGTCAGGCAGCGAACGCGGTCGCTCATCGGCGGGAACGGCGCCGCGGAGCGGAGCGCGTCCACTACCGACGCGCCGACTCTCTTGTCGCCCGCCGAAAGCAGCTCGACGCTGCTCGCGGAACCACCAACGTCGAGTTGCCAGCGTAGCTTGGCCTGCGTCTTGCCAGCCGGCGCGTCCGGTGGCGGCGCCCAACGCGAGTACGTTCGTTCCTTCATCTGCGATACGTAAGCCTTCACCTCGGGGCGCGCTTCGCAGTCCGACGTGTCACCGCCGAGCGTCGTGCCTTCGCCACTGCCGCGCAGGTTCCCCTGGCCCACCCGTGTGTCGGCGCTGGCGACGCGGGCGCCGTCGGGCGAGCCGAGCACGTCGCGATTCGAGACGACGCCTTCGCGCACCGAGGAGCCGTCGCCACTGACGACCACCTTGCCGGTGCCGACGCTCTCGCCCGCGGTCGGCGCGGCGATCGCCGTCGGGCCGACGGAAGGCCCGGCGACACCAGCGGCTTGCAGCGGCCCGCGCAGCGCCGGCGCGCCGGCATTGCCGATGTCGACGCGCGTCGGTGTGGGCGCCGCAACGTTGGTGACGGCCTGCACGGCCTCGATCGCGACCGCCGAACTCTGGATCTCGCGCGGCGCCGAAGACTGCAAGCTCTTCGCGTCGACGCTGGGCGCCGCCTTCGCGATCACGCTCGGATTCACGATCTGCGGCGCAATCGTCTGTGCGGACGGTGCGAAATTCACGCTGCGGCGTTCGGCGAGCGCTTTCGGAGCGGGCGCCGGCGGCGGGGGCTTCGGCAGCGGAGCCGGCGTCGCCCTGGGCGTCGGCGGCGCAGGCGGCGGCTCGACCTTCGCGAGCGGCGGCGGCGGCGGCGGCGGCGGCTTCACGTGGACCAGCTGGATCGGGATCGGCTCGTCTTTCACGGGCGGCGTCGCGAGCCACGCGACCGCGAAGAGCGCACCGATCACCGAAACGTGCGCGGCGATCGCGAGGGCGCTGGCGAGCGTGCGGCGCCATCCATTATCGGGCTCCGGGAACGCGATCCCCGGGAAGGCGATCGTCGGTGCGCGACCTGCGCGCGCAGCGTCTCCGATGCGCAAGTCGCGGAGCGGCGACGGTCGGCCGACACGGCGACGGATCGAGGGCGTCGTCGCACTCATCGCGCTTTCCCGCCAGCATTCGGTCCCAGCATTTCTCGTCCTCATCGAACCCGCGAGCGATCACGCGGTTGCAGCGACCGCGCATCTTGCTCGCGTCTTGCAACGGCACGGGCTGGATCTGCGCAGCCATGTGCCTCGTGCGGAGTCCTACCCTTGTCCATCCGGCTTGCGCCGAAGCTTCCGTTCCCGTGCTTGCAAGGATGCCGTCACGCAGCGCTTCAAATCACTGGAAGGCCCCGGCATCGCTTCACAATTTTCCACTGCAAGCATCGTAGACTCTGCGGCCCGAAGGTGTCAACGCAACTGTCACGTTGTTGGAATGGCGGCCACTTCATCGTATAAGATGATCGCTCGCTAGGCGGGGATCGCGCGCTGCGACTGCCCGATTGGATGGTTCGTAGGCTGCTCGACGCAGTCTCAGCTTTCGCTGGAGGAACGTTCCGTGGATGTCGCCACGATTGCCAGAATGCTGCAACAGGGTTGGCTCACCACCGTCCCGCTCGCACTTTGCTCGGTGCTGGTGCTCGCGGTGATGATCGAGCGCTTCCTGCGCTACCGCGGCATCGAGAAGAACACGCGCGATCTGACGCGCAGCGTGGTGGAGGCGCTCGGCAAGCGCGATCACGCAACTGCTGGCGCGCTCTGCCAGACCGCGAAGACGCCGATCGCGCAGATCTTCCGCGAAGGTCTCGCGTGGAAGAACATCGCGCTCGAGGACCTCGAGCGGATCCTCGCGACGTCGCGCCAGGAATGCACCGCCGAATTGCGCCGCGGACTGTGGGTGATCGGCACGATCGGTTCGCTGGCGCCGTTCATCGGCCTCTTTGGCACCGTGGTCGGCATCATGAAAGCGTTCCATCAGATCGCGACGGAAGGGTCGGGCGGTTTCGAAGTGGTGGCGTCGGGCATCTCCGAAGCGCTGATCGCCACCGCGGTCGGTCTCGGCGTCGCGATCATCGCGCTCGCGTTCTACAACTACCTGAACGTGAAGATCGGCCTGATCAACAACGGCTTCGCGCGCGCCTGCGAACGCCTGGTGCAGGCTCTGCTCTACGTCGAATCCTCCGCCCAGCCGCCCGCTCCGATGCGCGTGCAGGAGACCGGCCATGGCCATCCACTCCCTGCCTAGCGCCGACGAATCGACCGGCGACGACATCGTCGCCGAGATCAACATCACGCCGCTGACCGACATCTTCCTGGTACTGCTGATCATCTTCATGGTCACGACGTCGGTGATCTCGAGCCAGGGCAAGAACGTCGATCTACCGAGTTCGGCGGTCGCGAGCCAGGTGCCGTCCGGTGTCACCGTGACGATCACCGCCGAGGACGAAGTTGCGATCGACGGCGCCGTGGTCGCCGGCGATGCGATCGCGCCGGCGCTGAAGGCCGCGCTGGCGAAGGCGAAGGACAAAGTCGTCGTGTTGCGCGGCGATCGCACCGTCGTGCTCGGTCGCGCGGTCACGATCCTCGACATGGCGCAGGAAGCGGGTGCCACCGGCATCGCGCTCGCAACCAAGCCGCCGGGACCCGGCGAAAAATGAATCCCCGCGCCCCCTCCGAAGCGCTCCGCTCGTTTCCCGCGTAGCGAGCCGCAGGCGAGCGGCGAGGTCACCAGGCCGCTCCCGCGTAGCGAGCCGCAGGCGAGCGGCGAGCTTCATCAAACCCGAACTAAGCGCCGCGCCTTCGCACCCACGTCCACGCCGCGGCCGCTACACACAGTTCGGGAATCAGCAGACCTACGCCGTAGAGCATGTCGAGCGACTGCTGCGGCGTCAGCGGATATTGATCCGGCGTCAGTGTCTTCGGGCGCAGCGTGATCTCGTCGTCGCGCTGCGCGACCCAGTGGATCGTGTTCATCAGCAGGTCCAGGTTGTAGAGCGTCCGCAGGTAGCGGTTGCTGGCGAAGTCGGCGTCGCCGAAGACGGCGATGCGTGTCTCGCCGCCGGGCCGCGGATACGCGCCGACCGAGAGCACCGGCCAGTAATCCTCGCGCCGCTCCGCGGGCTCCTCGGGTGCGGCGCCGCGCTGCACCGCAATGGTGTTGGCCGCGAGCCACGCGCGGCGACTTGCGAACGCAACGGCGCGCAGCGTGTCGTCCGGTTCGGGCTTGTGCTGCGCGAGCACTGGGCGTGTGCGCCGGAAGAAGGTCATCCGCGTGCCGTCGAGGCCGTGGGTCGCGGGGTGCGTGGCGTATTGGAAGACGATCGGGTTCACGCCCGGCGCATCGCCCTCGACCGGTCCCGACGCGGGATCGACGATCACCTCGTCCGGCAGCCCGAAGCCCCAGCGTTCGAGCAGCGCTTCGACGCCTGAGTCGACGCCGGGCTCGAGCAGCGCGACGAGCCGCCCGCCGTGCGCGAGCCAGCTTTCGAGTGCGGCGGTCGCCTCGGCACGCGGCGCCCGCTGCGGCGCGACCAGCAGCACGATCGATGCGTCGGGGGGAACGACCGACATCGCGGCCGTCACCAGTTCGCGTACCGTGAATCCTTCTGTCTTCAGCGCTTCGGCGAGACCCAGGAAACCCGCGTCGTCGCCGCGCTGCAGGTCGCCTTCGCCTTCTCCGCGTGCGACGTAGAGCACCTGGCCTTGATCGGCGCCGAGGTGGCGCAGGCCTTCGAAGATCGTCCCCTCGGTGGGGCGCACGACGGTCTCGGCGCGGTCGCCCATGGCGAGCACCACCGTGTTCGATGACCCGATCTGATACCGATCGACGTCTTCCGGTGACTCTTCGAGCGAGCGCTCGCGCTGCGTGACCCGACCCGCTCCTGCGCCGGCCAACGTCTCGAGCAGCAGCCGCGTGCTGCGCGCCCGGTTGTCGCCCGGATCGACGTAGAGTGTCGCGACGAGCTGCGCCGGCAACTTCGCGAGCGCTTCGCGCGTGGCGGGAGCGAGCGTGTAGCGCGTATCCGCCGTCCAGTCCCAGACGAGGTCCGCGCGGTCCGCAACGCGTTCGAAACCGTACGCGAGCGCCAGCGACGCGACGACGCCGAGCACGCTGGGCATCAGCATGCGTCGCGCGGCGGGCGACCCGAAGCCGCTCGCGCGCCGCAGCGCCAGCAGCAGTGCCGCGAGCAGCGCGATCGCACCGCCGATCGCATTGGCCCAGCCGAAGAATCCGAACTTCGTCGAGGTGTAGTACGAGCCCACGCTCGCAAGCAGCGCGACGACCCCGAGCCATGCCAGTTCGCGCATGGCTAGCGCACCCGCGCCTGGTCGAGAGCCAAACGGCAGAGCGCAGACGCCACCAGCACGTAGCCTGCGAAGTACGCGAGATCGGCGCCGCGCACGAGGCCCTCGGCGAACGCGCCGAAGTGCAGGTGCATCGAGAGCGGGTCGATCGCCTGCGCGGCGGCGTCCGGCAGGAACTGCGCCATCCAGCGGAAGTCGTAGAGCACGAACGCAACGGCGTAGGCGGAGATCGCGGCGACCAGCTGGCTGCTGGTGAACGCCGAACACACGACACCCACCGAAGCGAGCGCGATGCCGAGACCGAAGAGGCCCAGGTACACCGCGAGCAGGTGCGGCAGTCCGAGCCCGGAGCGCACGATCGAGGTCGCCGGGTACACGAACGAGAGACCCAGCGCGAGTGCGATGAATGCGTAGGTGGCGATCAGTTTGCCGGCGACGATCTGGTTCGGTGTCAGCAGCGTGGTGGCGAGCAGTTCGTCGGAGCCGCGCGCCCGCTCCTCCGCGAATACGCCCATCGTCACCAACGGCACGAGCCCGATCAGCGTGAGTGCCAGCGTCTCCATCACCGGCAGGAATACCTGGTCGCGCAGGTTCAGGTAGGCGGGCGCCGTGTCGCTTTCGAAGCCGCCCATCGTCGAACTGGCGTACAGGAACAGGATCTGGTTGTAGATGCGCAGGTGATCGAAGAAGAGCAGGGCGGTGACGAGCCCGATCGCGGCCAGCGTGAGCCACGCCACCGGCGATCCGAAGAGCACCGCGAACTCCTTGCGCACCAGCGCGCGCAGCGCCGTCACGGGCTCGCCTCCGCAGCGCGGAACAGCGCGAGCGGATCGGCGCTGCCGAGAATCTCGGCGGTCGGCCCGCACGCGACGAGGCGGCCTCGCGAGAGCACCGCGACGCGCGTGGTGAGTTCACGCGCCTCGCCCAGATCGTGGGTACACAGCAGCACCGTGCGTGTACCCTCGGCTTCGCGCAGTTCGCGGCGAACTTCGGCCTGTTGCAGCGGATCGAGTCCCGCCGTCGGTTCGTCGACGATCAGCAGCGCCGGATCGTGCAGGAATGCCTGCGCGAGATTCACGCGCTGCTGGTAGCCCTTCGACAGATTGCCGATCGGTCGGAGCGCTACGTCTTCGAGTGTGAAACGCGCGAGCGCGCGATCGACGGCGTCCTGTAGCGCTGCCCCCGCGAGACCGCGCACGCCACCCGCAAAGCGCAGGAAACCGCGCACGCGCAGCTCCGGATACAGGCGCGAGTTCTCCGCGACGAAGCCGATGCGTGCGTGCACCGCGCGGGCATCCGTGATCGGCGAGAAGCCGTCGACCGTGACGGTTCCACTCGATGCAACGAGATAACCCGTGAGCAGCCGGATGAAGGTGGTCTTGCCGGCGCCGTTCGCACCGAGCAGCCCGAACGACTCGCCCGCGGCGATCTGCAGGTCGAGGCCGGTCAGCGCGGAGCGCTCACCGAAGCGCCGCGTGAGTGCGGTCGCTTCGATCGCTGCGCCGCGCCGGACCCGGTCGCTCACAGTCGCTCCAGCGCGGCGAAGTAGTCGGGCCACGTCTTGGCGACACAGCGCGGCTGCCGGATCACGACGCCCGGAATGCGCAGGCCGGCGAGTGCAAAGGCCATCGCGATGCGGTGGTCGTCGTAGGTGTCGATCGCGGCGCCGCGCAGCGGGCCGGGCTCGATCGCGAGCCAATCCGGACCGGTGGTGGCGCGCGCGCCGAGCTTCGTCAGTTCGCGTTCGAGCGCGGCGAGGCGATCGGTTTCCTTGATCCGCAGGTTCGCGACGTTCTCGATGCGGGTCGGACCGTCGGCGAAGAGCGCGACGACGGCGAGCGCGAGCACGGCGTCGGGAAACTCGTTCATGTCGACGTCGATACCGCTGAGGCGCGCGCCAGCGGGCCTGCACACGGTGGCCGAGGTTTCGTCGCGCTCGATCGTGCAGCCCATGTCGACGAGCACGTCGAGCAGCTTCCAGTCCGCCTGCAGCGAGTCGCTGCGAACGCCTTCGACGCGCACCGATCCGCCGGCGATCGCGGCTGCGCAGAACGGATAGGCGGCGGCCGAGGCGTCGGCCTCGACCGCGTAGCTGCGCGCGCGATACGGATGTCCCTTCGCGACGCGCAGCGAACCGTGCTGGATCCACGACGCATCGGCGCCGAACGCGCGCATCACCTGCAGCGTGAGATCGACGTACGGCGTCGAGACCATCGCCCCATCGATCGGATCGAGCACGACGTCCTCGCTCGCGTACGGCGCCGCAAGCAACACCGCCGAGACGAACTGCGACGAGCGGCGCGCGTCGATCGGCGCCCGACCGCCGCGGAGCCCGCCGCCTTGGATGCGCACCGGAGGGCAACCGTTCGCGCCGAGGATCTCGGCTTGCGCGCCGAGCGTGCGCAGGCAGTCGACGAGATCGACGATCGGGCGCTCGCGCATCCGCGGCGCGCCATCGATCACGACCGGCGCGTCGGCGAGTGTCGCGGCCGCACACAGGAATCGCGCCGTGGTTCCCGAAGCGCGCGCGTCGAGTGGCGCCTGCGGCGCGTGCAGCACGCCGTCGCGACCGCGCACGGTCCAGGTGTCGTCGCGCACGTCGATCGAGACGCCG
Organism: Deltaproteobacteria bacterium; assembly: GCA_031362725.1. Classification (GTDB taxonomy): domain Bacteria; phylum Myxococcota_A; class UBA9160; order UBA9160; family PR03; genus PR03. Next base: position 29,680 of record JANLTC010000137.1, on the reverse strand, counting down.
AGTGCGCGCAGCGCTTCGCGCATCGCTTCGGTGTCGTCGCTCTCGAGACAGCCGGTGAGCGTACTCGTGCCGCTGGCGAGCGCAGCAATCTCCGCCGCGCGGTTCGTGATGCTCTTCGAGCCGGGCACACGCACGACCGCGGCGAGCGGGCCGCGCGGTCGGATCGCGATCTCCGGCGGGTACGAAAGCGCCAAGGCCCTATCGACCCTTCCAGGCCGGGTCGCGTTTCTGCAGGAACGCCGTCACGCCCTCGATCGCGTCTTCGGTGCCGAGGTTCACCGTCAGCATCGTCTGCAGATACTCGAGCGCGGGGTCGAAGGGCATGTCGGACATGGTGTAGAACGCGTCGCGGGCGAGTCGCTCGGCGTCCGCCGCCACGATGCGATCGCCGGTGAGCAACAGCTCGATTCCCTTCTTGCGCCCTACGTTCCGGAAGATCGTCGCCATGATCATCATCGGGAACAGGCCGCGCTTCACCTCGGGCGTGCCGAACGACGAATCGTCGCTCGCGACGACCAGGTCGCAGCCGAGTGCCGAGCCGAGGCCGCCCGCGAGACAGTGGCCGCGCACCCGCGCGATGATCGGCTTGCCGAGCCGGTTCATCCGGCGGAACAGATCGGCGAAGTTGCGGCGATCGTGGTGCCGCTCCGCGAATCCACGCTCGGGCCTCGGAGGGCCAGGCGCTCCGCGCCCAGCGGCTCGCAAGCCGCTGCCGCCGAGATCGCCGCCCGCGCAGAATGCCTTCTCGCCGGCGCCGGTGAGCACGACGACGCGCACGAGCGGGTCGGCGGCGGAGCGGTCGAACGCTTCGAGCAAGCCTTCCATCACTTCGCCCGACAACGCGTTGCGCGCGTCGGGCCGATTGATGGTGACGCGCGCGACACCGTCGTCGAACACGTGGAGGACCGCCGGCGCTGTTCCACTCACTCGCACTCCCCTCCGTGGCGGACGGTCGCCGAGCCTAGCCGATGGGCGGCGGCGACTCTTCAGCCGCTTCGAGAACCGTTGACGACCCCGGAGCGCTCCGCCAAACTGCCTCTCTCGCGAGACATTTTCGAGTATCCGCAAGGATTTGTCGGTCATCCCATCGGTCCTTGATCGAGTCCCTTGCGCCGCCCGCGCGCCCCTTTCTCGCTGGCGAGGAGAAGTCATGCCCCGAGTCCTGGTGAGCGACAGCCTTGCACCGCAGGGACTCGAGATTCTCGCGCATGCACGTGGCATCGAGGTCGAATATGCGCCCGATCTCGCGCCCGACGTGTTGCTCGAACGGATCCGCGAGGCCGACGGTCTGGTGATCCGAAGCGGCACCAAGGTAACGCGCGACGTGCTGGCGGTCGCGACCAAGCTGCGCGTCATCGGACGCGCCGGGATCGGTGTCGACAACGTCGACCTGCCGGCCGCGACCGAGCGCGGTGTCGTCGTCGTCAACACGCCGTCGGGCAACAACGTGACGACCGCGGAACATGCGATCGCGCTGCTCGTCTCGCTGGCGCGCCACATCCCGCAGGCAACCGCGTCGATGAAGGCCGGCAAATGGGAGAAGACCGCTTTCACCGGCATGGAGCTGTCGAACCGAACGCTCGGCGTGATCGGGCTCGGCAACATCGGTCGCGTGGTGGCGCAGAAGGCGCAGGGGCTCGGCATGCGCGTCATCGCGTTCGATCCGCACCTGCCCGCCGACGTCGCGGCCAAGCTCGACATCGATCTCGTCGATTTCGACACGCTGCTCGCGCGCGCCGACGCGCTCACCGTACACGTGCCGAAGACCAAGGATACGGCCGGACTGCTCGGCGCGGCCGCATTCACCAAGTGCCGGCGCGGTCTGCTGGTCGTGAACGCCGCGCGCGGCGGGATCATCGACGAGAAGGCGCTCCATGCCGCGCTCGAGAGCGGGCAGGTCGGCGGCGCGGGACTCGACGTTTTCGAACAGGAGCCGCCGCCGAAGGACCACCCGCTCGTGCTCCATCCGAAGGTGATCTGCACGCCGCATCTCGGCGCATCCACCGAACAGGCGCAGCTGAACGTCGCGATCCAGGTGGCAGAGCAGGTGCGCGATTTCCTGCTCGAGGGCGAAGTGCGCAACGGCGTGAACGTGCCATCGGTATCCCCGGAGCTCCTCTCGCAGTTGCGGCCGTACCTGTTGCTCGGTGAGAAGCTCGGCCGCTTCCAGGGCCAGCTCTGCCCCGGCAAGATCGAGGAGATCGAGATCGAGTACGCCGGCGGCGTGGCCGATCTGCGTGTCGCACCGATCACGATCGCGGTGCTGAAGGGTCTGCTCGAAACGGTGACCGACCGCGTCAACATGGTGAACGCGCCGGGCATCGCGCGCGATCACGGCATCAAGGTGATCGAGTCGAAGGCGAGCCGCAGCGACGATTACGCCAGCACCGTGACGACGCGCGTGCGCGGTTGCGTTGATCGACTGATCGCCGGCGCGGTGTTTCACGGCACGCAGCCGCGCATCGTCCGCATCGACGACTTCATCCTCGAAGCGATTCCCGAAGGCCACACACTGCTGCTGCACAACCACGATCGCCCCGGCGTCGTGGGCGCCGTCGGCACGATCCTCGGCGAGGCGGGCTGCAACATCTCGCGGATGCAGCTCGCGCTACAGCGCGAGCGCAACGAAGCCGCGATGCTGGTGAACGTCGATGGCGCGCCGAGCGACGCGGTGATGGAGCGCCTGCGCACGCTGCCCCACGTGATCTCGTGCCAGATCGTGGAGCTGTAGCGTGCCGACGCTCGTCGCGGTGGGCGCGCAGTGGGGCGACGAAGGCAAGGGCAAGATCGTCGACTGGCTTGCGACGCGTGCCGACGTGGTGGCGCGCTTCCAGGGCGGCAACAACGCCGGCCACACGCTGGTCGTCGATGGCGAGCAGACGGTGCTGCACCTGGTACCCGCCGGGGTGTTGCGTCCCGGCACGCTGAATCTGATCGGTCCCGGCGTGGTCGTCGATCCGCGCGTGCTCCTCGAAGAACTCGAGAAGCTCGTGGCGCGCGGGATCTTGCAGGATCCGGCGCGCGTGCGCGTATCGGGCCGCGCCCACGTGATCCTCGAATGGAACATTGCGCTCGACAAGGCGCGCGAGGAGACGCGCAAGGAAAGCGCGATCGGCACCACCGGGCGCGGCATCGGCCCGACCTATGAGGACAAGGTCGCGCGCCGTGGGATTCGCGTCGCCGATCTGCTCGACCCGGCGAGTCTGCGCGACAGCATCGACCGCATCGTGCGCGAGAAGAACTTCGAGCTGACGCAGGTGCATCACTGGCCGGCGGTCGACGCCAACGCCATCTACGAATCCGCTTGCGAGTACGGCCGCAAGCTCGCGCCGTACGTCGATCACACCGGCCGGCTGCTGCGACGCGCGCTCGACGAGGGCAAGAACGTGCTCTTCGAGGGCGCGCAGGGCACCTTCCTGGACGTCGATCACGGCACCTATCCGTACGTCACGTCCTCCAACTGTGTGGCCGGCGCGGCGTGCACCGGTTCCGGGGTGGGGCCGACCGCGATCGACCACGTGCTCGGCATTTCGAAGGCGTATACGACGCGCGTCGGCGGCGGTCCGTTCCCGACCGAAGACACCGGCGCCGCGGGCGAGCGGCTGCGCGAACTCGGCTCCGAGTTCGGCGCCACCACGGGGCGCCCACGTCGCTGCGGCTGGCTCGACATCGTGATGCTGCGCGAAGCCGCGACCGTGAACGGCCTCACGGGTCTCGTCATCAACAAGCTCGACATCCTGTCGGGCCTCGCCGAGGTGCCGATCGCGGTGGCCTACACGATCGACGGCAAGCGCACCGACGAATTCCCGATGACGCTCGGCGAACTCTCGCGCGCCGAGCCGGTCTACGAGGCGATGCCGGGCTGGGAGGGCGATCTCAGCGGCGCGCGCCGCGTCGAAGATCTGCCCGCCTCCGCGCGCCGCTATGTCGAACGCATCGAGGCGCTCGTCGAAGTTCCGGTCGAAGTGCTCTCGGTGGGTCCCGGCCGCGATCAGACGATCGCGTGCATCGATCCGTTCCGGGACTAGCGGTCACTTGGACGCCGCGCACGTCGTGGCAAAGCCGATCGAGATCGAGGCGCAGGGCCTCGGCTACACGCGCGGCACCCGCGTCATCATGGACGGACTCTCGTGTGTGTTTCCGCGCGGCCGCATCAGCGTGCTGGCGGGCCCGTCCGGCTCCGGAAAGACCACGCTGCTCCGAATGATTGCGTGCCTGATCCGGCCCGATCGGGGCGTGCTGCGCATCGACGGCGAAGCCGATCTCGCGCAGCTGGGCGGGGGCGCCGTTCGCGCGTTCCGGCGCCGCGTCGGCATGTTGTTCCAGGGTGGCGCGCTACTGGACTCGATGAACGTGTTCGACAACGTCGCGCTGCCGCTGCGCGAGCACAGCGAACTCGGCGAGACGCAGATCCGTGACGAGGTGCACCACGTCTTCGAAGCGGTCGGCCTCGAGGCCGTCGACGATCTGTTGCCCGGACAGCTGTCGGGCGGGATGGTGAAACGTGCCGGTCTCGCCCGCGCGCTGATCGAGAAGCCGGACCTGCTGCTCTGTGATGAGCCTTTTTCGGGTCTCGATCCGCCCACCGTGCGCCGCATCGAGGAGTTGTTGCAGCAGGTGAACGCGAGCGTCGGCGCGACGATGCTGATCACATCGCACCACACCGAGTCGACGCGCCGGATCGCTGATCACCTGGTGCTGTTGCAGGGCGGCGGCGCGGTGTCGGGAAAGACCGAGACGCTGCTGCAGACCGACCCGCGTGTCGCGGAGTTCTTTGCGGAGTCGGCGAGCCGTGCGGTGGCGCAGGGCGTGTCGTGAATCCGGCGGCCGCGGTGCGCGCGCTCGGCGCCCGCTCGATCGCGCTGGTGCGCGAACTCGGACGCTTCGCAGTGTTCTCGCTGCGGCTCGCGGTGGCCGGCGCGCAACCGCCGTGGCGCGCGCGCCGGCTGATTCGCGAAATCTACGACTCGGGCGTGCTCTCGCTGGTGATCGTCTGCATCTCGGGCGTCGCCGTCGGCGCGGTGCTCGGGTTGCAGGGTCACAACACGCTCGTTCGTTTCGGCGCCGACGGGCAACTCGGCGCCGTCGTCGGGCTGTCGTTGATCCGCGAACTCGGGCCGGTGTTGACGTCGCTGCTGGTCGCCGGCCGCGCGGGTTCGGCGATGGCCGCGGAGATCGCGAGCATGGGGGTGACCGAACAACTCGACGGGCTGCGGATGATGTCGGTCGATCCGCTCGACTTCGTCGGGGCGCCGAAGGCGCTCGCGATGGTGCTCTCGATGCCGCTGCTCGCGACGCTGTTCACGCTGTTCGGGATCTTCGGCGGCTACCTGGTGGGTGTCGTCGTGCTGGGCGGCGACGCGGGTTCGTATCTCGCAACGCTGCAGGACGCCGTGCGCTTTTCGGAAGACGTCGCGGGTGGTTTGCTGAAGGCGGGCGTGTTCGGCTCGTTGGTGGCGCTGATCGCGACCTATCGCGGTTTCACCGCGCAACCGAGTTCGGCCGGTGTCTCCGCCGCCGCAACGTCCACGGTGGTGATCGCGTCGGTCGCGACACTCGTCTCGGATTACTTCATCACTGCACTCTGGGGGTATTGAAGATGCGCGAGTCGCCGGGCCTCGAACTCTGGGTAGGAGGCTTCGTCCTGATCGGCCTCGCCGCGATCGCGTATCTGTCGGTGGCGATCGGTGGGCTCAGCGCGGGGGGGCCGGGCGGGCTCGAGATCGTCGCGAGCTTCGACGAGATCGGCGGCCTGAAAAACCGTGCCCGGGTCGTGGTCGGCGGCGTGAAGGTGGGCCAGGTGAAGTCGGTTGCGTTGGCCCCGGATTTCCGTGCGCGCGTCACGCTCGACATCGACCGCCGGCTCGAACTCCCCACCGACAGCTCCGCCTCGATCCTCACGTCCGGCGTGCTCGGCGACCAGTACATTGCGCTCGAGCCCGGCGGCGGCGAGGAGATGGGCGAAAAGGGCGCGAAGTTTCTCGCCGCAGGAGACGAAATCCAGTACACCCAAGGTGCCGTGATTCTCGAAAGGCTGATCGGGAAAATGATCCAAAACTTGGGCAACGGTTCGTCGAAGACCGATGCCAGCGACGCAGGCCCGGATGGCGCCAATCGCGAAGAGGGTTCCGAATGAAGCGGCAACGGGTTGCAACGCTCAGCTTGCTGGCCGCGCTGGCGGTGTCCGCGTCGGCGTGTGCCGGGACGCCGCCGAATCCCGCCGACCCGTGGCAGGGGATGAACCGCCCCGTCTTCCGATTCAACGACGGTGTCGACAAGTACGTGCTGCGTCCTGTCTCGCGCGGCTGGACGTTCATCACGTTCGCGGGCCTACGCGATTCGGTTGCAAAGTTCTTCTACAACAGCGCGTTCCCGTCGCGCTTCGTGTCGAACGTCGGCCAGGCCGAAGGCCAGCAGGCGATCACCGAGGTGGCGCGCTTCCTGATCAATACCACCGTCGGCGTCGTCGGCTTCTTCGACCCGGCCACAAAGTGGGGCCTGCCGCGTCGCGACGAGGATGTCGGCCAGATGTTCGGTCGCTGGGGCATCCCGCCCGGCCCGTACTGGATGGTGCCGCTGCTCGGTCCCTCCGATCCGCGCGATCTCGTCGGCACGGCCTTCGACACCGCACTCAGTCCGCTCACCTGGTTCGTGCCGGGCTCGGGCGTCGTCGACATCGTGAACTCACGGGCGCGCGCGGGCAAGCGGATCGAGGCCGCTCGGCGTTCGGCTCTCGACTACTACGTTTTCGTGCGAGATGCGTTCATGCAATACCGCTCGTCGGCCGTGGGCAACAGCGAAAGTCTCTCGGACTATGGCTCTGGCGCCTACTACGGGAGCGTTGGCGACGATCTCTATGAAGTCGATGACGGGAAGGGGAAGAAGAATGCTCCGAAGTAGCGAGCGCCGGCGAATCGCTGGGCTCGTCCTTGGCGCAGCGCTCGCGCTCGGCCCGGCGAGCGGTGTCCCGGCCGCGGCCTCCAAGCCGGAGGACGCGGCCCGCACCTTCGTGCAGCAGACCATCGATACGGTGCTGACGATCCTCCGCGACAAGGCGATCCCTCTCGAGGAGAAGAAGTCGCGGGTCGAGCGGATCGCCTACGAGCGCTTCGACTTCGAGCTGATGTCGCGGCTGGTGCTGGCCCGCAACTGGGACAAGTTCTCGGCCAAGCAGAAGGCCGACTTCGTCGATGCCTTCAAGAAACACCTCTCGGCCACCTACCGCGACACGCTCAACACGTTCCGCGACGAGACCATCGCGATCGGCGCTTCGCGCGTCGAAAAGAACGAAGACGTCACGGTGATGACGGTCGTCAAGGGCAGCGCCGACACGACCAAGGTCGACTACCGGATGCGCGACGAGGGCGGTGGCTGGCGCGGCATCGACGTGATCATCGAGGGCGTGTCGCTGGTGCAGAACTTCCGAGCGCAAGCCCAGGAGATCGTCAGCGCGGAAGGTCCCGACGGGCTGATCAAGAAACTGCGCGCCAAGCAGATGAAGTCGCCGCGCGCGAAGAAGGCGTAGCCGGAGCGATCGCCCGGCGAGCGAGTGATGCTCACGCGCGGCGAGGCGCAGTCGGGTGCGTTTCGTCGCTGGTTTCTCGGTTCGCTCTCTGAGGGCCGCTAGCTCAATTGGCAGAGCATCGGGCTTTTAACCCGCTGGTTCCGGGTTCGAGTCCCGGGCGGCCCACCAGGGATTGCGCGGAGTTGCCGGCGTCGGGCAACGCTGCGCGTGCAAGGTTCGCGAAGGACGGCTCGCCCTCCGACTCGCTCCGCCGGGGGCGATGCTCCGATCGCAGCCGAAGCGGCGCTCGAGAAAGAGCGCCAAGGCTCGGGCGGCCGCTCGTTCCGATGGCCTCGGGCGCTCCCCACCACCACCCCGGGGGAGCGAAAAGCGCGCGACGGAAGAATTCTTGCCACGCGCGCTGCGGAGCGGCCACCTCCGTGACAAGGCGAACGAAGTTTCGCTCAAAAAGAATCCCACTGTGGTTCGGAACAAACTGGAGAAACTCTATGAGTAAGTTGTTGAGCATCTTTGCAGCGGGCCTCTTGACGCTGGGCGTCGCCGGCCAGGCAAACGCGGTCGCGCTCGGATACAACGGGACGCTCTCGCTTCGGATCGCCACCCTCACCACCACGCTCACGGGCACAGGCACCGCGATCGTCAATGATTCAGGCGCTGGTGGTCACTTGAGCAGTTTGAACCTCGCCGAGCGCGATTTCGCCACGACAGGCTTCGTCCTTCCGGTGACCGATCCGGTCGTCTCCCCGATCAAGGGAATCCAGGTCACGCTGGCGAACGGCTTGGGCGCGTTCGTGGGCAACGGTGGCGCGGGCTTCGGCGGCATCATGCCGCTCGTCGGCGTCTCGAAGGTCTGCCTGTTCGGCGCATGCAATGCGAGTGGCACCACGAGCTCGCCGTTCCCGGGCGCCAACATCGCCGTTCCGCTGACCGTGGTCGGCAAGGGCGGTTCCACCGCCGTCGGCGCGCTCGTGAGCGTGACCGTCATCGGCGCTCCGTGGACCACAGGTACGGCGCAGATCGGCACCATCACGCAGATGGGCGGCGTGTCGGTGCTGAGCAACACGGGCGCTGCCTCGGGCAACGTGACGCTCGTGACCCCGGTCTTCATCTCGACCAACATCCCGTCGTCGGCAGTCGTGCCGAGCTTCGGATTCCTGAACCTGCACTTCGTGCCGGAACCTGGCACGCTGGTGCTGCTCGGTTCGGGCATTGCGGGTCTGGTGGGTTTCGGCCGCACGCGCCGCAGCTAGTCGCTCGGATCTACTGATCCCGAAAGGGGCGGTCACTCGCGAGAGTGGCCGCCCTTTGACGTCTGGCGCTTCGCACTTTTCCGGGTCGTGCTGCGCCGACACGCGTCAGCATCTGCCGCCCCCCGTTCGTGGACGAGTCACTGGGCGACGACGCCCGGATCCAAGCGCGGAATGCCGTACGCGGTCAGATCGGAAGGGTGCAGCCAGCGCAGGCGATCCGCCGGGACCGACATCATCTCGTCGACGATCTTGCGCGGGACGTTCATCTGCTGCGCATAGAGCGCAAGTTGCTCGCCCAGCGCCGCGACGATCGCGTGCTCGCCGGCCTCGTTCCGCGCATCTCGCGTCGTTGCGCCGAGCGACGGCCGGTGAATTGCAATGCGAGCGCTCTTGCTGATGCTCCGTTCGGTCGCGCCCATCAACAGCAAGACGCACGAAGAGATGCACGAAGCGCCGTCGAGGACGCGGATCGATGCGCGTTCTTCGCGAAGGATCCGGCCGATCTCCAGCGCGGCGAAGACTTCTCCGCCAGCGCTATCGACGTCGACGCGGAGCGCGACATCGCGACGCAGTGCCTGGCGCGCGGCGTCGCGGCGCTCGAGCGCGCGCCGCACCAACTGGAGTCGCGATCGATCGATCGCACCGTGGATCTTCACGGTGAACACGCAGGTCCTCGCGTCCGGATCTTTCGCGCGAGAGTCGGCGTCGCAGTCGAGCTTCCACCAACGCGAGGTACTCGCCGTGCTCGCATGCGGAGCCGCTTGCGAGGCGCGCGCCGGGATCGGTTGCGACACCGAGAAGAGAAGCGCACCGCTGGTCGCGCTGGCGACGAGAAGGCGTCGTAGCGACGCCCCGCCGCTCACGCAGATGTGCCCTCGAGATCGACGCCCGTGCGCAGCTTCGAATGCCGCCGGCCGTAGCCGAAGTAGATCGCGAGACCGAGTGCCATCCAGACGAATAGACGCGCCCAGGTGTCGATCGGCAGACCGGACATCAGGTAGCCGCACGACAGCACGCCGGCGATCGGCACGAATGGCACCAGCGGCGCGCGGAATGGCCGCGGAATCCCGGGATCCGTATAGCGGAGCACCAGCACGCCGCCGCAGACGATCGCGAAAGCGAGCAACGTGCCGATCGAGACCAGCTCGCCGAGCAGACCGATCGGCAACAGACCCGCGAACGCCATGGCGATGCCGCCGGTCAGCAGCGACGCCACCCAGGGCGTGCGGTAGTGCGGATGCACGGTTCCGAAGATCGGCGGCAGCAGGCCGTCGCGTGCCATCGTGAACAGGATGCGCGGTTGGCCGAGCAGCATCACCAGGATCACCGAAGAGAGCCCCGCGACCGCGCCAATCTTCACGATCGGGCGCAGCCAGGCGAGCCCGGGACCGGCGGCGTCGATGCCGACGGCGATCGGATCGGGCACGTCGAGCGTGCGAAAATCGACGATGCCGGTCAGCACCAGCGCGACCGCGATGTAGAGCACCGTGCAGATCGCGAGCGAACCGAGGATGCCGATCGGCATGTCGCGCTGGGGATTCTTCACTTCCTGCGCGGCCGTCGAGACCGCGTCGAAGCCGATGTAGGCAAAGAAGATCACGCCAGCGCCGCGCACGACACCGCCCCAGCCGAAGCGTCCGTCGCCCTCTGCGGGCGGCACGAACGGCACCCAGTGCTCGGTGTTCACGTAGAAGACGCCGAAGCCGAGGAACGCGAGAATCACCGCGAGTTTGATCGTGACGATCGCGTTGTTGAAACGCGTCGACTCGCGGATCCCGACGACGATCAGCGCGGTGGCGAGCGCGACGATCCCCATCGCGGGCACGTTCAGCACCGCGCCGGTCGAGGACCATCCCTCGGTGAAGATGCGCCACACATTCCATCCGGCGTCCGGCGACGCAATATGCGTGTACGGTGCCGATGCCCAGCGCGCGGGAATCTCGATGCCGAAGTCACGCAACAACGAGACCACGTAACCCGACCAGCCGACCGCGACGGTCGATGCGGCGAACAGGTACTCGAGAATCAGATCCCAGCCGATGATCCACGCGAACAACTCGCCGAGCGTCGCGTAGCCGTAGGTGTAGGCCGATCCCGCGATCGGGATCATCGCGGCAAACTCCGCGTAACACAGACCTGCAAACGCGCAGGCGATGCCGGCCAGCAGAAACGAGTAGACGATCGCGGGGCCGGCGTACCGGGCGGCCGCTTGTCCCGTCAGCACGAAGATCCCGGCGCCGATGATCGCGCCGATCCCGAGCGCCGTGAGATTCACCGGCCCGAGTGCGCGGTGAAGCGTGCTCGACGCGGCTTCGGTCTGGAGCTGAAGAATCGGCTTGCGCCGGAACAGACTCATGCACCCCCCAACGCGACGGGGCGCATCCTATCACCTCGCGCGACGTGGCAAGTACAGGTCCGTGACCGTTCCCGCCGCCACTTCCGCGGCGAGGCCGATCGTCTCGCCGAGCGTGGGATGGGGATGGACGGTCAGCGCGATGTCGCTCGCATCTGCGCCCATTTCGATCGCGAGCGCGCACTCGGCGATCAGGTCGCCCGCGTGGGGACCGACGATGCCGGCGCCGACCAGCCTTTTCGTATTCTTTGCGAACAGCAGCTTGGTCATCCCCTCGCTGCGGCCCATACCGAGCGCGCGACCGCTCGCGGCCCACGGGTAGCGCGCGACCTCCACGTCCAGTTCTTGCGCGCGCGCGTCGCTCTCGGTGACGCCGACCCACGCGACTTCGGGATCGGTGTAGGCGACGGCGGGAATCGCGCGCGCATCGAACGCGACGCGCAGATCGCACGCGGCCTCGGCTGCGCTCTTGCCTTCGTGACTCGCCTTGTGCGCGAGCAGCGGCGCGCGGGCGACGTCGCCAATCGCAAAGACGTGCGGCAGGTTCGTCGCGAGTCGCGCGTCCACCGTGACGAAGCCGCGCTCATCGACGCGGAGTCCGGCCGCCTCGGCGCCGATGCGATCTCCATTCGGACGGCGGCCGACCGCCACCAGCACGCGGTCGAAGAGTCGTTCGGTCGGCGGCTTCTCGCCCTCGAACGCGAGCAGCAGGCCGTCGCTGCGCGCCTCGACCGCCGTCACCTTCGTGCGCAAGTGGATGCCAGCGAGGCGCGCTTCGAGGCGTCGCTGCAGTGGCACGACGAGATCGGGATCCGGACCCGGCAGCAGGCGATCCAGCGCTTCGACGACCGTGACCTCGGAGCCGAGCGCCTCATACACCGTCGCGAGTTCGAGTCCGATGATGCCACCGCCGACCACGAGCAACCGCCGCGGAATCTCGTCGAGCGCCAGCGCAGAGGTCGAATCGAGCACTCGCGGGTCGCTCGGGAAACCAGCAAGCGGCAGCGCGCGCGAGCCTGCGGCGATGATCGCGCGAGCGAAGTGGATCGCGATCGGGCCGTCCGCGGTCGCGACGTCGAGTCGCTCCGGTGCTGCGAACGTTCCCGTACCGGTGACGACGCGCACGCCGCGCTGCGCCGCCAGTTTCGCAAGCCCGCCGCCGAGCTGCGCGACGACGGCGTCCTTGCGCGCGCGCAGCCGGATGAGATCGATCTTCGGCGTCCCGAACTCGACGCCCGCTTCGCCGAGGTCGCGCGCGGCAGCCATCACTTCGGCCACGTGCAGAAGCGCTTTCGAGGGAATACAGCCGACGTGAAGGCACACACCGCCGAGCGCCGCATACCGCTCGACGAGCACCACGCTGCGACCGAGATCCGCCGCGCGAAAGGCGGCGGTGTAGCCGCCGGGCCCGGCGCCGAGCACGACGAGATCGGCGTGCAGATCGCTCACTAGAGCAGAATGCGCCGCAGATCGCCGAGCAGCGCGGCGAGCCGGCCGGTGAAGCGCGCGCCGTCGGCGCCGTCGATCACGCGGTGGTCGTACGAGAGCGACAGCGGGAGCATGCGGCGCGGCACGAACGCGCCGCCCTGCCAGACCGGCTTCCATTCCATCCGCGAGACGCCGAGGATTGCGACTTCGGGGTGGTTCACGATCGGCGTGAAGCGCGTGCCGCCGATGCCGCCGAGGCTGGAGATGCTGAACGACCCGCCTTGCAGCTGCTCGGGCCGCAACCGCCGCGCGCGCGCCTTCTCGGAGAGTTCCTGCAGCGCGGCGGCCAGCTCGAAGAGACTCTTGCGATCCGCGTCGCGCACGACCGGCACGACCAGCCCATGTTCGGTGTCGACCGCGACGCCGATGTGGTAGTAGCGCTTCACGATCAGGTTCTCGCCGCTGCGGTCGAGTGACGCATTGAAGTGCGGAAACTCCTGGAGCGCCTTCACGACCGCCTTTACGAGGAACGGCAGGAAGGTCAGCTTGATACCGCGGGATTCGGCTTCGGAACGCTGTTCCTGACGGAAGCTCTCCAGGTCGGTGACGTCGGCGTCCTCGAACTGCGTCACATGCGGCACGCTGACCCAGCTCCGGTGCAGGTTCGCCGCGGCGATGCGCCGCACGCGATGGAGTGGCTCGCTCTCGATCGCCCCGAACTTCGCGAAGTCGACGTCGACCGCGGCGGCGACGTTCACGCCGGCGATCGGCACCGCGGCGGCGCTGCCGCCTTGCGCGACGAGCGCCTTCACGTAGCCCTGCACGTCTTCCTCGAGGATGCGTCCCTTGGGTCCGCGACCGGGTACGAGCGCGAGATCGACGCCGAGTTCGCGCGCAAGCCGCCGCACCGAAGGTCCCGCATGGGCGGCGGGCTGTGGCGCGTCGACGGTGTACGGCGCGAGGTCCGCGGGGGAGGGCGCTGGCGTAGGAGACGCGGGTTTCTCCGCTTGCGGCGCGGTGTCTGCGGCCGGTTCCGCCGCGGCTGCGGGTTCGCGATTCGCTTCCGCGACCTCGAGGATCGCGATCGGTGTGCCCTCGCGCACGTTGTCGCCGACCGCGACCAGCAACTTGCGCAAGATACCGGCGAACGGCGACGGAATCTCCATCGTCGCTTTGTCGCTTTCGAGCACCAGCAGCGATTGCTCTGCCGCGACGTGATCGCCGGGCGCTACGAGCACTTCGATCACTTCGACCGCGTCGAAGTCGCCGATGTCGGGGAGCTTGATCTCTTGCTCGGCCATCGTGGCTAGCTCCGCATCGGGTTCGGTTTGGCCGGGTCGATCTTGAAGCGCTCGATGGCCTGGCGCACGGTGGCGGGCGGGATCACGCCGACATCGGCGAGCGACTTGAGCGCCGCGACCGCGACGAAGAAGCGGTTCACCTCGAAGAAGTGTCGCAGCCGCTCGCGGCGATCCGAGCGGCCGAAGCCGTCGGTGCCGAGAACGCGGTAGTGGCCGGGCACGAATGGGCGAATCTGATCGGCATACGCCTTCATCCAGTCGGTCGCGGCGATCACCGGACCCGGCCGCTCGCCGAGTTGCTGCTCGACGAAGCTCTTGCGCTGCGGCTCTTCCGGGTGCAGCAGGTTCCAGCGCTCGACGTCGAGCCCATCGCGGCGCAGTTCGTTGAAGCTGGTGGCGCTCCAGACATCGGCTTGGACGCCGAAGTCGCTCTGCAGCAGGTCCGCAGCGGCGATCACCTCGCGCAGGATCGAGCCGCTGCCGAGTAGCTGTACGCGCGGCGCGCTGGCGTCCTCGGCGGCGCGAAGCAGATAGAGCCCACGCAGGATGCCGTCGCGGCTGTTCGCGGGCATCGCCGGATGCGCGTAGTTCTCGTTCATCATCGTGATGTAGTAGAAGACGTCTTCCTGGCCGCGCAGCATGCGGGTGAGGCCCTCGTGCACGATCACCGCCAACTCGTAGCCATAGGCGGGGTCGTACGCGACGCAATTCGGGATCGCTGCGACCCACGGCTGGCTATGACCGTCCTGGTGCTGGAGTCCCTCGCCAGACAGCGTCGTGCGGCCGGCCGTGCCGGCCATCAGGAAGCCGCGGGTGCGCGAGTCGGCGGCGGCCCAGAACAGGTCGCCGATGCGTTGCACGCCGAACATCGAGTAGAACGCGAAGAAAGGAATCATCGGCACGCCATTGCTGGCGTAGCTGGTACCCGCCGCGATCCACGAGGACATCGCGCCCGCCTCGCAGATGCCTTCCTGCAGAACCTGGCCCTTTTGATCTTCGCGGTACCACATCACCTGGTCGTGATCGGCTGGCTCGTAGAGCTGTCCATCGGCCGCGTAGATGCCGAGCTGGCGGAACAGGCCCTCCATGCCGAAGGTACGCGCCTCGTCGGGAACGATCGGCACGATGTGGCGGGCGAGGTTCGGATCGCGCAGCAGTGCCCCGAGCATCCGCACGTACGCCATCGTGGTGGAGTACTCGCGATCCCCCGAGCCTTCGAGCAGCTTCGCGAAGATCGACAACTCGGGAACTGCGAGCACGGGTGCGATCGAGCGGCGAGACGGCACGTAGCCGCCGAGCGCCTTACGACGCTCATGCATGTACTGCATCTCGGGGGCATCGGCGGCCGGTTTGTAGAAGGGCGCTTCGGCGATGCGCTCGTCGGGAATCGGGATCCGGTAACGATCGCGGAACGCGGCGAGGGACTTCTCCGCCAGCTTCTTCTGCTGGTGGCTGATGTTCATGCCTTCGCCGGACTCGCCCATGCCGTAGCCCTTCACCGTCTTCGCGAGGATCACGGTGGGTTGATCGCGATGCACGACCGCGGCGGCGTAGGCGGCGTAGATCTTCTCCGGATCGTGGCCTCCGCGATCGAGTTGCCAGATCTCGTCGTCGGTGAGATGCGCCACCATCGCGAGCAGCTCCGGATGCGTCCCGAAGAAGTGTTCGCGCGTGAAGGCGCCGCCGCGCAGCTTGTAACTCTGGTAGTCGCCGTCGACGGCTTCGTGCATGCGCTCGGCGAGGATTCCCTTCTTGTCCTTCGCGAGCAGCGCGTCCCAGCGGCCGCCCCAGATCACCTTCAGCACGTTCCAGCCGGCGCCGCGGAAGGTGCCTTCGAGTTCCTGGATGATCTTGCCGTTGCCGCGTACCGGACCGTCGAGACGCTGAAGATTGCTGTTCACCACGAAGATCAGGTTGTCGAGTTTCTCACGCGCAGCGAGTCCGATCGCGCCGAGCGACTCGGGTTCGTCCATCTCGCCGTCGCCGCAGAACACCCAGACCTTCCGATCGTTGGCTTCGAGGATGCCGCGGTGCCCGAGGTACTTGAGGAAGCGCGCCTGGTAGATTCCCATGATCGGACCGAGTCCCATCGACACCGTCGGGAACTGCCAGAACGCGGGCATCAACCACGGATGCGGATACGACGAGAGCCCGCGGCCATCGACCTCGCGGCGGAAGTTGCGGAGCTGCTCCTCACTGAGCCGGCCTTCGAGATACGCACGTGCGTAGATGCCCGGCGACGAGTGGCCCTGGATATAGACGAGGTCGCCCGCATGCGCGTCGCTCGCAGCGCGGAAGAAGTGATTCATGCCGACGTCGTACAGCGTCGCGGCGGAAGCGAAGCTGGCGATGTGGCCGCCGAGTTCGGCACTCTCCCGATTGGCCTGCACCACCAGCGCGAGCGCATTCCAGCGCACCAGTGACCGGATTCGGTGTTCGAGGCCGGGCTCGCCCGGCATCGCCGGCTGCTGGCTCTGGTGGATCGTGTTGACGTAGGCCGTCGTCGCGGAGTAGGGCAGGTTCACGCCCGAGCGGCGCACCTGATCGATCAGCCGCTCGATCAGATCGTGCGCGCGCTCCGGACCCTCCCTGGCGAGCACGGACGCCAGAGCGTCGAGCCACTCGCGCGTTTCGTCGCTGTCGCGATCCGGGTTCCGGTCGGTCATTCAGACCCCTCGAAGGCTGCGCAACCTCTCGAAGTCTGCATCGGCGTGGTAGGACGATCGCGTGAGTGGAGAGGCCGCCGCCAGCAGGAATCCCTTCTTCCTTGCGGCATCCGCGTAGCCATCGAACTCGACGGGATCGACCCAACGCGCGACCGCGATGTGGCGCAGTGTCGGCTGCAGGTACTGCCCGATCGTGACGAAGTCGACGTCGGCTGCGCGTAGGTCATCGAGCACCGCGAGAACTTCGTCCTGGCGCTCGCCGAGCCCGACCATGATCCCCGACTTCGTGAAGATGCCGGGCGCGATCCGCTTGACGCGCGCCAACAAGTCGAGCGAATGGCGATAGCTCGCGCCGGGTCGCACCGCACGGTAGAGGCGCGGCACGGTTTCGAGATTGTGGTTGTAGACGTCGGGCCGCGCCGTGGCGACCGTCTCGATCGCGCCCGGCTTGTTCCGGAAGTCGGGCGTCAGCACCTCGATCGTCGAGCCGACGCTGCGGCGCCGCAGCGCTTCGATGCACGCGACGAAATGCGCGGCGCCGCCGTCGGCGAGATCGTCGCGATCGACCGACGTGATCACCACGTGGCGCAGCCCGAGCGCCGCAATCGCTTCGGCGAGGCGCTCCGGCTCGCCCGCATCGACGGCGCGGGGTCGTCCCGTCATCACGTTGCAGAAGCTGCAGGCACGCGTACAGACATCACCGAGGATCATCACGGTTGCGTGGCGCTTTGCCCAACACTCGCCGCGGTTCGGGCAGGCGGCCTCTTCGCACACCGTGTGGAGTTTGTGCTCGCGCATCTTTGCGCGTGTCATCGCGAAGCCAGGCGACTCGGTCAGGCGGACCCGCAGCCACGGCGGCTTGCGCGCGGCGTCACCGCGCGCGTTGGTGGTTTCGATGCGGGTGCGGGCGCGTCGCGGCTCCAACGAAACCTCCCCTCGACTCTGCGACCAGACTACCCTTCTCCCTTGGGGATGCCCGCATTCACGCCGATCGCGTCGAGCGCTGGCAACCAGCGCGGGAAGACCAGCAGCAGCAGCAGCGCGCCGGCGCCACCGGCGACATACGGCAATGCGGCCCCTCCGTGCTCGAGCAGCCAGCCGGCGAGCAAACTCGAACCCATCCCGCCGACTCCCACCGCAACCGTGCCGAGCATCGATTGCGCCGTCGAGCGGAGTTGCGGCGGGACGACCGCGTCGATGTAGAGCGGTGCTCCGAGATTCAGCCCCAACACCACGACGGCGTGCAGCATCTGCACGGGGTAGAGCAGCGACAGGGATTCGATCGTGCCGCAGAGCAGCCAGCGCATCCCGCCCGCGAAGATGCCGATCGCGAGCAGCGCGCGCGCCCCGAGCCGTCGCACCAGCGTACCGAGCACGGTGATCAGCAGGATCTCGGGGATCAGCATGAACAGCCACATATCGCGCACGACGTGCAGATTGCCGCCGCGCTCGCGGACCAGGATCGGGAACAGCTCCATCGGTCCGTTCACGAACAGGAACGCCAGCGTGCAGACGGTGAGCAGGCGCACGAAGCGTCTGTTGCGCAGCAGCACCTTCCACTCGCCGCGCTTCGCACGCAGCGCAACCGCGCCGCGGCTCGGGATCGCGAGTGCCGCGGCCGCCGCAATCGCAGAGAGCGCCGCCGCGGTCGGGAACAGCAGCCCGAGCGCGGGTTCGGTGGGCCCTCCGGGTGTCGCGGCGAGGGCGTGAGACGATTGGTAGGCGCCCAGCGCGGCTGGGAATACGAACATCGACGCGGCGAAGCCCACCGTGCCGAAAGCCCGCACCCAGCCGAATGCGTGCGGGTGGTCTTCGAGCGTCGACAGGCACACCGAGAGCAGCATCGGGATCACCGCCCGCGCGAAGAGCGCGAAGAGCGCCGTCGCCGCGACGATCGAAGCGAATCCCTGCGCCTGGCCGATCGCGAGGTAACCGACGCTGATGCCGAGCGAGATCGCGACCAGCGATCGCGCGCGCAGCCCGCTGCGATCGGCCAACACGCCCCAGATCGGTTGCCCGAGGATGCCGACCGCTGGCATCACCGCGAACACCGCGCCGACCTGAGCGCCGGTGAGCCCCGCGTTCTCCCGCAGGTAAAGCGCGAGGTAGGGCAGCGACAGTCCGAACGGCGCCATGCTGAGCGCCCAGTAGGCCGCCAGCGGCAACACGCGCCGCGCAAGGGGGGGCGCCGCCGCGCTCACTACTTGCCCTGGAAGACGGGTTTGCGCTTGTCGAGGAACGCTTGCACGCCCTCGCGGTAGTCCTCGCTTTCGAAGCAGGCGTGGATCGAGTCGCGGATCTTCGCTTGATCGCGGGCGGCCGCGTCCTTCGCGAGTTCGCGAATCACCAGCTTGACGCTGCGGAGTGTGAGCGGTGCGTTCTCGGCAATCTCGGCCGCCACCGCGCGCACGCGCGTTTCGAGCTGGGCCTTCGCGACGACCTCGTTCACGAGTCCGCGCGCGAGCGCTTCGTGGGCGCTGAACCGCCGCGCACAGAACATCACTTCCTTGGCCGTCGAGGGCCCCACGAGCCGCACCAGCGCGTCGATGCCCGCGGCGTGGTAGCCGAGCCCGAGGCGGGCGGCGGGAATCGCCAGCTGGGCATCGTCCGCTGCGATTCGCAGATCTGCGGTCAATGCGACCGCCATGCCGCCGCCCACGCAGAAACCGTGGATCGCCGCGACGACCGGTTTCCCGATTCGCGCCAGCGCGGCGAACGCGATCGCGGTGGTGTCCTCGTACGCCTGCGCCGCGCTCGCGCCGGTCCGGGTGCTGCTGAACTCGGAGATGTCCGCCCCGGATACGAACGCGACATCGCCAGCGCCGCGCAGACCGATTACGCGTACGGACCGGTCCGCGTCGAGTTCCGCTGCGAGTGCGGGAATCGCCTGCCACATCTCGAGCGACACTGCATTGCGCCGCTCGGGATGGTCGAAGACCAGCCAAGCGAGCGACGCCTCCCTCGACACGAGCACACGTCCAGCCACGGTCGCGGCAAGGTAGCCGAGTGAAGGGCATCAGCTAGCGTCGCGCGCTTGAGGCTGGGGGAGGAGAGCGATGCACGAATGGTTCCGCGACGCGCTCGCGCGGCGTCCCGGCTGGATGAACGCGCTGCTCGGTTTCTGCGCGTACATGACGTTTCTCTACATGCCGTTCGACTTTTTCTGGAAGTCGATCGCGCGCGATCAGGAAGTGTGGTTCGGCGTCGTGTTGACGGGAATCGCCGCGAAGGCGACCGAGCCGTTCCACTGGGCGCTCTATGCAGCAGGGACGTATGGCTTCTGGCACATGCGCGGCTGGCTCTGGCCCTGGGCGTCGCTCTATGCGCTGCAGGTCGCGATCGCGATGGCGCTGTGGCCGATCTTCAGATTCGGTGGGGCGAAGGGTGTCGCGATGGGCGCGCTTTCGTTCCTCCCATTCGCGGCGCTGAGCGTCGCGCTGTGGCGTTCGCGCGATCGCTTCCAGCCGCCACATCGTCCGCTGCGCGAGCGCTACGGCGAGTGGGCGCTCGTCACGGGTGCGTCGTCGGGGATCGGCGCTGCGTTTGCGCGGGCGCTCGCGCGCGAGGGCTTCTCGCTGGTGCTGAGTGCCCGCCGCGCCGACCGGCTCGAAACGCTCGCGGCCGAGATCACGAAGCAGCGCGCGGTGGCGACGCGCGTCGTGCCGATCGATCTCGCGACCGCAGACGGCGCTGCGCAGCTCGCGGCGGCGGTCGCCGATCTCGAGATTGCTGTGCTCGTCAACAATGCGGGCTTTGGCAGTGCGGGTCGCTTCGAGGGGCGCGACGAGCGGCGGCTTGCCGCGATGATCCAGGTCCACTGCACGGCGCCGCTCGTACTGACGCATCGCTTGCTGCCGAAGATGCGGGAACGCGGACGCGGGGCGCTGCTCTTCACCGGTTCGCTCGCCGCGAAACAGCCGATGCCGCTGCACGCGACCTACGCGGCGACCAAGGCCTTCGTGGAGCTGTTCGGCGAGGGACTCTGGGCCGAGTTGCGCGGCAGCGGCGTCGACGTGTTGGTCGTCGAGCCGGGCTCGACCACGACGGAGTTTCAATCGGTCGCAGGCGAGGTGCCGCACGAGGGTGAGACGCCGGAACGTGTCGTCGAGCTGGCGCTCGAACGGCTCGGCCGGCAGCCCTCGGTCGCGGTCGGCTGGTGGCGCTGGCTCCGCGGCAATCTCGGCATGCGGCTGCTGCCGCGATCGCTGTTGGCGCGGGTCGCCCACGACGTGATCGAGAAGCAGACGCCGCCGTCGCTGCGCTGAACGCCAGGCGGATCTCTCTCCGCCTCAGTCCTTGAGGTGGCGTAGGTAGGCGCGCAGTGCGGCCACGACCTCCTGTTTGCCAGCGAGGTCGGGATTGGGCGGCATCAAGGCGCTCCTTCCGACCGCGGCGCCGCCTTCCACGATGATGCGCTCGATGTATGCGTCGGTCACCGAGGCCTGCCAATCTGGATCCTGGAAGTTGCGCGGCTTGGGTCGAAACTCGTCGGACCTGGGCCCGTTACCGGCGCCGCTCACGCCGTGACATGCCGCGCAGCGCGACGCGAAGATCTCCTTCGCCTCCTGCTGCGCAGACTGCGAGATCGCGGGCGCCTTCGCGGGCGCTGCTTGCGCGACTACCGGTGGCTGCGCCGTCTCGTCCGCGCTCTGGCCGCAAGCCAAGATCCCCGCGCAGGCGGCTCCGAAGATCCAAACGAGTGTCTTCGCCATCCCCGTCGCTCCCTCGCATCCGGACTCGACGCCGCAATCTGCGCTCTGCAGATCCTCTGGCGTCCAGGCTGGACGCTCGTTGCAGGGATCGAAGTTCAAGCTGCGTGCCGGACTCGATGCGATGTACGGATCCTCTCGCCAGGGGGGCATCCACCGCGAAGCGTACGCTCCTGTCACACCGGGGTGGCCAGCGTGCGACTCGGAGTCTCAGCGATCGAAGGCCGAGTCCGTCTCGTCGTCGGTGGGTCCGCGCGCGGGATCTCGTCGCGACGCGGCCGCGTCGAAGGGGCTAGGCGAGATCGAAGAGCAGCAGCTCGCAGTCATCGCCCGCGCTGATCGCGAGGCGCCGCTCGTCGCTCGCGGCGACGCCATCGCCCTCCGCGATCTGCAGTCCATTCACGAGCGCTGCGCCCCGCGCAAGGTGTAGCCATGCATGGCGACCCGCTCCGAGCGCGTGGGCCAGCTGGGTGCCAGCGGCGAGCCGACCCGCGAAGATCGCCACATCCTGGTGCACGGTCACGGAGCCGCCGCGCCCGTCGCGCGACGCTACCAACCGCAGTTCGCGCGGCGTCTCCCCTAGCGCGAAGGCGCGCTGTTCATAGCTGGGGGCGATCCCGCCGCGCTCGGGCAGGATCCAGATCTGCAGGAAATGCGCGACGGCATCTGCAGAGGGATTGAATTCGCTGTGATCGACGCCGGTCCCGGCGCTCATCCGTTGCACTTCACCAGGCCGGATCATCGCCGCATTGCCGAGGCTGTCCTCGTGCGCAAGCGCGCCGTCGAGCACGACCGTGATGATCTCCATGTTCTCGTGATGGTGCGTGCCGAAGCCGCGGCCCGGCTGCACCCGATCCTCGTTGATCACGCGCAGCGCGCGGAACCCCATCTGTCGCGGATCGACGTAGTCGGCGAACGAGAAGGTGTGTCGGCTGTCGAGCCAGCCGTGGCGTGCGTGGCCGCGCTCGGCAGCGGGGCGCAGCATGAGCATCGCCGATTCCTCCGCGTCTCCAGTGCAGCGCCGGTGCCACACGCAGTCCGGATCGATTCGCGCGGGCACCTGCTGGCAGGATGCCGGGTCTTGCTCGAATGCCCGCTCCAGAAAGCCGATCGCCCGCGAAGGTGGGTGCTCCTTCGCGGGCGAACTCGGATGCTGCGGTCAGCGATCAGGCGGCGCGAGCTGTGCTCTTGCCGATCTGGGAAAGGCGTTCCTGGAGGCAGTTCGGGCACATCCCGTGGCTAGTCGAGGCCGCGTGGGCGTGCCCCGCGTGAGCCTTCTGGGCTCGCGGGGCGATCTGCCGATTGCACCAGGCACATACAACCATGATGTCTAGTAGGTGGTCGTGCCGACGCGGAGGTGGCACCGGACCCTGAAAAAAAGTGCAGGGTTCTCTTTCTACCGCCCCGCAGGGGAGCGAGGCCGAGGCCCAAATCGATCACCAAGCATGCTAGGGTGCTGAATCTCCTCACGTTCTGAGGCGCGGCCGCGGTCAAAGAGGAGACGGACGCCGGAGCGCCAAGCCACCCCGGGTGGGCTCGGCCCCGCGGAGAGGATCGCTGTTGCCGTTGTATCGAGCCGCTCTCTCCGTGATCTCCATGCTCACGCTCGTCGCTGGGAACGCGTATGCGGTCGAGCTTTCCTATGCGGCGCGGAATCTGGCCGACACCGAGCAGGGACACGATCGCTGGCGCTACGAGTATCGACTCGACGAGTTTCCGTTCGATATGGGCTACGGCTTTACCGTCTACTTCGATCCCGAGCTGTACGCCGCGCTCGAGACTGCGCCGTTGGCGCCGGGACCCGACTGGGACGCGATCGTGGGACCGCCCGACATCAATCTTGGTTCCGATGGGTTCTACGACGCCGAGGCGCTGGTCGGCGATCCATCCGCGAACGTCGTCTTTCGCATCGACTTCGAATGGCTGGGCGTGGGCACACCGGGCGAACAGGCATTCGCCGTACGCGAACCCGATCCGAGCTTTGCGGTCGTGCAGAGCGGAACGACGGTAGTGCCCGAGCCCGCGGTGCTGGTGGAACACGCGAGCGCAGTGCTGTCGATGACCGCGCTCGCATTCCACCGGAGGCCGCGATGCTGAGCGCGGCGCGTCTCGCGCTCGCACTGGCTGTAGTGACGCTCGCCACCGCGTGCAGCGACAGCTCCGATGTGACGGCGCCGACGAGCGTCGCGCCGCGCGCCACTTCGGCCGCAATCGGTACGCGAGCCGATGCGGGCGTGCGCGCGCCGGCCCCGCCAGCCGCGGTGAAGGTGGGCGTCGAGATGGAGGCGTCGGCTGCGCAGCAGTCGTCCCCCATCCCGGAACTCGCGCTGCCGGCGCAGTCGCCCCAGCCGGCGCCGTCCTCGCAGGTCGCCAGCGCGGCACCTCAGTACGCGCCGAGCGCCGCCGTCACCGGCTCGCCGACCTTCACGCGCACGGTCGGCAAGGCGACGATTCGATTCTGGTCGATCTCCGAGGAGCGCACCGGCCGCGAGCGCTTCGAGTATGAGTTCCACGTCACCGTACAGAACGGCGGCACGGGTCTGCTGCGCGGCGCGGTGATGGTTACGAGCAGCAGTGCCGCCTCGCATGTGGCGATCTCGTGTGCACCGTTCGGAACGACACCGCCGGGCACCACGCGCGACGCCGACGCGCCGTTCGTGATCGCGCAGGATCGCGACGCGCTCTTCGATCCGACGAAACTCGCGTTTTCGATCGATGCGACCCCCGACCCGACGTTGTGCCAGGATCCGGGCCGCGTGACGTTGCGGCGCCTCAACCGCACCGAGTACGACAACACGGTGCGCGATCTGCTCGGCACGAGCGCGCATCCGGCGCTCGACTTTCCGGCCGACGACTCCGACTACGGTTTCGACACGATCGGCGAAGTGCTCGCGCTCTCACCGCTGCTCTTCGAGAAAGCCGAGCGGGCCGCGCGCACGCTGGTCGAGGAGGCACTGCGTATCTACCCGCCAGCGGCTGCCCAGCGCCAAGAGGCCGAGGCCGATACCGCGAATGACGAGTGTGGCGGCGTGTCGGGCAGCTTCTGGGGCCTGTGGAGCGCGTGCGGACTGTCGGTGACCGTGAACGTCGCAGTGTCCGCGTCGTACGAGATCCGGGTCCGCGCCTACCAAACGCCCGCCGGCAACGAGCCGGCTCGGATGCAGATTCTCGACGGCGCGCTGCCGGTCGGTGGCGAGATCGAGGTGCCGGCGATCGAGTCCGCCCCCGGGATCTACACCGCGCAGATGGTTCTCAACGCGGGCGCGCACACGTTGCGCGTCGCGTACACGAACGACTACGAGGTGGCTCCAGCAGACCGCAATCTCTACATCGACTACGTCGAACTCTACGGCCCGGTCGATGTGGTCGCACCGACGCCGCAGATCGCCGCACTGCGCGCGCTCTGCGATCCGGCCATCGACGGCAACCGGTCGTGTCTGCGCGAGCGGCTCCAATCCTTCGTGCGCCGCGCCTGGCGTCGGCCGCCGACCACGACGGAGATCGAGACTCTCGTCGCGCTCGCGGAATCCGCATCACTCGGCGGCAACGATTTCGAAGCTTCGCTCGGCGGCGCGATGGAAGCGGCGATGACGTCGCCGCACTTCCTATTCCACGTCGAGCGCGATCTAGAGCCGCGCTCGGCCGAGATCCATCCGATCTCGGACTACGAACTTGCAACGCGGCTGTCCTACTTCCTGTGGGCGTCGATGCCTGACGCCACGCTCGACGAGCTGGCCGACGCAGGCACGCTCGACGTGCCCGCCACGCTCGCCGCGCAGGTCCACCGGATGGTGCTGGATCCGAAGGCGCGCGGCTTCGTCGAATCGTTCGCCGGCCAGTGGCTCGGAACGCGCAAGCTCGACGACGTGAGCCCGGATCCCACCTTCTTCCCCGGCTGGGACGACGAGCTGAAGGAGGCCATGCGCGACGAGACGCACCTCGTCTTCCAGGAGTTCTTGCAGACGCAGACCGACTTCCTCGGCTTCTTCGATGCGAAGTTCACGTACCTCAACGACCGGCTCGCGCGGCACTACGGGCTGCCGGAGCCGGGTTCGAGCACACCGGTGCGCGTCACCCTCGCGCAAGACGGCCAGCGCGGCGGCATCTTCACGCATGGCAGCATCCTCGCATCCAACTCGCAGTCGCGCCGCACGTCACCGGTGAAGCGCGGTAAGTGGGCGCTCGACGAGTTCCTCTGCATCGAGATCCATCCGCCGCCGGCGGGCGTCGTAGGCACGCTCGACACGCCGGGCGCCACCGACACGCTGCGCGAGCGACTGGCCGCGCACCGAGCGAAGCCCGAGTGCGCATCCTGCCACGACTATCTCGACCCGATCGGTCTCGGCCTCGAGAACTACGACGCCATCGGAGCTTTTCGCACGCTCGACCAGGGCCTTCCGATCGACGCCTCCGGCGCGTTCCCGGACGGACGCAGCTTCACCGGCGTCGCCTCGATGGCGGCACTCGTGAAGGCGGATCCGAATACGCCGCATTGCGTCGCCGAGCGAATGCTCACCTACGCGCTCGGCCGCGGCCTCGATGCGGGCGATGACGCACAGCTCGACTCGATCACGGCTGCGTTCCAGACGAACGAGCGCAGCCTCGAGCGACTGATCATCGCGATCGTGCAGAGCGAGCCGTTCCGGAAGCGGCACGGGGAACCCAACCAATGAGCCGGGGGGCAATGCTCGATACGCCCTGCGGAGTGACCCAGAGGGCCAGGCGCTGTGCTCCCTGCGCGGAGTCGAAGCCGTGAAACGTGTTCCGTGGCTCGATGACGATCGCGCCCGCTTGTCGCGGCGAACCTTTTTGCGCGGAGCCGGTGTTGCTGTGGCGCTGCCATTTCTCGAAGCGATGTGGCCCCGCGCAGCGCGCGCCCAGGCCGCAGCGACCCCGCGCCGCTTCCTCGCCTGGTACGTCCCGAACGGCATCCACATGCCCGACTGGACTCCTGCCACGACCGACGCGAACTACACGCTCCCGCCGATTCTCGCTCCGCTCGCACCGATCCGCGATGAAGTGCTGGTACTCACGGGCCTCTTGAATGCCGCCGCCAATGAGGTGACGACGGGCGGTGACCACGCGCGGGGCACGGGCACATTCCTCACCGCTCGGCCGGTCAATCCCAGCCGCGGCACCCGACTCGAGAATGGCATCTCGCTCGATCAGCGCATCGCGCAAGCGATCGGTGCGCAGACGTCGATGCCGTCGCTTCAGCTCGGCACGGAAGGTGGTTCGACCGCCGGCAACTGCGATCTGGCGGCCTGCGCTTATTCGCGAAACATCTCGTGGGCGGGTCCGCAATCGCCGCTCTCGAAGGAGACGAATCCGGTCTCCGCGTTCGAGCGAGTCTTCCAAGGCGCTGGCACCCCGCTCCCGCCCGCGGAGTCCGAGCGCCGACGGCTATTGCGACTGTCGGTACTCGACACCGTGATCAACGACGCCAATCGTCTTCGCTTCGAACTCGGCAGCTCCGATCGCCAGAAGGTCGACGAGTACCTGACCGACGTTCGCGCGCTCGAATTGCGGATTCAGGACACCAGCACTTCTCAGTGTGCAGCCATCGAACCCGCCGAACCCGTTGACCTCGTCGCGCGGGTGCGTTCGATGATCGACCTGATGGTGTTCGCGTTCCAATGCGATCGAACGCGCATCATCAGCTTCATGGCGTTGAACTCGAGTGCGAACGAAACCTATCGGTTTCTGAACATCTTCGATGGTCACCACCAGATCTCGCATCACCAGAACAATCCCGCGAACTTCGCGATGCTGCGCACGATCAACATCTGGGAGGTCGAACAGTTCGCCTACCTGCTGCAACAACTCGCGGCGATCCAGGAGCCGGGAGGCTCGCTGCTCGACTCTTCCCTGGTCTATTTCTCTTCCGAGATCGAAGACGGCAATGCGCATCGGCACTCGAACATGCCGATCCTGCTCGCAGGTCGCGGCGCCGGTGCCGTACAGCCTGGTCGGCATCTCCGCTTCAGCGGCGATCCGCCGATCGCGAATCTCTTCCTCACCGTGCTGCGTGCGTTCGGCATCGAGGACGCCACCTTCGGCGAGCACGGCACGGCGCCGCTCACGCTCTGAGCGGAAACGCCGAAGGGCGGCTCGGTTCGACCGGCCGCCCTTCGCGCATCTACTCGCCGCTGCGAGGGATTCTCCTGGTGGAGCTGGGCGGGATCGAACCGCCGACCTCTTGAATGCCATTCAAGCGCTCTCCCAACTGAGCTACAGCCCCGACGGGCTGCGCAAGCTATCGCCGGGCCCCAAGGCTGTAAAGAGTCGTTCGCGGCGCGATCGCGGTGCGACGGGAACCCGCAATCAGCGTGGTGCCAGCGTCGCCTCATGGTATGTTCGGCCGCCCGCTGGCCGGAGTGGCGGAACGGTATACGCAGGGCACTCAAAATGCCCCGGTCCTCGCGGCCTTGTGGGTTCGAATCCCACCTCCGGCACCAACGTCTGGTCTTCGCTGTCATCGACGCGGATCGTGCTCGTCTTCCGGTTCGGTGCTAGTTGATTTCGAGCTGGTTGCGAGATGACAGCGAGGTGAGGGCGGTCGTCGGGAGCGCCGAATGGGCGTGAATGGCACGCACGAGGTTCCGTCGAAGCGGGCGCCTTGCCACAGGAGCCGATGCGTCGCAGCTGCGGCGCCCACACAAGAAGGAGACTGAATCATGTTGCCCGTTGCTCGAAAGGCCGGCCAGCTCGTGCTGCTGGCTCTGGTCACTTCCGTCCTATGGACCGCCGCCGCGTCGGCACAGACGCGTGAGTTCGTCGGCAAGCTGGATTCGGTGAGCGAGAAGAAGGTGATCGTCGACAACCGCAAGGGCGACAAGATCTCCTTCTCCAAGATCGACGAAACCGTCGTCGCCGGCGAAGGCAAGACGAAGTGGGATGAACTGAAGAAGAATGACTGGGTCACCATCGATTGGATGATGAAGGACAATCCGCGCAAGGCGTACAAGGTCACCGTGATCCCGCCGCGCGAGGAGGCCGGAGAAGAAGAGTAGGCGCAAGGCCCGCGTGTCTCGGCGGGGCTCTCCGTGCGAGCGGAGGGCCCCGCTCTCTTTTTGCCGGAATGCTTGCGCCGCAGAAGGTCGACGGCGCTGAAGCGGATCGAGTTCGCACGCGTTGCGGGCACTCCGCCGTCCGATAGGCTCCGCAGATGCCTCGGAAGCCGCCGCTTCGGCCGGATCAGTTCGAACGCTACAAGCGTCATCTGGCGTTGCCCGAGTTCGGCGTCCAGGCGCAGCAGAAGCTGCTGGAAGCGCGCGTCCTGCTGATCGGCGCCGGCGGTCTCGGCTGCCCGCTGGCCCAGTACCTCGCGGCGGCAGGAGTCGGCACGCTCGGGATCGTCGACTACGACGTCATCGACGCCTCGAACCTGCAGCGTCAGGTGCTCTACGGCACCCGCGACGTCGGGCGACCCAAGGTGGAAGTCGCGCGCGAGCGGGTCCTGGCGCAGAACCCGGACGTCAAGGTCGAACCGCACACTGTGCGTCTCTCGTCCGAGAATGCGCTGGCGATCTTTGCCGACTACGACGTGGTCGTAGACGGCACCGACAACTTCCCGACCCGCTACCTCTCGAACGATGCCTGCGTGCTGCTCGGCAAGCCGAACGTGCATGGCTCGATCTTCCGCTTCGAAGGACAGGCGACGGTCTTCGATGCGCGTCGCGGTCCCTGCTATCGCTGCCTGTATCCAGAGCCGCCGCCGCCCGGATCGGTGCCGTCGTGCGCCGAAGGCGGCGTGCTCGGCGTGCTGCCGGGAATCATCGCGATGATCCAGGCGACCGAGACCGTGAAGCTGCTGACGGGACTCGGTGAGCCGCTGATCGGGCGCCTGCTTCTCTACGACGCGCTCGAGATGCGGTTCCGCGAGTTCCGCCTGCGCAAGGATCCGTCGTGCCCGGTGTGCGGCGAGGCGCCGACTGTCACCGCGTTGCTCGACTACGAAGGCTTCTGCGGGATGCCCGCACACGACCGCGACGAGATGCCCGTGCGCGAACGCAGCGCCGCGGACGTCGCGTCGATGCGCGCGCGGGGCGACGCGTTCCTGTTCCTCGACGTGCGCGAAGCGCACGAGTTCGAAACGGCGCGCATCGAGGGCACCCAGCTCGTTCCGCTCACGACCGTCGCCGCGCGCGCCGAAGAGTTCGCGGCGTGGAAGCAGCGTCCGGTGGTCGTGCACTGCCACAAGGGCGCACGCAGCGCCAAGGCTTGCAAGACGCTCGCGCAGCACGGCTTCACGGACGTCTGGAATCTCGCGGGTGGCATCGAGGCCTGGTCGTTGACGGTCGATCCGGACGTGGGGGGGGGGGGGGGGGGGGGGGGGGGGGGGGGGGGGGGGGGGGGGGGCGGAGGGGGGGGGTGGGCAAGGCCCGGGGGGAGAGAGTGAGGTACATGGGAGGGGGGGGGCGGGGGGGGGGGGGGGGGGGGGGGGGG
>JANLTC010000127.1:0-11990 GCA_031362725.1 Deltaproteobacteria bacterium | reverse complement strand
GGGCCGTTCCCGCGAAGGGATTTCCGACCATCTTCACTTTCATGCGCGACATCTTCTTCGCACCGGGTGGCAAGAGTGGCTACATCGTCAGCGAGCGCGGCAACGTGCTCCACACAGACGACGCGGGACAGAATTGGACGGCCGTGTTGCCCCCGCCGGAGCACCAGTCGGCGGCTGGAGGCTGATCGAAGGCCCGTCGCTTCTGCCGGTCCATCGCGCGCTGCGGGGCACGTTGCATTTTGCCGTCGCCGACTCGGTGCGGCCTATAGTCGCGACCCGGGAGTTGTGCCCTCAAGGACGTCCAGCGGAGAGCCGATGGCGGGCCCTGAGGGCGCCTCGCAGCTCCGAGGCGAGACCTGGTTCCTGGCTTCGGGGACTCCGGGGCAGGCACCGTGGCCGGAGGGCGCGAGAGAGCGCATGGATGAGCGCAGCGCGGATCCGCGCGTCCTGATCGTCGACGATACCCGCTTCGATCGCGAGATCGCGATCGATGCGATCGGCGACATGGCGCGCGTGGAGACAGCTGGCAACGTCGAAGAGGCCCTCGTGACGCTGCGCGGCACGCGCGTCGATCTGGTGCTCACCGACCTTCACCTGCCTGGGCTCTCGGGCATCGATCTGCTCGCGCGTGTGCGTGCCGAGCATCCTGATACGGATGTCATCCTGATCACCGCACACGCGTCGGTGGACAGTGCCGTGCAGGCGCTGCGCATGGGTGCCGCGGACTACCTCAACAAGCCTGTGCATCGCGACGAACTCGCGCTGGTCGTGCGACGCACGCTCGACCGCCGCCGCCTCCAGGCCGAGAACGTCCACCTGCGCGACCTGCTCGCAACGGTCGAGGATTGCCGCGCGCTCGCCACGTCGCTCGAGTCGGCCGAGATTCACACGATTGCTCTCGACGTTCTGCTCGCCCGAATCGGTCGCCGACAGGGGCTCGCGATCTTCCATCGCGCGGCAAACCTCGGTTCCGACGACGTGGTGCTGCGTGGCTGGCCCGAGCCCGAAGCCGAGAGCCTGCGCGTTGCGCTGGTTGGCGAGAAGCCGATCGATGTCGAGGCGCTACCCCCGGTCGGTGTTCTCGAGGGCGGTCCGCTGCACGAGGCGTTGCGCACGGCCGGCGTGCAGCCCGGCCGCGTGCTGGCGGTACCGATCCACGGGCGCGCAGCGGAAGGGGGCGCGTTGCTGGTCCCGGAGTGCGGCTGCGGCTTCGGCGACAAGGATCTCGAGATCGCGCGACTCGTCTCGGCCCATGCGCAGGCCGCGATCCAGAATGCGGAGCGCTACCACCAGGCGAAGGAACGCGCATTCGTCGACGACGTCACGGGCGCCTACAACGCCCGCTACCTCTTCACCGCGCTCGACCACGAGATCCGCCGAGCCGAGCGCTATGGCACCCAACTCGCGTTGCTCTTCCTCGACATCGACCGCTTCAAGCTGGTGAACGACCAGCATGGTCACCTGGTCGGATCGCGCACGTTGCGACGACTCTCCGAGGTGCTCGCGCAGTGCATCCGCCAGGTCGATACACTGGCTCGCTATGGGGGCGACGAGTTCACCATCCTGCTCGTCGATACGAGCCTCGAGAGCGGCCTCCAGATCGCGGAGCGCATCCGCACCGCCGTCGCGGCCGCAAATTTCGAGACGCGTGGCGCGGCGCCCCTACAGGTCACGGTCAGCATCGGGGTTTCGGCGTTCCCGATGCACGGGCGCGGCGCCGAAGCGCTGATCGACATGGCCGACAAGGCGATGTACCGCTCGAAGTCGCTCGGCCGCGACCGCGTTTGCTCCGCCACCGATCTCTAAATCTGAACGCCTCGAGCCGCGACCCACCGCCTTTCCCGCGTAGCGAGCCAACGCGAGCGGCGAGATCATCGAGCCGGTTTGACACCCCCACGCCCTGTTGCTAACCAAGTCGCCGATTTCGCTTGCCTTTTCCGCTGTGTCACCACTTCGCTCGCGCACGCGTAGCCCCTGACGGAACTCTCGACTCGATCCTCAACTCCAGACAGGAGAGACGCGTTGTCCGACGCAGTCCGGTCCAGTGCCCGGCCCGGCGCCGCTCGCCTCGACCAGATGGGTGAAGTGCGCCGCAGCCACGCGTGCGGCGCGATCCGCGCCGACCTGATCGGGCGCGAAGTCGTCGTGGCGGGTTGGGTGCAATCGCGCCGCGACCACGGCGGCGTGATCTTCGTCGACCTGCGCGACCGCGAGGGCCTGGTCCAGGTCGTATTCCGGCCCGAAGTCGCCGCCGACGCCCACACGCGGGCCGGCGAACTGCGCAGCGAGTTCGTGCTGATTGCGCGGGGCACCGTCGAGCGGCGCACGCCCGAGACGGTGAATCCGAAGCTCCCGACCGGGGAGGTCGAGGTGGCGGTTCGCGAACTGCGCATCCTGAACGTCGCGACGCCGCCGCCGTTTCCGATCGACGACGAACCCGGCGCAGACGAGACCGTGCGTCTGCGCCACCGGATCCACGATCTGCGCCGCGCGCCGTTGCAGCGTGCCCTGCGCATTCGTCACGCGCTCTACCAGTCGGCGCGTCGCACGCTCACCGAGCTCGACTTTCTCGAGATCGAGACGCCGATCCTCGCGAAGGCGACACCCGAAGGCGCGCGCGACTTCCTGGTGCCGAGCCGCCTGCAGCCGGGCGAGTTCTACGCGCTGCCGCAGTCGCCGCAGATCATGAAGCAGTTACTGATGATCGCGGGCTTCGAGCGCTACTTCCAGATTGCGCGCTGTTTCCGCGACGAGGATCTGCGCGCCGATCGCCAGCTCGAATTCACGCAGATCGACTTCGAAATGTCCTTCGTCGGTGTCGAGGACGTGCTCACTGTCCTCGAAGAGGTGACGGTGCGGGCGTGGCGCGACGCCGGCGCGATCGAACTGGCGCGACCCTTCCCGCGGCTCTCCTACGCCGACGCGATGGCGCGCTATGGATCGGACAAGCCCGACACGCGCGTGTTGCTGGAACTGGTCGAGCTGACCGATCTGTTCCGCGCAACCGAGTTCCGCGCGTTCGGCACCGCCGTGCAGAAGGGCGGCGTCGTGAAATGCCTGCCGATCCACGACGCCGATGCACTCTCGCGCGGCGAGATCGATCGGCTCGAATCCTTCGTGAAAAAGGAACTCGGTGCGAAGGGGCTCGCGTGGGTGCGCGTCACCGCCGACGGCTCGTGGCAGTCGCCGATCGCAAAGTTCCTGTCCGACGCGGAGCGCGCCGGCATCCGCGACCGCACCGGCGCGCGACCGGGTTCGCTGCTGTTCTTCGCGGCCGACGAATTCGCGAAGTCCAACGCGATCCTCGGGCGCCTGCGCACCGATCTGGGACGCCAGCTCGGCCGTGTCGATGGCCGCGCCTGGGCGCCACTCTTCGTGCTGAACTTCCCGGTCTTCGAGCGCGACGAACACGGCAAGCTCAGCTTCATGCACATGCCGTTCGTCGCGCCGGTCGAGGAAGATCTCGCGCTCTTCGATAGCGACCCCGAGCGCATGCGCGGCACGCACTACGACGTCGTGATGAACGGTCTCGAGTTGGGCAGCGGCAGCCTGCGCAATCACCGCAGCGACGTGCAGCGCAAGGTCTTCGAGCTGCTCGGCTACTCGAAGAGCGAGATGGAAGAGCGCTTCGGTTTCATGCTGAATGCGCTCGACGCGGGCGCGCCACCGCACGGTGGCTTCGCGTTTGGCCTCGACCGCATTGCGATGCTGCTTTCGGGGGCCGAGAGCCTGCGCGACGTGATCGCGTTCCCGAAGACGCAGCGCGGCCAGGATCTGCTGATGGACGCACCCTCGGCGGCCCTGCCGGCGCAGCTCGAGGAGCTGCGCGTGCGCATACTGCCGGCGCCGGGGCCGAAGGGGAACGCGCAATGAGCGGTCGCCTGCGCGCGGGTTTCTTCGCCGCGTTCGCGGTGATCGCGGTCGCCGCGACGCCTGCCAGCTTCCACGACGTGCGCGATGGCGACACGCTCGTGACGATCGCCGCGCTGACGCTCGGCGACCCTTCGCTTTGGCCGGCGCTGTATCGCGCCAACCGCGATCAGATCCGCGACCCGAAGCGCCTCTATCCCGGCCAGCGCCTCGAGATCCCGACGCTCTCGCCGCAGCAGCGCGAAGCCGTGCGGCGCGAGGCGAAGGCACTGCGCTCGCAGTGAGCGGGCGGATTCGCGTTTCGGTCCTGGTCGTCGGGGGCGGGATCAACGGCGCCGGGATTGCCCGCGATCTCGCGCTGCGCGGCGTGCATTGCGCGCTGGTGGAGCGGCGCGAGTTCGGCTCTGGCACCTCGTGGGCCTCGTCCGGAATGATCCACGGCGGACTGCGCTATTTGCAGAAGGATCCCGACGTCACGCTGCACTCGTGCGTCGATTCCGGGGCGATCCAGCGCATCGCGCCGCACTTGATCTTCCGCATCCCGTTCGTGATGCCGGTGTTTCCCGAGGATCCGATCGGCCCGGAGCTGGTCGAGGTCGGTCTCGAGATGTACGACCAGTACCAGCCGTTCAAGAATGGGCGCTCGCATACCCGGCTCTCGCGCGCGCAGGCGCTGCGACTCGAGCCAGCGCTCTCGCCGCGCATCGAGTGCGCGTTCACGCTCGACGAGTGGGGCGTCGATGCCGCGCGTCTCACCGCAGCGAACGCGCTCGACGCCGCCGAGCGCGGCGCGGTGGTCCGCACGCACACCGAGTTGATCGAGTGGCTGCGCGAGCCGGGCGGCGGCCGGATCGTGGGCGGGCGGATGCGCGACCGCATCCGTGACGAAGTCTTCGAGATCGAAGCCGACGTATGCATCAACGCCGGCGGACCGTGGGCGCCGAAGCTGGCGTCACTGGCCGGTGTCGATGTGCGCTTGCGCCCAGGCAAGGGCATCCACCTGGTCTTCGAGCGCCGCGTCTCGAATCTCGCGGTCTACGCGCGCGGCGTAGACGGCCGAGACATGTTCACCTTCCCGCATGAACAGAACAGCATGGCCGGGACCACCGACGACGACTTCTACGGCGACCTCGATCGACTCGAGGCCACCGAGGACGAGGTCGCCTACGTGCTGCAGGCGATGGAGCGTTCGATCCCGTCGATCCGCGGGCACCGCGTGATCCACACCATCCAGGGGGTACGGCCGACGCTCTGGGGTTTCGGCAAGAACGAAGACGAGTTGTCGCGCGACTATGTCGTGATCGATCACGCACGAGACGGCGCGGCCGGGCTCTTCACGATCGCGGGTGGCAAGCTCGCCGCCTATCGGTTGATGGCCGAGGACGCGGCCGATCGGCTCTGCGCGGCGCTCGGCGTGCGCGAACCCGGTCGCAGCGCGACGACGCCGCTGCCCGGGGGCGACGGCATGCTCGACGTGCTCGCCACCGCAAAGCGCTTTCGCACGCCGGTTGCAGCGGTGGTGCGACTCGGCTTTCGCCACGGCACGCGCACGCCGCGGGTGCTCGCAGACCACGACCTCGAGAGCGGCGCCGCCGCCGTGCCTGCGCCGCGCGTGGTGTGTGCCTGCGAACCGGTGCTCGATGCGGAACTCCGACACGTGGTGGTGCGTGAGGGCGTGCGCCGACTCACCGACTGCGCGTTGCGCGTGCGGCTCGGGATCGGCGCCTGCCAGGGCGCCGGCTGCACCGGCCATGCCGCCGCCGTGCTCGCCGACGCCCTCGACTGGTCCGCGGCCCGCTGTGTCGACGAGGTCCGGGCCTTCGTCGACGAGCGCTGGCGCGCGGTCGCGCCGGCGCTGGGCGGCTCGCACCTCGCCGCGATGGAGATCCATCGCCATACCTTCCTCGGCGGCCGGGGCTTCACCGCGTGAGGGCGGTCGTCGTCGGCGGAGGACTCGCGGGCAGCAGCGCGGCGCTCGAACTCGCGTCGCGCGGTGCGAACGTGACGCTCGTGTCGGCCGCGCCGGGCGCAACCGCGCTGTCGTGGGGAACGCTCGACGTCGCCGCCGCATCCCCGCTTCGGCGAGGCGGACTGCCGCTGCGCGACGCCGCATCCGGTCGCCCGCTGGCGCCGATCGGGCGGCTCCACGCCGTCGCTGCCACGAACGCGTCGCATCCCTACGCAACGCTGATGCGTGCACGCGAGCCCGAGGACGAGGTGAAGGAGGCCGTCGCCGCACTCGACTCGTGGCTCGCCCCTTCCGGGTTGCGTGTCCATGGGAGTCTCGCGCAGACGCGCTGGCTCGCCGACGTACACGGCGCACTGCGCGCTGCCGATCTCGCCTTTTCGGGCGCGGGGGAGGGCGACCTCGACAGCGCCGACGAGATCGCGCTGGTGGACGTGCCGGGCCTGCCCGGCATCGAGGTGCGCAGCGCGCTGCGGACGCTCGCCGCGGAGCTGGCGGCCGTTGGCATCACGTCGCGCGCGTTGTCGATCGTGCGACTCGCGCTGCCCGACTCGCTCCGTGACGTCGCCGCACAGCCCGCGCGCTTCGCCCGCTGCCTCGACACCGATGCGGTACGCGATGCGTTGCAGGGCGCGGTCGCCGCGCTGGGCGCGGAAGGCCGGCTGTTGCTGTTCCCACCGGTGCTCGGCCTCGACCCCGCCACCGGTACACGCGCGTGGATCGAAGCGACGGCCGGGTGTCGCGCGGCGGAGCTGGTCGGCGTTCCGTCGCTCTCACTCGCGGGGTTCCGACTCGATCGCGCGCTCGCTGCGGCGCACGGGCGCGGTCGCGTGGTGCGCATCGCGGGCCGCGTGCAGCGCATCGAGATCGACGCCGCGCGCGTTCGCGCGGTGCAGCTCGTTGCTGACAACGCGCCTCTCCAGCCGGATCGCCAGGGGGACGCCGCGACGCTCGCGTGCGACGCGCTCGTACTCGCGACCGGGCGTTTCATCGGTGGCGGCATCGTCGAGCGAGAGGGTCGGCTCGCCGAACCCCTGCTCGGATTGCCGCTGCACGATCTCGGCGGTCGTCGCGTCGACGGGTTCGCAGCGCGGCAGCTGGTGCGGCGTGACTACGAGGGCGAGCAGCCGCTCTTCGGCACCGGCGTTCGAACCGACATGCGGCTGCGCCCGCTCGGTCCCGATGGCTTGCCGCGCTTCGCGAACTGCTTCGCAGCCGGTGACCTGCTCGGCTCCTTCGATCCCGCCCGCGATCGCACCGGGCTCGGCGTCGCGCTGCTTTCGGGACGCCGCGCCGGCATCGAGGCGTCGTCGTGCTGAACGGGTATCGCGGTTTTGCGCGCGAGTTCTCGCGCACCGGGAGTTTGCGGGCGTTGTGGATGCAGGTGCGCACCGGCGCGGCCCACGTCGCGCGCCGGGCGTTCGGTCGCGAGGCGGATGGCGATCCGATCGAACGTTTCCTTGCGAACTACGCCGCCGACGGCTTCCGGCTGCCCGACGCCGAGAGCGCCGCACTCTCGCTCGCAGCCGAGGCCTGCCTCGTATGCGGCCTGTGCTCCGCGGAATGCGCGCGCAGTGGCGGGGAGCCGCGTGTCGATCCGCGCGACGCGGTGATCGCCGCGTCGCGCATGGCGATCGACTGGGTGCGACTGTCGCTCACTCCGTTCGCCGGCGAACCCGACGGCCGCGCCTGCGAGACGCACGCGGAGACCACAGGCATCGACACGCCGTGCAGCGCCTGTCGCGCCTGCGAGGCGGTTTGCCCGGTGCAGATTCCGATCCATCGCGTGCAGCAATGGCTGGCCGCGCCCCGGCCCTGATGCGGATTGCGCAGAACCCGGCTGATCGCCTTGCCCACGCTGGCGACGCGGGGCTGAATCCTGTAAATCCGCGCTACCCATGACGAGCACCTGGAGCCCGACTCCGCCCGCCGGCGGTCAGAAGATCAGTCTCGACGCCAGTGGAGAGCTCGTCGTTCCCGATCGACCGATCCTTCCGTTCATCGAAGGCGACGGCACCGGTCCCGACATCTGGGCCGCTTCCGTGCGCGTCTTCGACGCCGCCGTCGCAAAGGCATACGGCGGCAGCCGCCAGATCGCGTGGATGGAAGTGCTGGCCGGCGAGAAGGCGTGGAAACAAACGGGCAGCTGGTTGCCCGACGCGACGCTCGATGCGTTCCGCAGCTATTTCGTCGGCATCAAGGGTCCGCTGACGACACCGATCGGCGGCGGTATCCGCAGCCTGAACGTCGCGCTGCGGCAGATCCTCGATCTGTACGTCTGCCTCCGACCGGTGCGCTGGTACAGCGGCGTGCCGTCTCCGGTGAAGCACCCCGAACTCGTCGACATGGTGATCTTTCGCGAGAACACCGAAGACATCTACGCGGGCATCGAATGGGCCGCCGGCTCACCGGAGGCCGAGAAGATCCTCGCGTTCCTGGCCAAGGAGTTTCCGAACGAGGCGAAGAAGATCCGCTTCCCGGCGACCAGCGGCGTCGGCATCAAACCGATTTCGCGCGACGGCACCGAGCGATTGGTGCGCGCCGCGCTCGATTTCGCGATCGCGCACGGGCGCAAGAGCCTGACGCTGGTGCACAAGGGCAACATCATGAAGTTCACGGAAGGCGCATTCCGGGACTGGGGCTACGAACTCGTCGCGCGCGAGTACGCAGGCCGCGCGATCGGATGGGACGCGTGCGGCGGCAAGCCGCCCGCGGGCCAGCTGCTCGTGAAGGACGCGATCGCCGACATCACGTTGCAGCAGGTGCTGACGCGGCCCGACGAATTCGACGTGATCGCGACGATGAACCTGAACGGGGATTACCTGTCCGACGCGCTCGCCGCGCAGGTCGGCGGCATCGGCATCGCGCCCGGCGCCAACATCAACTACCTGACCGGTCACGGCATCTTCGAGGCGACGCACGGAACGGCGCCGAAGTACGCCAATCAGGACAAGGTGAACCCCAGCTCGGTATTGCTGTCGGGCGTGATGATGCTCGACTACATCGGCTGGAACGAAGCGGCGAAATTGATCGAGACCGGAATCTCGCGCGCGATCGCCGCGAAGACGGTCACCTATGACTTCCATCGGCTGATGGAAGGCGCAACGCTGGTCAGCTGCAGCGGCTTCGGCGACGCGATCATCGCGCAGATGGCCTGAACGAAGCGAATCCGAACCCACAGAAGGAGCCATTCCCCATGGCGCGAGCGAAGATCGCCCTGATCGGCGGCGGCAACATCGGCGGCGTACTCGCTGAACAGATCGCGTATCGCGAACTCGGCGACGTGGTGATCTTCGACGTCGTCGAAGGCCTGCCCCAGGGCAAGGCGCTCGACATCGCGGAAGGTGCGCCGCTCTTCGGCGCCGATGCGAAGGTCTCGGGTGTGAACGATTACAAGGGCATCGCCGGCTCGGATCTCGTCATCATCACGGCGGGGCTCGCGCGCAAGCCGGGCATGTCGCGCGACGATCTGCTGAAGACGAACCTCTCGATCATGAAACAGGTTGCGGAGGGCGTGAAACAGAACGCGCCGAACGCGATCGTGATCGTCGTCTCGAATCCGCTCGACGCGATGGTCTACACCTTCAAGCAGGTTTCGGGATTCCCGAAGAATCGCGTCGTCGGGATGGCCGGCGTGCTCGACGCGGCGCGCTTCCGCTCCTTCGTCGCCTGGGAACTCGGCGTCTCCGTGCAAGACGTGACGGCATTGGTGCTCGGCGGTCACGGCGACACGATGGTGCCGCTGACGCGCTACTGCACCGTTGCCGGCATTCCGGTGACGAAGCTGATACCGCAGGCGAAGATCGACGCCATCGTCGAACGCACCAAGAACGCCGGCGGCGAGGTCGTGAACCTGCTGAAGACGGGCTCCGCATTCGTCTCGCCGGCGGCGTCTGCGATCGAGATGGCGGAGGCGATCCTGAAGGACAAGAAGCGCGTGCTCGCCTGTGCCTGCCTCTGCGAAGGCGAGTACGGTGTGCAGGGCCTCTACCTCGGCGTGCCGTGCATCCTCGGAGCGGGCGGCGTCGAGAAGATCATCGAGCTGGAACTCGATCCCGCGGAGCGAAAGCTCTTCGACGCATCCGTGGATCACGTGCGCAAGCTGGTCGCCGAGATTCAGCTGTGAACGTCCACGAGTATCAGGCGAAGGAGTTGCTGCGCGGCTTCGGCGTGCCGGTGCCGCCGGGCCGGCTCGCGACGACGCCCGCCGAAGCCGAGAGCGCCGCGCGCCAGCTCGATTCCAAGGTCGTGGTCGTGAAGGCGCAGGTGCACGCGGGCGGCCGCGGCAAGGCGGGCGGCATCAAGGTCGCGAAGTCGCCGGCCGACGCGAAGCGTCTTGCGAGCGAGATCCTCGGCATGACGCTGCGCACGCACCAGACCGGCGCCGAAGGCAAGCTCGTGCGCAAGGTCTGGATCGAAGCGGGCTGCGAGATCGAGCGCGAACTGTACCTCGCGGTGGTGCTCGACCGCGCCGCGGAAGACCTCGCGATCATCGCGTCCACCGAAGGCGGCATGGAGATCGAGGAGGTCGCGGAGCGCGCGCCCGAGAAGATCCTCACCGTGCACATCGATCCGGCGGTCGGGCTGCAGCCGTTTCACGTGCGACGCGTCGCATTCGGGCTCGGACTTCCCGCCGAATCGATCGCCAAGCTCGAGGTCTTTCTGGGCGGGTTGGTTCGCCTCTTCGTCGAGAAGGACGCGTCGCTCGCCGAGATCAACCCGCTGGTCGTGACGAAGAGCGGTGATCTGCTGGCGCTCGACTGCAAACTCAACTTCGACGACAACGCGCTGTTCCGTCACCCCGACGTGCGCGAGCTGCGCGATGCCGACGAAGAAGACGCCCGCGAGCGCGAGGCCGCCGAACTCGATCTCGCCTATGTCGGTCTCGATGGCAACGTCGGCTGCCTGGTGAACGGTGCCGGCCTCGCGATGGCGACACTCGACATGTTGCGCGCCGCCGGCGGTTCGCCTGCGAACTTCCTCGACGTCGGTGGAGGCACGAACCAGGAACGTGTCGCCGCGGCCTTCAAGCTGATCCTCGAGGATCCGCAGGTGAAGGCGATCCTCGTCAACATCTTCGGTGGCATCGTGCGCTGCGATCTGGTGGCCGAAGGGGTCGTCGCGGCGGCGAAGGAACTCGGCGTGAAGATCCCGCTGGTGGTGCGTCTCCAGGGCACCAACGCGACCGAGGGGCGACGCATTCTGGAGGCATCCGGCCTCGACATCACGCCCGCCGACACCTTCCGCGAAGCCGGCGAGCGCGCGGTCGCAGCGGCGAAGGGAGCCTAGTCCGTGGCGATCCTCTGCGACCGCAACACGAAGCTGCTCGTCCAGGGTCTCGGCAAGATGGGACGCTTCCACGCCAAGCTGTCGCGCGAGTACCACACGCAGGTGGTCGGCGGTGTTGCGCCCGGCAAGGGCGGCACGGAAGTCGACGGCATGCCGGTTTTCGACACGATGCGTGAGGCCGTCGCCGCGACGGGGGCCAACGCGTCGGTCGTATTCGTGCCGCCGCCTGGCGCGGCCGACGCGATCCTCGAAGCCGCCGACGCGGGCATCGCGCTCGTCGCGTGCATCACGGAAGGGATCCCGGTGCTCGACATGCTGCGCGCCAAGCGCGGACTGCGCGGCGGCACGACGCGACTGCTCGGTCCCAATTGCCCCGGCGTCGTGACGCCCGGCCAATGCCGCATCGGCATCATGCCGGCGCAGATCACCAAACCCGGCCCGGTCGGTGTGATCTCGCGCTCGGGCACGCTCACCTACGAAGCCGTCGATCAGCTGACACGACTGGGCATCGGCCAGTCGAGCTGCGTGGGCATCGGCGGCGATCCGATCATCGGCACCAACTTCGTCGATGCGCTGGCGCTCTTCGAAGCCGATCCCGAGACGAGAGCGATCATCATGATCGGCGAGATCGGCGGCAGCGCGGAAGAGACGGCGGCCGCGTTCGTTCAGGCGCACATGAAGAAGCCGGTCGTCGCCTTCATCGCCGGACAAAACGCGCCCGCTGGGAAACGCATGGGGCACGCCGGCGCGATCATCGCCGGTGGCAAGGGCCGCGCGAGCGACAAGATCGCCGCGCTCGAGGCGGCGGGCGTACGCGTCGCGATGTCGCCCGCGGAGATCGGCGAGACGCTCGCGAAGCGCTGCC
>JANLTC010000091.1:0-15930 GCA_031362725.1 Deltaproteobacteria bacterium | reverse complement strand
GATTACCGCCCTCGACCGCGCGCAGGGCACGATCCTCGAGCGCAATCAAATCGTCGTCGATCAGGCGTCGGTGCTGCGGTAGACTGCGCGCGCTCCGGGACGCGGCGTGTGGCGCCAGACCCTCGGAGTCATTCGATTCATTCAAGCGGAGACGCCGTGAGTCTTTTCGATCGACGCAAGAGAGACGGAGAGACGGGCGAAACACAGATTCCCGAGCCGCCTGTGGCGCGGGATCCGGTGGCCGTTCAAAGCGGTCCCGAGAGGAGTGCAACGGTGTCCAGTCCGCTGGTGCAACCGAAGCCGACGCAAGCAACCGCGGTCGCGGGGGGGAACATGGCCAACATCGGCAAGTCGATCACGTTGAAGGGCGATCTCTCCGGCAATGAGGACCTCGTCATCGAGGGCCACATCGAAGGGCGGGTCGATCTTCCGAGCAATCAGCTCACCATCGGTGCGAACGGCTCGTGCTCCGCCGAGGTGCACGCCAAGACGGTCGTGGTCATCGGCAAGGTGAACGGCAACGTCATCGCCACCGAGCGCATCGAGATCCAGGCAACCGGGCTCGTGAACGGCGACGTCAGCGCGCCGAAGTTGATCGTACAGGAAGGCGCGGTGGTGAACGGCTCGATCGAGATGGGGAACAAGGCGAAGGCGTCGCAGGCGGCCGCCGCCGGACTCGCTTCACCGCAGCCTTCTAGCAGCAGCTACGGCGGCGAGAAGAAGGCCCTGCCCTAGCCAGATCGAGCGGAATCGCGAGCGACGTTGCGTCGCACGGATTCACGAAAAACGCGCTGTCCCGGCAAATGTCGGCCAGCGCGTTTTCGCTTTGAGGTGTTCCGGGGCGCTCCGGGCGCCAATCCCGCGTAGCGAGCCGAAGGCGAGCGGCGACGTCACAAACCTAGGCGCGTGCCTTCGCCTGCTTGCCGCCCTTCTTCGCAGGCGTCGCCTTCCTCGGATCGTTGGCGTTCCTGCGCTGTGTGAGCAGCAGCATGACCGGCGAAGCGATGTAGACGGTCGAGTAGCTGCCGACGACGATGCCGATCGCCATCGTGGCAGCGAACGGGAAGATCACTTCGCCGCCCAGGATCACCAGCGCGAGAACCGCGAGCAAAGTGGCGCCCGACGTCAGGATCGTTCGCGAAAGCGTTTGATTGATCGCCTGATTGATCACCGACGGGAGATCCTGGGCGGTGTGGACACCCATCACCTCACGAATCCGGTCGAAGATCACGATCGTGTCGTTGATGCTGTAGCCGATCAGCGCAAGCAGCGCGGCAAGTACCTGCAGGTCGAACTGCTGGCCGCAGAGCAACCAGATCGACGACGTCACCAGCACGTCGTGTATCAACGCGATCACGCCGCCAGGCGCAAACTGGATCGAGAACCGCAATCCCACATAGACCAGGATCAGCGCGAATGCGATCAGCATCGACTTGACGCCGGCGCGGCGCAGTTCGGCGCCGACCTTCGGCCCTACGTACTCGACGCGATCGACGCTCAGCGCGCCGATCTGCTGGGCCAGTGCCTGTTGGATCCGATCGACGATCTGATTCTGATCGGCGCCTTGTTCGCTGCCGCTCTGGAACCGGATCAGGAACTCGGGGCTCGAGTCCTCATCTCCGTAGCGCACGACGCTCGGCTCCCCGACGCCGACGCTCTGCACCGCGTCACGGATTTTGGACTCGTCGGTCTTTACGCCCTCCGAGAAATGCACCTGTACTTCGGTGCCACCGACGAAGTCGATGCCCCATCGGATCCCGATGACGGGGATCGCAGCCAGGCCGAGCAGGATGATCGCGATCGATCCTGCGACGCAGTACTTCCACTTCCCGATGAAGTCGTAGTGGGTATCGGGCCGAATCAGCTCGAGCACGCCGGTCTCCTCAAATCGACAGGGTCTGGACCGGCCGATTGCCGGGATAGAACTCGAAGAGCAGGCGCGGGATCACCAGCGACGAATAGACGCTCGTGATGATGCCGATGCAGAGCGTCACAGCGAAGCCCTTGATCGGTCCCGTCCCGTACTGGAAGAGCACGAGCCCAGCGAGCAGGGTCGTGATGTTGGCGTCCATGACGGTCCAGAACGCCTTGTTGAAGCCGGTGCGAATCGCGGCCCGCGGCAGCTTGCCCGCGCGCAACTCGTCGCGAATGCGCTCGTAGATGATCACGTTGGCATCGATCGCCATGCCGACGGTGAGCACCAGGCCAGCGATACCCGGCATCGTCAACGTCGCGCCCGACATTCCCATCACGCCGAGCAAGAAAATCACGTTCGCGAGCAGACCCAGCGTCGCGTAGACGCCCGCGAGCCGGTAGTAGATCATCGCGAATGCGGCGACGAGCCCGAAACCGAGCAGCGAAGCCCAGACACCGCTGCGGATCGAGTCGGCACCGAGCGCCGGGCCGATCGTGCGCTCCTCCTCGATCTTCATCGGGACCGGCAGCGAGCCGGCGCGCAGGATCACGGAA
Organism: Deltaproteobacteria bacterium; assembly: GCA_031362725.1. Lineage (GTDB taxonomy): Bacteria > Myxococcota_A > UBA9160 > UBA9160 > PR03 > PR03. The sequence continues at coordinate 13,461 of JANLTC010000091.1, read as the reverse complement.
AGATCGGCCGCGCTATCCGAATCGAAACGACCATGGATGAAGCCGCGTCCGCCACCGATGCGCGTCTGCAGGCTCGGCGCGCTGTAGACCTGACCATCGAGCAGGATCGCGAGTCGCTTGCCGACGTTGTCGCCGGTCAGCTTTCCAAACTTCGACGCGCCGTCGGAATTGAAGGTGAAGTTGACGATCCATCCGTAGCGCGGATCCATGCCCGAGCGCGCGTCGGTCAGCGACTCACCCGTCAGATTCGGCGCCTTCGCGACCAGATAGGCGCCGAGCACGCGCTCGGTGCCCTTCTCCTTCTCGAAGACGATCACCGTATCGGGCGGAAGTGCAGGCTCGTGCTTCTTGCGCAGCAGTTCTTCGGTGGGAGCCTCGTCGATCACGATCTTGAACTCGAGGAAACCGGTCTTCTGCAGCAGATTGCGGGCCTGTTCGCGGTCGAGCTGGCCACCCGGAATCTGCACGAGCACGCGGTCGTCGCCCTGGCGCGTCACGACGGACTCAGGGATGCCCTGGATCGGATCGTCGACGCGACGGCGCACGACTTCCAGCATCTGCTCGATGCTGCGATGGCGGACCTCGCGCTCCCACTCGCCGGTCAGCTTGAAGCGGAGCAACTCGCCTTCCGCGCTGGGGGCATCGAGGACCTTGGTTTCGAGTGCGATCTCCCGAATCGCCGCCGTGTCTTCCGGGCGCGGCGCTTCGATCAGCAGGTGCCCGTTCTCGACGGCGATGCGGGTCGGCGTGATCTGCTTCGCGGTGAGCGACTCCTGGATCGACGCCCGCAGCACGTCGAGTTCGTGATCGATCGCGACGGCGAGATCGGGACCGAGCACCCAGTGGATGCCGCCCTGCAAGTCGAGCCCCAGCCGGATCGCCTTGTCGGGGAACCAGGGGCTGTCCTTGCGAACCGCAGCGGGGATGAAGTTCGCCAGCGTGTACCAGCCAAAGAGCAGGAGGCTCGCGACGACTCCGGCCACCCTCCATCGCGATCCGCTCACTCGCCCTCTCCTTTGCCCTTGCCCAGCACCCGGTCGATGCGCGCGCGGTCGACTTTGACACGCAGGGGTTGTCCGTTCCCCGCGCCGATCTCGATCGTCAGGACGTCGTCGGTGGCGCCCGTCACGACACCGTGGAGCCCCCCGCTCGTCACGACCCGGTCGCCCTTCTCCACGCGCTTGAGCATCTCTTCCTGCTCTTTCTGGCGCTTGGTCTGGGGCCGGATCAGCAGGAAGTAGAAGATGATGAAGATCAGTGCCATCGGAAGCAGGAAACCGATCGGCGATTGCGGCGGAGCGCCACCTGCCGCCTCCAACGGAATCGCGCTGAAGAGTGCGTTCACTGGGATGCTCCGATTTCGCCGGCATGGGCCGCGAGAACAGCCGTTCCGGCGGCGCTCGCGGTCTGCGATGAGATGCGTTCGAGCCGCGCGCCGGGGTAGAAACGCGCGAGAATCTGACGAGGGTCCGAGCCGCTTCGCGCGAGCGAGCGAGCGCCCCACTGACTCATGCCGACGCCATGTCCGTTTCCCGAGCCGACGAACACGAAGCCTTCGGCCGTGGTGCGGACCTCGAAAAGCGTGCTGCGCAGGCGCGTGGGACCGAGCACACGACGCAGCGTTTCGCCCGACAGCTCCGTTTCGCCGTCGCTGCCTCGCACGCGCAGCGTGGCGCTGCGGCCACTCGGGGTCCTTCGCGCGACGGTCACATCGCGGACGCGACCAACACCTTTCCCCGCTGCGTCGAGCGCGTCGCCGAGCGCCGCGCTGGAAACCGGAGCGCGCCAGTACGTGTCGGGCGAGTCCTCCTCGCCCGGAACCGCGACGCTCACGAGGTAGGGCACGTCGCGTCCCCAAACCTCGCCGGCCGTCGCGGTTCGACCGCCCGCCGCCGAGTGGAACGCGGCGAGGATCGGCTCGCCGTCGAACGTCAGGATCTGTCCCCGCGTCGCGTCGATCGCGCCCTGCACGGCCTCCGTCTCGCCGTCCACGCCCAAATACACCTGCCCATCCGTGCTCGCCTCGACGTCGTAGTCGGGCGATCGCGGATGGGCGCGCCGGTGCAGCGCATAGGTGCGAATCGCAATCGCCTGCGCGCGCAGCACCACGTCGCCAAAACTCTCGGACACTTCGCCCAGCAAGGTTCCCGCCACGTAGTCCTCGAGCGAAAGTTCGTTCACGACGCGCAGTCCGCGGGACTGCTGAATCAACTCGAGGGTCCCGCGAACACTCCGTCCGTCCACATCGTGCGGACCCGGCGCCGCAAATCGGGCCGCACCGCGGCGCACCCTGCCGTCGATCCGCACGCTCGGCGCGGCGTCGAGAATCAGTACCCGAATCGTGATCGCCGGCGCGCCCGCGGAAGCTGCGATGGGCAGGACCGCCCCGACCCAGAGCGCCGCGAATCCACTCACAAAGCCGACGACACGCCAGCGGCGACGATGCCGCACGCGAACGGACCCCTCCCGGGGTCCCACGACCTCGCCCCCCCAACACATGCGCGAGGGGTATGGCACGGAGACCCTGACGGCGCAAGCAATCGAGACGCGAGAACGGGCCGCACGACCGGACTGACTCTTCGCCCGTCCGCTCCCGGTTTCGAGTCGGCCAGGGCTTGCCTCGAACGACTCGCGACTACTTTGCCGCGTCGCGCGCGAGTGCCTCGGCCTTCGTGGTCTCCTCCCACGGGAACCCCTGGTCTTCGCGTCCGAAGTGGCCGTGGTAGGAGGTCGCGCGATAGATCGGTCGCAGCAGTTGGAGCCCCTCGACGATGCCACGCGGCGTCAGGTCGAAGTGCTTGCGGACGAGCCGCTCGAGGTCCGACTGCGAGAGCTTGCTGGTGCCGAAGGAGTCGATGAGGATCGAGACCGGCTCGGCGACGCCGATCGCGTATGCCACCTGCACCTCGCAGCGCGACGCGACGCCGGCTTTCACCAGATTCTTCGCCACCCAGCGCGCCGCATACGCCGCGCTGCGATCGACCTTGCTCGGATCCTTGCCCGAGAAGGCTCCCCCCCCGTGGCGACCCATGCCGCCGTAGGTGTCGACGATGATCTTTCGCCCCGTCAGGCCGGCGTCGCCCATCGGGCCACCGACCACGAAGCGGCCGGTCGGATTCACGTGGAAGATCGTATCGTCGTCGACGAGTTTGGCCGGCAGGGCCGGGCGGATCACCTTCTCGATCACGTCCTTGCGCAGCTTGTCGTAGCCGACTTCGGGCGCGTGCTGCGTCGAGAGCACGACCGCCGCGATGCGCACCGGCTGGTGATGATCATCATACTCGACGGTGACCTGCGACTTCGCGTCGGGCCGCAGGTAGTCGATCTCGCCGCTCTCGAAGTGCGTGCGATGCATCTCCATCAGCTTGTGCGCGAGCCGGATCGGCGCCGGCATCAGCTCGGCGGTCTCGCTGCATGCGAAGCCGAACATCATTCCCTGGTCGCCGGCGCCCTGCTCTTTGTGAAGGCCCTCGCCTTCGGTCACGCCCTGTGCGATGTCGCGGGACTGCTGGCCGAGCGCGACGAGCACGCCGCAGGTCTCGGCGTCGAAGCCCATGTCGGACGACGTGTAGCCGATGTCGCGGACCACCTGGCGAGCGAGATGTTCGTACTCGACTTTCGCGGCGGTGGTGATCTCACCGGCCAGCACGATGAAGCCGGTCTTGGTGAGCGACTCGCAGGCGACGCGCGAGCGCGGATCCTGCTCGAGCAGCGCGTCGAGGACTGCATCCGAGATCTGATCGCACATCTTGTCCGGATGTCCCATCGACACCGACTCGGACGTGAACAACGAGCGGGAAGCCATGCGTTCTCTCCTCTGGCCTGGAATCTTGGGCGCCGCAGTCTACGCGACACCCGAGCCGGGCTCAAACAGGGCCTGAAACACCAGCCTGTCCTAGCCGCCGTCGGCCTCGACCGGCTGCTCGAGCACCTGGCCGAGCGCAGCAACGGCCTGACCGGCGTCGCTACCGACGGCGCGCACGCGCAGCCGGGTTCCAAATGCGGCGGCGAGCGACAGCAGCGACAGTACGCTGCGCCCGTTCACCCACTCGCAGGGCTCGCCGGTGCGGGTGACTTCGATCTCGGCGCGAAAGCGCGAAGCCAGCGCGACGAAGCGACCCGCGGGTCGCGCATGCAGACCGAGCGTGTGGCGGACCGTGAACTCGCCCTCACAGGCGGCCACGTCGTTCACTTGCGTCCTTCCGGGAGGATCTCGGAGGCGACGCGAATGTTGCGCTGCCCGTACTCCTTGATGAACGTCGCCAGCTCCTCGAGCGGTCGCTCGTCGGTCATCGTCGCGAGCTTGATCAGCATCGGAAGGTTCAGGCCGGTGACGACCTCGACGCGGTGCTCTTCGAGGAACGACAAGCCCATGTTCGATGGTGTGCCCCCGAACATGTCGGTGAGGATCAACACACCCTCGCCGGCCCGATGACGCTGCGGACCGAGGCCGTCGTTGCTTGCATCGGCGCGTTGCAACGCGTCGGCGATCGACTCGCGCATCTCGTCGACGGACTGCTTCGGATCGATCGAGACCGCCTGGAACGGCGGCGCATCCGGCACGATCAGTCGCAGCGCCTGCAGGAACTCTTCGCCGAGCCGGTAGTGAGTCACGATCACGACGCCGGGTGCCATCACGCTTCCTTTTCCACGTCTCGATGCTGCACGTTGACCTCGCGACCGGCTTGGCGCAACCGCTCGGCGAGGCGCGTCGCGACCGCGACCGAGCGATGGCGACCACCGGTGCAACCGATTCCGATCGTCAGGTACGCCTTCCCCTCGGCGTCGTAGCGCTCGAGCAGGTAATCGAGGAAACCGCCTAGCCGCGACAGCAATTCTTTCGTGCGGTCGTGTTCGAGCACGTAGTCGGCGACATCCTTGTCGAGTCCCGTCATCGGGCGCAGACGCGGTTCGAAGTGCGGGTTCGGCAGGAAGCGCACGTCGAATAGCAACTCCGCCGCGGGCGGGACGCCATAGCGATAGCCGAACGAGACGAGCGTGACGACGCTCGGCTTGCCCTCGCCCGTCACCCAGCGCACCACGGCATCGCGCAGTTGGTGAATGTTCAATCGCGAGCTGTCGAGCACGTAGTCCGCGATGCGTGCAACGTCTTCCAGCAACGCGCGCTCGCGCAGCGTTCCCTGCTCCACGGTGCCTGCTGGCGACAGCGGATGGACCCGGCGCGTTTCCCGGTAGCGCGACACCAGCACCTCGTCGGCGCAGTCGAGGAAGAGCACATCGGCGCGCGCTCCGCTCGCACGGATCGTCTGCACCACCGCGGGAAATCCCTTCAGGAATGCCGCCTCGCGCGCGTCGAGCGCCAGCGCGATGTTGCGCACCGGCGGGGTCGCCTTCGCGCACAGATCGACGAATTGCTCGATCAGCTGCGGCGGGATGTTGTCGACTCCATAGAAGCCGAGATCCTCGAGCGCGCCCATCGCGGTCGTGCGGCCGCTGCCGGAAAGACCGGAGACGAAGACGATGTGGGTAGCGTCGTGGCTCATCGACGCTCGCCTTCGGCGCGCAGCCGATCGTCGAGGCGACTCGCGGCGCTACGCCCCGAGCGGCGATGGACGTGATCGCGGACCGCGACCTCGACGAGCGTCGCGAGGCTTCCCGCCGGTCGCGCTGGCAGCAGCAACGCGGGCAGCGCCACACCGTCCCAGCTTTCGAGTTCGCGCTCGAGCCCGACGCGCTCGACCTCGAGATCCGGGCGCCATTCGGCGAGCCGGCACACCAGCGCGACCTCGGCGCGTTCGGCTACGGCGTCGGGTCCGAACAAATCGGGCAGGTAGACGATGCCGATGCCGCGCAGTTCCATGTGGTGCCGGATCAACTCGGGCGATTCGCCGATGAGTCGGCCCGAATCGTCGCGGTCCATCACGACGACATCGTCTGCCACCAATCGGTGGCCGCGTCGCACCAGCTCGAGCGCGCACTCGCTCTTGCCGATGCCGCTGGGTCCGAGGAGCAGGACTCCGACGCCCTGCACGTCGACGAGCGCTCCGTGGGCCCTTGCCGTCATGCCGAGATGCTCCGAAAGTCCTCGCCCATCGAGTCGAACGCTTCCCGCGTAGCGCGGCCGCAGGCGAGCGGCGAGACCCAGAACTAGAACTTCGCGTCTTCCTCCTCGATGGCCCGGAGTACCTCGTCCCGGGTCCCGGCCTCGAGGAGTCGTTTGCGGAAGCTCGCGTCGCGCAAGAAGCGCGAGATGCGAGCCAGCGCCTTCAAGTGCTGGCCGCCCGAGTGTTCGGGCACCACGAGCAGGAAGAAAAGATGTGTCGGCTGTCCGTCGATCGAGTCGAAATCGACGCCGGCACGGCTCCGTGCAAACGATGCCATCAGCCGCGCCAGTCCGGCGACCTTGCCGTGCGGAATCGCGACCGCTTCGCCGATTCCGGTGCTCTGGAGCTTCTCGCGCTCGACGAGCACTTCCAGAAGGCGGGCTTCGTCGAGTCCAGCCTCGGCGCCGGCCAGCGCCTTCGCCATCTCGGCGAGCACGTCATGCTTCTGCGTCGCGGCAAGGTCGAGGATCACGGCGTCCCGGATCAAGATGTCGGAGATCTTCATTCCCATCCTCGCCGCATTTCAGGCTAGCCGACCCGGCGGCGCTTCGTCGAGGACAACAGGTTCATCGCCTCGCGATACTTGGTCACCGTGCGACGTGCGATGTCGATGTTCGCGGTGCGCAACATCTCGGCGATGCGCTGATCCGAGAGCGGGCGGCGCGGGTCTTCGGCCTGGATGATGCGCCGGATCTTCTCCTTCACGCTCTCGCTGGCGATCGCGTCGCCTTCGACGCGGTTGATGCTCGAGTTGAAGAAGAACTTCAGTTCGAAGATGCCTTGTGGTGTATGCGCGTACTTGTTGGTCGTGACGCGACTCACCGTGGATTCGTGCATACCGATGTCATCGGCGACGTCGCGCAGGTTTAGCGGCTTCAGGTACTGCACGCCGCGCTCGAAGAACTCGCGTTGATTCTTGATGATGCTCTGCATCACCTTGTAGATCGTACGCTGGCGTTGGTGGATCGACTTGATCAGCCACAGCGCCGAGCGGACCTTGTCCTGCACGTAGTCGCGGGTGTCTTTCGCGACGCCTTCGGCGCCGCGCGCGAGCACGTCGCGGTACAGCTGGTTGATGCGCAGTTTGGGCAGACCATCCTCGTTCAGCACCACGTGCAATTCGTCGCCGATCTTGTGCACGTAGATGTCGGGGATGATGTAGACGGCTTCCTCGCCGCCGAAGGGTCGACCGGGGCGCGGTTCGAGGCGTCCGATCACGCGCGACGCGACGGCCACCTCTTCGATCGTCACCCCCAGCACGCGGGCGATGCCGCGGAAGTCGCGCTTCTGGAGTGCGTCGATATGGTCGGCGACCAGCGCGCGGACCAAAGGCTCATCGAGACGAAGCGCGTCGATCTGTAACAGCAGACACTCGCGGAGGTCGCGGGCGGCGACGCCCGGCGGGTCGAACAGCTGGATCTTCGCGAGCGCCTTCTCGACGACTTCGAGCGACACGCCGGAGCGGCGCGTGATCTCGTCGAGATCCGCCCGCAGGTACCCGTCCTCGTCGAGATTGCCGATGATCCACTCGGCGCCGATCCGCTCGGCTGCATCCAGGTCCGAGAGCTGGAGCTGCCAGGTCATGTGTTCCGAGAGCGTCTCGCGCCGCGTGAGCGTGCCTTCGAGAGAGCGCCGCTCATCGTCCTCGCGCGACTCGTTCTGGAAGCCGGTCTGCGGATACGCCTCGGCGTAACTCTGCCAGTCGATGTCGGCGATCTTCTCGGCGTTGCTGGCTTCGCGATTCTCCGGGATGTCGACGTTCTCTTCGGAACTCGGCGTCGGCGCCTCTTCACTGTCGGCGACGACCTCGCGGGGCAGATCGTCGACGCCCTCGATCGATTCCTCGAGGACGACGTTCTCCTGTAGTTCCTGCTGCACCAGATCGGCGAGCTCCAACCGAGACAGCTGCAGCAGCTTGATCGCCTGCTGCAACTGGGGCGTCATCACCAGTTGCTGGCTCAAGCGGAGCTGTTGTTTGATCTCGATCGCCATCGCGTTCAACTCGACTCTGGTTGCTTCGTTGGGTTCAGCTGAGCTGGAAGTTTGCGCCCAGGTAGATCTCGCGCACCGTCGCGTCGGCAGCGATCGCGGCCGGCGGCCCTTCGCGCAGGATCGTCCCATCCTTGATGATGTAGGCGCGGTCGCAGATCGCGAGCGTCTCCCGGACATTGTGGTCCGTCACGACGATCCCGATCCCGCGCGTGCGGAGCTGATCGACCACCTTCTGGATCTCGCCGACGGCGATCGGATCGATTCCCGAGAACGGCTCGTCGAGCAGCATGAACTTCGGCTCGAGCACCAGCGCGCGCGCGACCTCGACGCGGCGTCGTTCGCCGCCCGACAATGCGTCGCCGCGCAGCTTTTCCTTGCCGCCAAGACCGAGTTCCTGGAGCAGTTCGTGCAGCCGCTCGCGGCGGATCGCGGGCTTCGCCTCGACGGTCTCGAGGATTGCATTGAGATTGTCCGCAACCGAGAGGCGACGAAAGATCGAGGGCTCCTGCGGCAGATAGGTGATTCCCAGCCGCGCGCGGCGGAACATCGGCAGATCGGTGATCTCGCGCTCCCCGAGGAAGACGCGTCCCTGTGTGGGCCGCACTTCGCCGACGATCAGGTTGAAGGTGGTGGTCTTGCCAGCGCCGTTCGGTCCGAGTAGACCCACGACCTCGCCCGGCTCCACGCGCAAATCGATACCGCAAAGCACCTCGCGGTCGCCGTAGCGTTTGCGCAACCCGCGCGCGGCGAGCACGGGGCCGTTCAAGGCATTGCCTGCTTTGCCTTCGCGGCAGGCGCCGCCTTGGCCTCCGCGGTGGGCTCCTTGCCTTCCTGCGACGGCGTCACGTCCACGGTCGCCCCGCCCCTCACCTTCACCCGGTTCTGTTTGATGAAGATCTCGATCTCGCGGCCGCGAACACGGTCATCGCCCTGTTGCAGTTCGGCGTTGCCGACGCAGAGCAGACGGTTTTCGGTCTGGAAGAAAGTCGCGTTGTCGCAGAGCAAGCGGCGCTTCAATTGCGACACGCGCACGTGGCCCGACGCGACGAGCCTGTCGGGCTGCGAGCCGCCGGGCGGATAGAACGCTTCGAGACGATCCGAGTTCACCCGGAGATCGCCCTGGTCGATCTGCACCTTGCTGGTGAAGAGCAGCCGGCGACGACCGTCGTCCTCGAGCGCCTCCAGTTCGTCGGAGCGGATCGAAAGCGGCTTGTCGCCCTTGACCGGGAACATCGACACACTCTGCTCAGCCCCCTCGGCCGCGGTCGCCGCGCTCGAGGCGGCGCCCCCGGTGTCAGTCGCCGCGTTCTTCGGCGAAACTGCCGCCGTACTCGAGGCGGCCGGCTCCTTTCCGACCGCCTCCTGCGCCGGCAATGCGAGCAGGCAGCCGCCGAGTCCTACGAGCCAAAGCCAACGTCGTCGCGTCAAGGCGCTCTGTTCTCCTCGACCCGCGCACCGCCCGTGAGGCGCAGCCGCCGATCGCGCACGTGATACCGGAATCCCCCACCCGACAATACGCGACCGGCCTCAATGATCTCGACCGGCGAATCGGTGAAGGCGATGCCCTTGGCGCGGTCGTAGCGCAGCGAAGGCCCGACGAAGCGCCGGCCGTCGGCGAGCAGGCCACGGACGTCGCCCGTGGCGACGAGGTCGTTGGTCTCGAGGTCGAGTTCGCCGCGGTCACAGGTGAGCTCGAGTGATGGCTTGCCGTCGGCGCCCGCCCATTCAGCGTGTACCCCGGAGAGGTCGGCCTTGTTGGCGACTTCGTCGATCACGCCTGACTCCGCCTCGACGCGAACTTCCGTGACGTTCTCGCTGGCCGCGAGGAATGTCATCTTCGAGAGTCGCATCGGCGGGCCGGCCGCTCGAACGAGGCCGGCGGCGACGACGAACGCGGTGACCGTCGCGCTGACACGAAGCGCGCGCAGGAGCCTTCGATGATCCATGCAAGGACCATACCGCCGAGATGGCCATCGAACAACGGAAAAGTGGGGAAAGAGTCAGTCGTCGTAGCCGAAGATCGTCCGGAACGGCTCGTGCCGAACCACCCAAACGGCCGGCCGGACGATCATCCAGTCGAGCGCGACGCCGACCGGATGCAGTCCGTACGCAACGATCCGGAGCGGGTGCGCCGCGCTGCGCGGGTCGTAGTCGTCTTGCACCGGCGTGTTCGCGTAGCTCTCGACGCGCTCGTCGGGACCGGGATCCTCCTCGGGCGTGTTCAGTGCACTGGACCGGTACGCAAGGAGCGTCAGCGCGAGGCAGACGACCAGCGAAACTCGGTGCGCGTGGAGCCGCATGGCCCGCGACCGTAGCGCGAGCTTCGTCGTGCCGCACAAGGTCGGACGACTCAAGGCGTACCCCTGCGTAGCGCCGCCTCGCTGAACAGCTCTTCGGGGATCTCCGCTCGGAAGTCGATATCGCGAAAGCGCAGCATCGTGCGATGCCCGGTCGCGAGATTCTCCGCCTCGATGCGCTGCGCCGTCCAGATGTCCTGCACCTTCTCGACGTCGAGGAGCCGGATCGTTTTCTGCGGTGATCCGTTCAGCTCCCAGTATTCGGCAAAGCGTGGGAACCAGATCTCCGCGTCCACGCGCACCCGAACGCGACTGTGGCCCAACTCACGCGCGACCCGCTCATCGATTGGTGTCGCCTCGATGACGAAACAGCGGTGACCATCGACGACCTCTTCCCCGATCGCTTGCCACGCGTAGTCGCCCAGACTGAGCTGCGTCTCGCGCTTCATGTCCTCGAACGAGAAGTCCGTGCCGAGGAACGCGCGCCCGCGCTCCGGGAGCGCGACGCGGCGCGACTTGCGCAGCGCCGGCAGGTAGAACCACTGATCGTCGGGACGCGTGGGGTCGGCGTAGTCGAAGCTGAGCAGCGCCGTTCCCTTCACGGTCGGCGGATCTTCGAAGAACAGCGCCGCGCGCTTGTCGTCCCCGAAGCGGCGTCGGTACGACCGCAGCGTTCGTGCGCGGATCGTTCCGTCCTTCTCGACGAGTTCCATCTCCCAGGTGCGCGAGACCGACTCGCCTTCATCGCGCGCGTTCACGCGCCGCACGATCTCTTCGCCGGTCGGCAGTGCCTCCTCCGCGCGCGCAGACGAAGCCCTCCCGACCAGCGCGAAGGCAAGCGCGAGTGCGAGCCAGAGGATCCGCATCGACGGCCGTATAGACGACGCCGGATCGGCACCGCAAGTGGCCTTGCGGCAAACGACGAGCCAGCCGACTACGAAGTCACCAGCCCGGCGAGGCGTTCGAGTTCGCCGCGCACGTGAATGGTGATGGCACCAGCTGCCATGCTGAGCACGCCCTCCTCGGTCCAGACCCGGATCTGCTTGTTGACCGTCTCGCGCGTCGTCCCGACGTACTGCGCCAATTCGCCCTGGGAGAGGCGCAGCGTGACGTGCACGCCGTCGGGTTCCTCCGCGCCGAAGTTCTCCGCCAACACGAGCAGCTTCTTCGCAATCCGCCCCGAGATCCCGAGGAACACGATGTCCTCGATGCATTCGGAGAGGCGCACGACGCGCTCGGCCAGCACCGTGAGCAACTCGACCGCAGTTTCGGGGTGCTCGCGCAGGAAACGCAGGAACTCGCGGCGCTCGAGCACCACCAGTTCACTCGCTTCGAGCGCAACGACCGTCGCGGTGCGCTCGCCGCCGACGAGCAGCGGAAGCTCGCCGACCACCTCGTTCGCATCGAGCAGGTTCAGCACGACTTCGGAGCCCTCGCTCGACGTCGAGACCACCTTCAGGCGACCGCTTGCGATCACGTAGACCTGCGCGGCCGCGTCGCCCTTGTGGAAGAGTTCTTCGCGCGCAGCGAGCCGCCGCGTGGTCGCGGCGGCGGCGAGCGCATCGAGCGGCGCCGTCTCGAGCCGCGCGAAGAGCGGTACGCGCTTCAGCAGATCACGGCGCCGGTCGCGTCCGTCGGGAAATCGACTCGTCACGAGATCCTCGCGGGATTGGGTTCGCGTATCATGACGCGCCGTGGGCGTCTCTCAAACTCGTCCGGTCGCTGATCCGGCGCGCGTGCAGCGCTACCCGTTCCTGCCAGGCGGGATCGCGATCCCGGTCGCACGCGCGGAAGGCGCGTGGATGATCCTGGCGGATGGAAGGCGCATCCTGGACGCGGCGGGCGGCGCGATCGTCGCAAACATCGGTCACGGGCGACGCGAGGTGGCCGAAGCCGTCGCGCGGACGCTCGAGGCGACGAGCTATCTCGTCCCGCCGTTCGCCACCGACGAGCGTATCGAGCTGACCGAGCGCCTCGTTGCCAGCTGGCTCCCGCCCGGAATCACGCGCGTCGCCTTCACCAGCGGGGGCTCCGAGTCGATGGACGCCGCGCTGCGACTCGCACGCCAACACCACGTCGCGGCGGGCCGACCTCGGCGCTGGAAGATGATCGGCCGCGATCTCTCCTATCACGGGACGACACTCGGCACGCTGTCGGTCGGTGGCCATGAGAAGCGTCGCAAGGGTCTCGAGCCACTTCTCTACGATTGGCCGAAGGCGCCTGCCTGCTACTGCCTGCGCTGTCCGCTCGGCTTGTCGCAGCCGGCGTGCGCCGTCGCCTGCGTCGACGCCATCGACTCGCTGATCGAACGCGAGGGTCCCGAGACGATCGCAGCGGTCGTCGCCGAACCGGTCGTGGGCTCGACCGCGGGCGCACTGGTTCCGCCGGACGACTACTGGCCGCGCCTCGCCGAGATCTGCCGCCGCCACGGTGTGTTGCTGATCGCGGACGAGGTGATGACCGGTTTCGGCCGCACCGGGCGAAACTTCGCCGTCGATCACTGGAACGTCGTGCCCGACATCCTCGTCGGCGGCAAGGGACTCGCGGGCGGCTACGCGCCGATGGGTGGCGTCTACGCGACCGACGCCGTGCTCGCGCCGATCGTGGCGCGGGGCGAGGAGTTCATGTTCTACACCTACGCGGCGCATCCGTCGTCGTGCGCCGCCGCGCTCGTCGTGCTGTCGATCCTCGAACGCGAGGGTCTCGTCGCGCGCGCCGCCGAACAAGGCCGACGTCTGCTCGATCGATTGCGCGACGTGCTCGCCGATCACCCGAATGTCGCCGAAGTGCGTGGCCTCGGCCTGCTACTCGCGGTCGAGCTGGTGCGCGACCGCGCGACGCTCGAGCCGTTCCCCGTCGCGACGAAGTTCACCAACCGCGTCGTCGCCGCCGGCTTTCACCACGGCGCCTTCTTCTACCCAGGCGGCGCTGGCGCCGCCCGCGACCTCGTCTGCCTCGGCCCGCCGTTCACGATCGGCGACGAAGAAATCGAGCTGATCGCCACCGCTCTTCCGCGCGCCATCGACGCCGCCGCATCGGGCATACCGCAGTAGCCGGCAGTAGACGGTGCCGGGCGTCAGGTTATTTTTTGTCAGGTTATTGAGCGG
>JANLTC010000054.1:0-19693 GCA_031362725.1 Deltaproteobacteria bacterium | reverse complement strand
GTCGCCGGCGATCTCGCATCCGCCGAGCGCTTCGACGCGGTTCTCCAGTTGACCATGCATCTGGCGCGCGGCATGGCGCTCCAGAAGATCCTGCGCAGCGATGACACGGCTCGCAGTCGTCTTCTCCAACTGTGGAAAGAGATGGCGGCGCAAGCGCTGCGAAGTAGCGCGCGCAGCGAGCCGCAGGCGAGCGAAGTTCATCAGGACGGCGCGCTGCGGAGTTGACGAAGAAACCCCCAAAGGAGACGAACGAAGATGGGTCGCAAGGTCTACGTGATTGGCGTTGGCATGACGAAGTTCGAAAAGCCGGGATCCAAGCAGTGGGACTACCCGGACATGGCGAAGGAGGCGGGCCAAAAGGCGCTCGCAGACGCGAAGATTCCGTACGACGCCGTCGAGCAGGTGGCGGTCGGCTACTGCTACGGCGATTCGACCTGCGGCGAGCGCGCCGTCTACGAGATCGGCCTCTCGGGCGTGCCGATCTACAACGTCAACAACAACTGTTCGACGGGCTCGACGGCGCTGTTCATGGCCAAGCAGCTCGTCGAAGGCGGGATCGTCGAGTGCGCGATGGCGCTCGGCTTCGAGAAGATGGAAAAGGGCTCGCTCGGCATCAAATACACCGATCGCACGATCCCGCTCGACAAGCACATGAAGACGATGGTCGAGCTGCGCGGTTTCGCGAAGGCGCCCGCTGCACCGCAGATGTTCGGCAACGCCGGTCGCGAACACATGGAGAAGTACGGCACCAAGCCCGAGGTCTTCGCGAAGATCGGCCACAAGAATCACAAGCACTCGGTGAACAACCCCTACTCGCAGTTCCAGCAGGAGTACAGCCTCGAAGACATCCTGAATGCGCCGATGGTCTTCGAGCCGCTGACCAAGCTCCAGTGTTGCCCGACCAGCGACGGCGCCGGCGCGGCGATCGTCGCGAGCGAGGACTTCGTCAACAAGCACGACCTGATGGGCCAGGCGATCGAGATCGCCGGCATGGCGATGGCGACCGACCTGCCGAGCACCTTCGACGAGAAGAGCTGCATCAAGATGGTCGGCTTCGACATGTCGCAGATGGCGGCGCGCAAGGCGTACGAGCAAGCGGGCATCGGCCCGGAGAACGTGCAGGTCGTCGAGCTGCACGACTGCTTCAGCGCGAACGAGCTGATCACCTACGAAGCGCTCGGGCTCGCGGCGGTCGGCAAGGGTGGCGATCTCGTGAACGAGGGCGCAACGACCTACGGCGGCAAGTGGGTCGTGAATCCGTCGGGCGGCCTGATCTCGAAGGGCCACCCGCTCGGCGCGACCGGTCTCGCGCAGTGCGCGGAACTCACCTGGCAGCTGCGCGGCACCGCGGACAAGCGCCAGGTTGCCGGCGCGAAGGCGGCGATCCAGCACAACATCGGGCTCGGCGGCGCGGCGGTGGTGGCCGTGTATCGGAAACCTGCGTAGTCGGCGCGCTGCGTCGAAGTCGGAGATGACACGAGCCCGGAGGCGCAAGTCTCCGGGCTCGTGTCGCTGTGGCGCAAAGCCGAAAGACGAGAGTACGACTACGTGACGCTCGCGTGCACGCCATCTGCATGCAATCTGCGCTGTGCTACTCCGCGCGCTCGTCGAATTCGACATTCGCGATGCCTAGCGGAATCCACCGATGTCGCGGCATCGAGAAGAGGCTGTCATTCATTTTTCATCGCGTGTGGCCCTCGTCATCACGGTCCTGTTCGCCGCACGTTCCGCGCTCGCGGTCGTTCCTTTCGAGGATTCGCCCTACACCGAGCGGAGCTCCGAACTCTTCGCCTGCGACGTCGTCGTCACCCCGGCGAACTTCACGACCACGCTCGCGCAGTTGAACGACCCGACCAAATACGTCTTCTGCGTGGAGCCTGGCGACTACCGCGCCGCCGGCGAACTCCTCCTGACGGCATCGGGAACGCAACAGCGCCGGCGGTCGCTCCGCTTCGCCGCGCAGGACGGCAAGCGCAACGCGATCGAACGCCCGCAGCGTGCCCTCTTCGAGAGTCTGCGGATCCTCGGCAGTTGGTGGGTGATCCAGGGACTCACGATCCAACCGCGCAACGGTGCGACGGCGTGGTTCGTGACCATCTACGGCGGCGATCGCAACATCCTCGACGGCAACCTGATCGATGGAATCGAGCACGTGCCGCAGCTGTCCTCGCAGAATGCGGTCGTCATCGCGGCCTACAACGGGAATCGCGCGATCTTCAACAGCGTGCAGGGAAACGTGATCCGCAACGGCAATCAAGGCCGCCGGCCGGGCGACTACACAGGTGTCCTGATCGCCTGGGGTGATACGGCCCTCGAGAGCAACGACAACAACAAGGTTCTCGACAACGAAATCTACGATTGGGGAGATGGGATCTCCGTCGCGGGCCACACGTCGAACTGCAGCGAACCCGGTATTCAACACGGGACGGTGATCGACGGCAACGATGTCTACATCACGGTGGCCAAGCGCATCGACTGCGATACGGGCGCACTCGATCCGAACGGCGACTGCTCTTGTGCCGAGAATGGCATCGACCTGAAGCTCGACCCGGGCGCGAGCCCGTCCGTGTGGACTCGCGTCACCAACAATCGTCTCTGGGGATTCCGGCCGACGTCGCCGAGCTACGCCTGCGGTGGGTCAGGCTCGAACGGCCAGGCGCTCACCGCGGGCAATTCCTGTTCGGGACATGTGTTTGCGGCGAACAACGTCATCCAGGACTCGACGCAGGGCATCGTGCCCAATCGCAGCTGGATCGTAGCGGGCAACCTGATCCACGAGACGCGGATGTCGAATGGTCGCACCTGGAGCTCCGTCGCGATCCTCCCGGTGGCGTCCGCCTCGGACATCGACATCCAATTCAACACCCTCGTCGGCGTCGACAGCGCCTACGGCAACCAGTCGGCCGACACGGACACGCGTTGCAACGTCGTGATCGACAACCTGGGCCTCCGGGGTGCGACCCCGGCGAACGCGACGAACTCCACCGCATACAACTACCTGTACCAGTCGTCGCCGGAGAACTTCAGCGGAGCGACCAATCAGGGCTGGCCGCTGGCGCAGCAGAGCCAGAACGCGGACTACTGCTTCTGGCGACGCCGCTGGACGGCGCCCGAGATCGTTTGCATCCCACTCGCGAGCACGACGTCGGCAAGTCCGCATGTCGCAGCCGTGGCGAGTTGCAATCCGTATCTCGGCCTCGCCTTCGGAGTTGCGCGGATCACCTACCCGACCTCGCAGCCGTGCAGCGACGGACTCGACAACGACGGCGACGGTCTTGTCGACTCGCCCGGAGACCCCGGTTGCGCCGATCCTTCTGCGGTGCGCGAGGATCCGCTGTGTCAGAACGGTCTCGACGACGACGGCGACGGCCAGATCGACTTCGACGGCGGCGCCTCGGCCAATGGCGGCGTTCCGCTCGCACCCCGCGACGGTGCGTGCGCATCAGCCCCGTTGAGCAGCGAAGGGCTGAACTGCGGCCTGGGGGCCGAGCTGGTGGGTGTGTTGTGGGTGTTGCGCCGACGCGCAGCGCGACGATTGCCGGGTAGCCGCGCAAGAAGTTCCGCGGGCCGGTGATCGTGCGGGCATCCCATTGGACCAGACCGGCAGCCACAGGCGTGCTCGAGGTTTCCTCGAGGATCGGGCCCGCGCAGCGAACGGCTGCCGGAACGATCAGCGCGGCGAGGCAGACCAGCACCGCAATCTGTCGCATCAGCGCCCTGCGAACGCGCTGGTGTGGCATCAAGGCGTGACGATCGGGAACTGTCCGTCGCTGCGATCGAAGAGCGAGAAGAACGAGAGCAACTCGAGACGGCTGCCGGTCACCGCGAGATCGTCCGAGAAGATCATCTCGCGCAGTCCCGCTTGTCCCGTCGCCAGTTGCACCAGGAAATCGCGCGTGAGGCTCACCGTCGCGACGGCCGCGGGATCGGCGTCGCGCTGGTGGTGGTGCAGCACGGCGTTCTCCAGCGTGACGACGTGCGTCTCGCCGAGATCGGTGAAGACGAAGTTGATCGCCAGCTGTTTGCCGTCGGCCTTGGTGGCGTCGAGCCGGGTCGCCATCGAGTCGAAGAACTCGCCCGCCGGCAGATGGCGCAGCAAGCCCGCCGCGCCGGCGATGGTCGGGCCGCTGCTCTGCACGCCGCGGCGCAGTTCCAGCGCGCCGGTCAGGTAGAAGTCGCGCCAGGGACCCGACTCGGCCTGGTAGCCGAGCTGGTCGTAGACACCGGCAAGCGTTTCGCGCGCGTCCTTGCTCTCCGGCTCCGCGAATACGAGCTGGTTCAGCAGCATCGCGGCCCAGCGGTACTCGCCGCGTTCGGCGGCCTCGCGGCCCTTGCGCAGCACCTCGCCGCCGCCACCCATGGCTTCGACGTAGTGCTTGGCCGCCTCGACCGGCGGAAGCGGATTCAGGTTGGCGGGATTGCCGTCGTACCAGCCGAAGTACGCCTGGTACACCGCCTTCGTGTTGTGGCTCACGGTGCCGTAGTAGCCGCGGTTCGCGAACGTCGTTCGCAGCGTGGACGGCAACTCGACCGTCTCTGCGATCTCCGCAGGGCCGAGGCCGGCGCTCGCGAGGCGCAAGGTCTGGTCGTGGAGGAAGCGGTACACGTCGCGTTGCTTCTTCAGATAGTCGAGTACGCGCGCGTTGCCGGTGATCGGCCAGCCGTGGCTCGCAAACACCACCTCGGCGTCGCCGAAGCGCCCGATCGCGTCGTCGATGTAGCCGCTCCAGGCGAGCGCATCGCGCACCTTCGCACCGCGCAACGTGTAGAGGTTGTGCATCGTGTGCGAGACGATCTCGGCGCCGCAAAAAGCCTTGTGCTCCGGCAAGTAGAAAGTCAACTCGGTAGGCGCTTCCGAGTGCGGGACGAACTGGAACACGAAGCGGACGCCGTCGATCGTCAGCTCCTGCCCGGTCCGATCGATGCTCTCGGTGGCTTCGAGAATGCCGAAGGTGCCGCGCACGGGCGCCTTGCCGAGCCCCGTATCGACATGACCGCGCGCCGAGCGCTCGAGCGGCATCCCGTACATGAAGCTCGCGCGACGCCCCATCGCGAGCCCCGCGAGCACGTTCTCGCTGGTCGCTTCCTCGACGAAGGCGAGCGGCGCGATGATCCGGATGCCGCGTTGCGCAGCCTCGTCCGGCAACACACCCGCAATGCCACCGAAATGGTCGAGGTGGCTGTGCGTGAAGATCACCGCGACGATCGGCGCATCGCCCAGTTGTTTGCGGGCGAGCGCGAGCGCGGCGGCCGCAGTCTCAGTCGCGGTGAGCGGGTCGACGACGATCCACCCGCTGCTGCCGCGGATCAGACTCATGTTCGAGACGTCGTAGCCACGTACCTGGTAGACGCCGTCGGTCACCTCGAAGAGGCCGTGGACACTGTTGAGCTTCGCCTGGCGCCAGAGGCTTGGGTTGACGCTTGCCGGCGCGTCGCCATTGACGAAGGCGTACGAGCGGGCTTCCGAGATCGCGCTACCCGCCGCGTCATTCACGACGAAGTCCGGGTCGCTCGCGACGAGTCCGCGCTGGGCGTCCTCGAAGTCCTGCGCATCGGCGAGCGGCAGCGCCTTCGCGACGGCGTCGTTCGAGGCTTCGGTGAAGCGAGTCGGAGCGGTGTTGCCCTGCGCGCCGACATCGCTCGCGGCGGGCGGCCCCGCACTCTCCTTGCCGCACGCCAATGACACGAGGAAGGCGAGCGTCATGAGACTCATTGCGCGCCCTGCGTTCAAGGGTTCCCCTTCGCGAGTGGATGGCGACCCGCATGATGCCACCGCACGGGGCGGCGGGGGAGCCCAGAAGCGCGGTAACTTGCGGCTCATGTCGAGTCCGGATGCAGCGACGCTCGAAGGCGCCATCGCGAAGGCGGCCGAACAGTGCCCCAACGTTCTTGCGGCATACGTGTTCGGCTCGCGCGCTCGCGGCGAGGGCCGTGCCCACAGTGATCTCGACGTGGCGGTGCTCGAGACGCCGGGCCGCCCGCTCGACCTCGAAGCGGAAGATCGCTTGCGCCGCGCCATCGCGGCGGCGACCGGTCTCCGCGTCGACCTCGCGTTCTTGCGTCCCTCGAGTCCCGTACCCGCGTTCGAGGTGCTCGCGGGCGGCCGCCGCGTTCTTGCTCGAGACGAGGAGCGAGCCGACGAGATCGAGGAAGACCTGCTGCGCCGCTACCTGGACACAGAACATCTCCGGCGAGTCCAGCGCGAATACTTCTTCGAAGCGAAGTCGTGACGCTCAGGAGACCGGCCGTCGAGGCACGGCTTCGACGCCTCCAGAACGTGATCCGCCGGCTCCGAAAGTTGCAAGCGATCCCGCTCTCGTAGTTTCGCGAGGACGAGGACTCGCAGTGGCTGGCCGAGCGGGGCTTGCACCTCGGCTGTCAGATCGTGCTGGACATCGGGAATCATGTGCTGTCGGGTGCCTTCGGTCGGCCTGCCGAGACCTACGAGCAGATCCTCTCGGGCCTCGGGCGTGAACACGTTCTCTCGGCAGCGCTCGTCGAAGAAGTCGGTGGTCTCGGCGGCTTCCGCAACATCCTCGTGCACGCGTATCTCGATTTGGATCCAGACCGTGTGTGGGAAGTCTCGCAGCGCGGTCCCGATCGCTTCGAGCGTTTCGCGCGCGAGGTTTCGACTTGGCTAGCGAGCGTGTGAACGACGCTTCCCCCTCCGTCGTGACTCGAGGCTGCGCCATCCCGAACCCGCGCGTTCTCACCCCCGCGCGAAGAACAACCAGTTCGTCTCGGTGTCTCCGATGACCCCGTTCTCGAAGCTCACGGGCTGGACGCGCACACCGCGAAAGACGCGGCCGAGCGCCTTCTCGAAGGTCGCGCTGTCGGCGTACGACCAGACTCCGAGTACGCCGCCTTCTGTGAGATGCCGCTTCGCCAGCGTGAGCCCCTCCTCGGTGTAGAACGAGGCGTTCGCGTTGCCGAGTTGTTCCTCGGGCGAGTTGTCGACGTCGATCAGGATCACGTCGTAGAGCTGTGCGGGCGGAGCTGCGAGGCGGTCGTAGATGCCGCCTTCGATCACCGCGAAACGCGCGTCGGCCGTCAGTTCGCTGGCGAGCGGCACGAGACCGCGCGCGAGCCAGTCGATCACCGGCGGCAGGAACTCGACGACATCGACGCGCGTGACGCGATCGCAGCGCAGCGCTTCGCGTGCGGTGTAGCCGAGGCCGAGGCCGCCGACGAGCACCTGCAAGCCCTGTCCCGTGTGCATCGTGAACGCGTGCAACGCGAGTGCGCGCTCCGAATCGGTGACGCGACTGCTCATCAGGAAACGGTGGTCGAGCGTGATCTCGGTCACGAAACCGTCCGGCTCGGAGGCCGATAACCGCCGCCGCAGGCAGATCATGCCGATCGGACTCGGCTCGGACGCGACGATCTCGAACTCGGGTGTGTCGCTCATGGAGGTTCTTTCGCGCGGGCGGGATGGCCAGCATGGCGGGCCGCTCGCGTCGCGGCAACCGGCCGCGATCTGTTCATCGCCGCTTTCTCGGCAGGCTGTCGCAGGCATCGCGCTGCTCCGATGCCGGTTTCGGGGCAAGGCTGCTACACGTCTTAGGCACGTAACGAACCGGGGATCGGTCACGGAGACTCCCGTGCTGACGCTCCACACACGGACGTTCAGGTTGATCGCGCGCGCCGCCGGGGTCGCGCTTCTCGTCGTCTGCGCCTCGCCAGCCCTCGCCGACTGGGTGAAGTTCGGCAGCGGCGGCTGGGGCTCGAAGTGGGACGACCCGGTGCACCCGAATCCGGCCACGGTGACCTGGGGCTTCGTGCCCGACGGCACCGCGATGTACGCGACCTTCCCGCTGAAACCGGAAGTCGTCGGCACCTCCAACATCACGCAGCTCCGCAATCAGGTGGACGGTGTCTATGGCGCGGGCGCGTTCAATGCCGCGCTGCAGCGCGCGTTCGCGACGTGGCACGCGGTCTCCGGAATCACCTTCGTCGGTCCCGTCGCCGATCCCGGTCTGCAGATGGGCGCGCCCACCGCGACGACGCCCGACATTCGGGTCAGCGCCTTCAATCCGGTCGCCCTTTCCGGCTTCTCGTGGGTCGCTGCGGTCGGCTACGGGCCACCGGGCAACGACCTGTTCTTCCCGGACGCGGTCGCCGGCGACATCGTCTTCAACCTCGCACAGACCTTCATCATCCCGGCCGGCAGCGAAGGGTCGACGATCGGCATCCTCGGCAACGATGTCGAGAACCTGTTCCTGCACGAACTCGGTCACGCGGCAATGGGCCTCGGTCATCCTGCACTCGGACCCGGTGAAGTGATGTACGTCGGCGCGGGCTGCTGCAACGTGATCAATCGCGAGCCGTCGCCCGACGACATCGCGGGCGCGCAGAGCGTCTACGGTCTCTCCAGCATCCCGGCTTGCGCCAATGGCATCGACGACGACGGCGATGGCGCCAAGGACACGACCGATCCAGGCTGCAACTATGCCAGCGACATCGACGAGCGTTCACCGACAATTCCATGCGACAACGGCGTCGATGACGATGGCGACGGTCGCAAGGACTTCGATCCCGCAACCAAAGCGGATGTCCCGGCATTCGCGGCAGGCCACGGCGACAAGGGCTGCTTTGTTCCCAACTGGCCGCTGGAAAACCCGAAGTGCCAGAACGGCCAGAACGACGATGCGCAGATCGGCACCGACTTCGACGGCGGCGTATCGATCCTCGGCGCCGGCAACGGCGACGCGAACGGCGCCGACCCCGAGTGCTCGAACAAGCCGTGGCAGGACAGCGAGATCCCGATCGCGAGTTCGGGTTGTGGCATCGGCTTCGAGATCGCGCTGGTGCTGTTCCCGCTCTACGCGCGCTGGCAGCGACGACGGGCCTGATCAACGTCGCCGCTCGCCGGTGGCTCGCTACGCGGGATGGCCTTGTGATCTCGCCGCTCGCTGTCGGCTCGCTACGCGGGAACGGCCTTGTGATCTCGCCGCTCGCCGGTGGCTCGCTACGCGGGATGGTGGGCGGCGGGGTGTGACTAGCGGCGAGTTCTTTGGCGCATCGCCAGCGCTGCGGCGGCCGTTGCGCCGAGCAGCGCGGCGCCGGGCTCGGGGACGGCTATGTCGAGCTGCGTCTTGTTCCAGATCTCACCGGTCTCGTCGCCGCTGCCGTCGAATGCATTCATCGCGGCGAGCAGCAGCAGCGGTCCGGGGTTCTTGCAGTTCAGCACCAGGAACTGGTAGCTCCAGACTCCGATCAGTGTCGAAGGCGGTGGCTCGCCGCTGTACGAGTGCGAGAGCGCGAGGTTGTTCGCGTCGAAGGGCTCCGCCGGGAATCCCATCTTGTCCACCGGCGCGAACTTCTCGAGCATGCAACCCGCCGCGTTCGGTGCCGCAATCGCCACGTTCATGCCCGCGCCCACCAGCGGAAGGGATTGGACCGGAATCGAAACCGTGTAGAAACCGATGCCTTCCGGGCCGGGATCGATCTGGGTCGGCCCTTCGATCGTGACGGTGAGCGCGGGGTCCTCGACCTGCACGTGACACTCTCCAGCTGAGCCGCCGTCGAGGGAACCGCACCCGATCGGCGGAAACGTGGTTCGCGAATCGATGCCTGCCGCCTTGCCGAACGCGGAACCCGCAAAGAGTAGTGTCGTCATGACGAGCAGCAATCGCAGCACCGAGGTCTCCTACCTTCCCGCAAACTCGAAGTCGTATGTGGCAGAAAGAGTCACCGACTGATCGTGGCCGTCGAGGTTGGGTTCGTCAAGTTGCGCACCGTCGCGGTAGCGGTCGAAGCGATAGGCGAGGCCGACCCGCAGATCCGGTCGCAGTTGCACACCGAACGCCGCTTCGATCGAGGTCTGGCTGATGTCGATTCCATTCGGCGGGTCGAGCGCGTCGGCGGTCGAACCGCCATCGTCGAAGTTGCCATCGGCGAGCGTCAGCCACCCGTTTAGCGAGAAGTCGATGCGTCGCGTGAGCCGCTGCGTGCCGCCCACTGCGAAGACCTGCACATGACTTGCCCATCCGAGCTCCGAATCGATGTAGAAGCGCAGGAACGCTTCGCCATTCGGCCGCGGCACGTTTGAGCGCAGGTGCGGGAAGTTCTGCTGGTCCCACTGTTCCGTGTAGCTCAGGTAGACCGTGGTCGATGCGGTGGGCACGGCCGTCAGCGACGCGCCGATGTTGGCTCTGCTGCGCTCGTAGTTCTTGCTCTTCGAGCGGCCCGGAACGCGGCTCTCGAGCACGAAGTCGTTGCTCGAACCGTCGCTCCAGTTGCCGAACACCGACACCGTGATCGGTACTGGGAACCGGAATCCCTGCGATACGCGCGCTTCGGCGTAGGCGGCGCGTTCGAGTTCCGTGGGCATGCCGATCGCTGGCGACCACGCGAAGCCGCCTTCGGCCGAAATGCGAAGCCGCCGCAGCAGCCGCGCATGGCCGCGCAGATACGCAGTGCTGGTGCGGCTATGATCGCGCACCAGCGAATCGACCGGAGAGATCGCGCGCTGCGGAATGCCGTCCGACGCAACCGGCAACGGGTAGTCCAGATCGCGATCGACGTCGCGATAGCGGAACCCGGTCGCGATGCGCGCACCCGGCGCAGGCTGCGCCGCGATCTCGATGCCGGCATTCACGTCGCGAAGTCTGCGCAGGAACGGTGCGATCTGTGTGCGGTTGTCGTCCGCAAAGAGTGCCGTGTCCTGTTGCAGATCGTTGTGGCGAAGCGACGCCTTGCCGAACGCATCGATGCCGAGCCAAGGGGTGATCGGTACGTCCGCCGCGCCGTGCGCGGAGATCGTCGTCGTGTCGTTGCGGTCGAGGCCCGCTTGCTGCTCGAGCGGCGCGCGCCGGCCCGTCTGCCAGAGTCGCGTCGCGAATGCGCCGCCGTGCACCGTGGCATCGCCAATGCGGCGCGAGACGCGCATCGTGCCGGTGAGGCGGTTGGTGTCGGGCACGAAGAACAGTGCGCGCAGCGCCGCCTCTGCGGTGGGCTCGACCGCGGGGTCGATCGCCGTGAGGTCGCCGACGAGCGTCAGCGGCGCGTTCTCGCGGAACGTCTGGTACGCGACGTCCATCACGCTCGTCGCAACGCCGAACGGCTCGGTGACGAGACGACTGCCGAGTGTCGTCACGTCCTGGTCGAGCTTCCGGGTGCGGCCGCGGAATCGCGCGTTCCCCGGACCGTCGCCGACTTCGTCGGGATCGAGCAGATAGCGATCCTGGTGCTGGCCCGTGCGCGACTCCTGGCTGCCGTAGAACGAGATCTGCGAGAGCGGTGCCAACGGAAGACCGAAGGCATCGGGACGCAATTCGACCGCGCCGCCGCCGCCGTAGCGCCGCACGAAGTAGAGGTCGCCCGGTTTCGAGTCGTCGTTCCAGTGCGACCCGAGCCGCGGCAGAACGGAGACGCCGGTATCGCCGGTGCCCACTGGTGTCACGAGCAGATCGGCGGTGCGGAAGCGGTGCGCCTGTCCTTCGATGCGCAGGCCGCGCCAGTCGACGTCGAGCAGCGTATGGTCGCCATACGCATAGGGAGCCCAGCGTTCGAGCTGGAACAGGTAGGTGTCGTCGTCGCGGACGTAGCCGAGATCCGTGTGCAACAGGTCGAGATACCACGGGACCTCGGAGTCCTCGTGCGCGAGGTACTCCCACTGATCGAACCAGGACGTCAGGTCTTCGTCGCGGAAATGCTGGCTCGGGTCGGACAATGTGAGACCGGGCGTCGCCATGCCGCGCCACTGTTGCGCAGTCGCGGGCCAGGCCAGAGCGACGGCCAGCCCGATGCAGCAGCCGGCGATCTCAGTGCTGGAGAGTTTCATCGGTGTACGAGCCATGGATCGCTCCATGGCAGTTGGTGCAGCCGCGCAGGAAAGTGCGCGCTTCGAGCGGCTTCACGGCCGCACCGCTGCTGGCAGGCGGGAAGTCCTCTGTGGCGCCGGTGTTGCCGCGAATGCCGGTGCCCGTCACGTTGTGATGCCAGAGGTCGGCGAGCGTGTGGCAGCCCAGGCAGACGACCGGCTGCGGTGCCGAGAGCAATGCGTTCGACGGCGCGCCGTGCGGGTCGTGACACTCGGTGCAGTCTTCGACGACGGGTTCGTGCTCGTACACCCACGGTCCGGCCTGCTCTTGATGGCAGCCGACGCAGCGCTGGTTCACATCGCCCGCGCGCACGCGCGTGTCGCCGTGAGGGTCGTGGCAGCTGATGCAGGAGAGCTGACCTTCGTTGACCGGATGGTGTGATGGAAACTGGAAACGCGCCGCCACATCCTCGTGACACTCGATGCACAGCCGCGAGGCATCGTCACCGAGGAACAGTCCCGGCGGCGCTGCGCTGCGCGGTGCGAGCGCGGTGCCGCCAGCGCGGCGCAGGTGGTGGCGCGAGGGCTCGTGCACGTTGTGGCAATCCGAGCACAGCAGCCCGGCTCGGGCATGCTCGCCGGTGCCCCACTCGAGATGCGTGTCGCGACCGCGCTCATGGCAGCCGAGGCAGTCGGCCGCGCTCGGAAAGCGGATGTCTTCGGGCTCCTGGGTCTCGGCGTGCAGCGAACCGCCGCCGTGGCAGGCTTCGCAATCAGCGTGATAGGAGGCGATGCGCTCGTGGCCCTGCACCTTCGCGTGGCAGCCCGCGCACTCGACTGCGCCGATCGGTTCGGCGTCCTTGACGGCAGCGACGCGGCGCGGCGCGAGCGGGGTCCAGGCGAGCGCGCACGCGACGAGCGCGGCGCAGCCGATGCCACCGATCGCCGCGTACCGCTTCGTTGCGACGCTGCTCACGCTCTCCGCACTCGCACTCTCGCGTTTCTCGGGGCGACTCGCGGGGCAGCGTAGCTCGCTTCACAGCGTGAGCGGGGCCGTACCGTGCTGCCCGAACGTGGCGTCCTGAATGCCGAACGCGCGCAGCACCGTCAAGAACAGATTTGCCACCGGCGGCGATCCGGTGAAACGGAGATGGCGGCCCGGCTGCACCGCGCCACCGCCGCCACCCGCGAGCAGGATCGGCATGTTGGAGTGACTGTGCGAGTCGCCATCTTCGATCTCGGACGAAAAGAACAGCAGCGACGAGTCGAGCAGCGACCCGTCCGGCTCCTCTATCGCCGCGAGCCGCGCCACCAGCGCTGCGAATCTCCCGACCTCCCAGGTGTTGATCGTGCGCAGCATCGCGAGGTTGGCCGGATTTCCCTGGTGGTGCGAGATCTGGTGGTGGCCGTCGAGCACGTCGAGCCACGGATAGGTCTGGTTCGAGCCGGCGTTCGCCTGCATGAACGAGACGACGCGGGTGCGGTCGCATTGGAACGCCAGCACCATCAGGTCGATCATCGCATCCAATCGCGCGACGAAGTCGGCCGGTTCGGTCGGCTCGGTGGCGTCACATTGGGAACTGCTGATGCTCTGCAAACGCAATTCGAGCGCGCGCACGCCCGTCAGATACTCGTCGAGCTTCTGGCGATCGGAGCTACCGAGTTCGAGGCGCAGGCGGTTCGCGTCTTCGCTGACGGTGTCGAGGATCGAGAGTCGAAGCAGCCGGCGCCGCTCGATCTCTGCGGGTGGCAGCAGCGTCCCCGCGCCCTGGAAGAGTCGCTGGAACGCCGATACCGGGTTCGTCTCCTTCGCGAGCGGGGTTTGTGTGCCCGCCCACGAGATGTTGCGCGCATAGGCGCACGAATAGCCGGAGTCACAGTTGCCGGTCGAGCTGCCGCTTTCGGCGCCGAGTTGGAGTGACGGCAGCGATGTCGCTTCGCCGATCGACTGCGCGATGCGCTGGTCGAGCGAGATGCCGTTCTCGATATCCGCGCCGGCGGTGAACTTGACCTGCCGTGCGCTGAGGAACGAACCGGTACCACGTGCGTGGTCGCCCGGCAGATTCGCAGCGGCAGCCAGATTCGCGAGTCCGGTCAGCACAAGCACATCGTCACGGACCGGCGCGAGCGGCACGAGGATCGGTGGAAGCGTGTAGTCCGTCCCGGTCGTCGAGGGCGTCCAATCGGCCATGTTGATGCCGTTGGGCACGTACCACGCCAGAAAGCGTCGCGCGCTCGCAGCGGCCTGGGCGTGCGCGGCGCGCGGCCACATCGCTTCGAGGAACGGGAGCGCCACCGCGACGCCAGCGCCGCGCAGGAATGTTCGCCGCGACAGGCGCGCGCGATCGATATCGAGCCACGGCACATGTCTCACGGAACGGCCTCCGCGGAGGGTGCAGAGCGCCTGGCCCTCCGTTCATCGAGCAGGGCACGCCACCTCCGTGTGGGTACTCGCTCCGGGTTCCCTCCTCTCATCGGCCGCGTCGGCGCCGCACAATGTGCGCCGCATTACAGCGGGCGGAGTCGCGCGGGTCGCGCAAAGCGCCGCCCAACCCGGCCTCGCGATTCGCGGATTCGCCGCTGGCGGGGCCTCGTCAAGCGCGCCGCATGGCGGGCGCTCCGGCGCCCGGCGGGATCGCGACAGGCACGCAAGCGGCAGTATGCTGCGACGCGATCACCGGGTCGCGCTGCGGCCCCAGCCCGAGGAGCGAAGCGATGGTGCAGCGGCCGATCGAAGTGCAGCCCCTGGCTGGATCGCTAGGTGCGGAAGTGCTGGGCGTGGACGTCGCGGTGGCGCAGGACGACGCGACGCTCCGCGCACTCCGCAACGCGCTGCTCCGCCATGGCGTGATCGTGCTTCGCGACCAGAAGCTCACGCGCGAGGCGCAACTCGCATTCGCGCGCCGGCTCGGTACGCCCGAGGTGCATCCGATCGCAAACGGAATGGCCGACCATCCCGAGTTGATCCGCGTGCTGAAGCCCGCCGGCGAGCGCGCGTTCTTTGGAACGTCATGGCATACCGACAACAGCTTCTTCGAGAAGCCGACATCGTTCACGATTCTGTATGGCGAGAAGGTGCCACCCGTCGGCGGCGACACGATCTACGCATCGATGGAACTGGCCTACGAGACGCTTTCCGCGCCGATGAAGGCGATGCTCGAACCGCTCGTCGCGGTGCACAGCGCCTCGCGCGCCTATGATCCGCGCACCACCGGCAACGCCAAGTACAAAGGCGAAGCTCCGATCACCTACACCTACTCGGACGCGATCTACGACGAGGTGGAGCATCCGGTCGTGCGCACCCATCCCGAGACGGGACGCAAGAGCCTGTATGTGAATGCCATGTTCACGCAGCGGATCCTCGGGCTGACGTCACACGAGAGCGACGCGCTGCTCGCGATGCTGTACGCCCACGCCGCGCGACCGGAGTTCAGCTGCCGGCTCCGCTGGGCGCCCGGCTCGCTCGCGCTCTGGGACAACCGCAGCGTGCAGCACTACGCGATCGACGACTACGCCGACTTCGAACGCGTCATGTACCGCGTGACGCTCGAAGGAACGCGTCCGGCCCGATGACGGCAGTGACGGCGGCGACGGGCCTGCATCTGCTCGTGCTCGACGCGTATGCACCGGAAGGGCGCGCCGCCGTGCGCGCCGCCGGCGGAACCGAAGCCGGCCGACTCTACGAGCGGATGCTGCGCACGCTCGTGCGCGACGCGGTGATCGACCTGGCGTATCCCGCCGATCCCGATCCCCAGTTGCCGTCGGGCATCGCGCTCGCTGACTACGATGGCATCTGCTGGACCGGCTCGAACCTCACGATCTACGACCCGACCGACGTCCGCGTGCGTCGTCAACTCGAGCTCGCGCGCGTCGTCTACGAAGCGGGCCTTCCGAGCTTCGGAAGCTGCTGGGCTGCACAGCTTTCGGTGACGGCGGCTGGCGGTCGCTGTGCGGCGAGCCCGAAGGGGCGCGAGTTCGGCGTTGCGAGACACGTAACGCTGTCGGTCGAGGGCCGCGCGCATCCGCTCTATCGTGGCAAGCCGTCCCGCTTCAGCGCATTCACGAGTCATGCGGACGAAGTCGTCGAGCTATCCGACGGCGCGCAGCCGCTGGCGTCGAACGCGTGGAGCGCCGTGCAGGCGGTCGCGGTCGAGCGCGGTCGCGGGCGCTTCTGGGCGCTCCAGTATCACCCGGAATACGATCCGCATGAGGTCGCCGCGCTGGGTCGCATCCGCAAACGCGAACTCATCGACCAGGGAACCTTCGCGGACGATGAAGCGGCCGACACCTACGTCGCTCGGCTGGAGGCGCTGCACGCGGATCCGACGCGCTGCGATCTCGCTGCGGAACTGGGCATCGACGCGGATCTACTCGACGCGGAAAAGCGTACGATTGAAGTTCGCAACTGGCTGGAGTCGCTGGGAACTACAGGGTCCGATAGAGCCAGATCGCGACGATCGCGGTGAGCGCGAGCACGGTGTAGACGAAGGCGGTCTGCTCGTCGTTCTCGATCACGCGGTCGAGTCGCCACGAGGGCGTTTCCACCTGCGACGCCGGGTGCCACGGCGAGAGACGCGGAATGATCGTGGGCACCGCGGCGCGATAGGCGCGGAACGCATCGCCGTAGAGGGCTTCGAGGCGCTCCGACTCGACGCGTTCCTTGTAGCGAAGGTAGTAGCCGAAGTAGAAGGCGAGCCCGAGCGGGATCACGATCATCGCCACCGCCCGTCCGGCCACCAACGCGAAGCCACTCCCCATCAGCAGCGAGCCCGCGTAGAGCGGGTGTCGCAGATGGGCGTACGGGCCGGCCGTCGTCAGCTCATCGGTCTTCAGCAGGTAGCCGGTCGCCCAAAGTCGCAGCGACTGTCCGATCGCGATCGCGACGAAGCCAGCGGCGAAGAGGGCAGGCTCCGGTCGCGCTGCGAGCAGCGCCGCGGCACCGGCCAGGTACAGCAGCCCCGTGCGCGGCTTCAGCGTCTTCCGCCGAAACGGGTGCCGAAACAGCGGCTTGCGCTTGCTCGGAAGCTCGGGTGCGAGATCGTCCGTGGCCATCTTGCGCGGCATTCTAGCCGGCAATCCGCCCGCAACTCGGGAAGAAAATGGAGAAAAGGGACGGTCCTTCTCGTGGACGAACCGGGGACTGGAGGGACAGGCCTCCGCCTCGGGCTTGTGCATCGGGTCGACGGAACCTCACACTCGCGAGATCCATGGTCGCGCCGCCCCCCGCACCGCCCGCCAATCCGCCCGCGGCCGTGCTCGAGCTGACGCTCGAGTCCAACGCGATTGCGCGACTGCGCCGCCACCCGCTGCTCGCCGCGCTCACCCAGGGCCGGCCGCGTCGCAGCCGCGAACGCACGGTGTACTTCGATACGCCGGACCTCGCGCTGGCGCGGGCCGAAGTCACGCTGTGCGTGCGACGCGTCGGCCGGATGGCGGTGCAGACCGTGTCGCGACTCCGCGCCGCGAGCGCCGCCGAGCCCGCGCCGGTCGATACGGTGCTCGCGAGCGACGCGCCCGACCTCGCGCGCATCCCCGATCCGGAGCTGCGCGCGCGCGTCGCCGAGTGCGTCGCTGGCCGACCCCTGATGCCCGCGTTCGAAGTGGAGCTCGCCCGCGAGACGCGCTTGCTCCGCGAAGACGGCAACGAGATTGGCTTCGCGCTCGAAGCGGGCGAAGTGCGTACCGCGCGCGGCCCCGTCTCGGTCTGCACGCTCGCGCTCACGACGCGTGCGGGCGATCCGGGCTATCCGGCGCAGTTCGCGCTCGAACTGCTCGAAGCGTTTCCTTTGCGCCCGGCCACCGCACGCCCGGCCGAACGCGCCTGCGAACTGTTGCTCGGCGATGGCGCGCGACCGCGCAAGGCGCGCGCGGTCGACATCGCCCCGGACGCGACGCTCGAAGATCTGCTCGTGGCGGTGATCTCCGGCTGCTTGCGCCAGATCGCAGACAACGAGGCGGCGGCCGTGCTGGGCGTCGATCCCGAAGGCGTCCACCAGTTGCGCGTCGGCGTGCGCAGATTGCGCTCGGCGCTGTCGTTCTTTGCACCGGTTCTGCCCGAGCGACAGCGAACTGCGTTTCGGGAATCGCTGTCGTGGCTCGGCCACGCCCTCGGTCCCGCGCGCGACTTCGACGTCTTCGCCAGCGAATGGCTCCTGCCTGCGATCGGCGCCCGTCCCGCCGACGCGGTGCTCGCGCGCTTCGAGGGCGAGATCCGCACCCAGCGCGCCGCTTGCTATGAGCAGGTTCGCGACGCGCTGCACTCGGATCGCTATCCGCGGCTCCTGCTCGAGGTGCGGCGTTGGCTCGCGCGCAGCGAATGGCGCGAGCAGCCGCTCTCGGCGACGTCGGCGTCGCTGTTCCTGCCCGCCCGCGACTACGCGGCGATGCGTCTCGAACGACGCCATCGGAACGCGCGCAAGCTCGCGCGGCGCGTTGCGGGGGCGGCGCCCGAGTTGCGCCATCTGCTCCGCATCCAGTTGAAGAAACTCCGCTACGCGGCCGAGTTCACGCAGGGCCTGTTCCCGGAGCAAAAGGCGCAACGCTATGCGCGCCGGCTCGCCGCGCTGCAGGACGCGCTCGGCGTTGCGAACGATGCGCTCGTCGCCGAGCGCATCGCCGGCGAGCTCGCGGGGAGGCTCGGCGCCGGTCCCGATCCGTTGCGCGCGGCGGGCTTTCTCACCGGCTGGGCCGCCCACGCCGCCAGCCGCGAGATCGCGGCGCTTCCGAGGCTCTGGGAGCGCTTCGAATCCGTGGGCCGCTTCTGGCCGAAGCGTTAGTTTCGGCTCCCCATGAAGATCGGACTCGTCGGCTATCCCGGGGCAGGCAAGAGCACGGTGTTCGGTGCTCTCACCGGGCTACTGGTCGAATCGCGCGGCGCCGGCGACAAGGCGCGCCTCGGCGCGGTCAAGGTGCCCGACGCGCGCGTCGACGCGCTTGCGGCGCTCTACAGCCCGAAGAAGACGACCTACGCGGAGATCGCGTTCACGGATCTCGCGGGCGGACACGGCGAAGGACTCGACCGCGGCGTGCTGAACGCCATGCGCCCGCTCGACGCGCTCTGCCAGGTGTTGCGCGCCTTCCCGGACGCGGCGGGCGACGCGTCCGATGCGCTCGGCGAGATCACCGGCCTCGCGACCGAGACGATCCTCGCCGATCTCGAGATCATCGAGTCGCGCATGAAGAAGATTGCGAAGGATCCGGCCGGCAAGGCCGAGTTGCCGCTGCTCGAACGTCTGAAGAACGCGCTCGAATCCGAGCAGGCGATTCGCGAACTCGAGCTCTCGCCGGAAGAGCGCAAGGCGATCGCGGGCTACACGTTCCTGACGCAGAAGCCGCTACTGCTTGTGCTGAACGTCGGCGAGGAAGCCGTCTCGAAGCCGCCGGCGGAAGCGGTCGTCGCGGCGGCGCGCGCGCGCGGACTCGGACTCGTCGTGCTGTCGGGCGTCGTCGAGATGGACATCGCACAGATGGCCGAAGCCGATCAAACCGACTTCCTCGCCTCGCTCGATCTCGAGGAGCCGGCCAAGAACCGCTTCATTCGCGGCGCCTACGAGTTGCTCGATCTGATCTCGATGCTCACCGTGGGCCCCGACGAGTGCCGCGCCTGGCCCGTGCCGCGCGGCACCCCCGCGCCGCGCGCGGCTGGCAAGATCCACTCCGACATCGAGCGCGGCTTCATCCGCGCCGAGGTCGTGTCGTGGCAGGATCTCGTCGCGCTGGGCTCCGAAGCCAAGTGTCGCGATGCCGGCAAGCTCCGCGTCGAAGGCAAGACCTACGTCATCCAGGACGGCGACGTCGTGAACTTCAGATTCAACGTCTAAGAGGAGAGGTGCCGGGCGTCAGGTTATTTTTTGTCAGGTTATTGGGCGTTCGTGCGAAGGCGTCGCGAACAACCCAGAATCCAATAACCTGACAAAAAATAACCTGACG
>JANLTC010000024.1:0-20210 GCA_031362725.1 Deltaproteobacteria bacterium | reverse complement strand
CTCCGCAGCGTCCATCATTCCGATCTCATCCACTCGTACCTCAGTCTCCGACCTCTCCGATGGCCCACGAAGCTAGGAGAGTGACCCAGGACTCGCTCGCCATTTCGGAGCGAAGGTCGTGGGGCAGTTGTGGGAGTAGAGGGCGGGAGAAACTCGGCACCTGCTCGAACGCCGCCAAAGTCGGCGGGATCCGCCGGCTGCGGCCTTCGAGAACAGCGAGAGCCGACGGATCCATGCCGTCCTCCCTCCAGCGGCTCACCCGATCGTCACGATCTTCCGGCCGGGGGCCTTCGCGAAGCGTGGCCCCAATCCAGAACGTGTTCGGTCTCGCCCGTTCATCGCCAGGCCCGGTCGTGACCGAGCGAGATCTGGAGCCCCGCAGCATGGACGCGGGCGAAGCCGCTCCGGGCGGCGGATCAATGACTGGGTCTGACGGCATCGCTGACCCCGCGTTGCCTGGGTCGCAGGAGCCTGGCAGGCGGACCCATGAGCGACTCAGTGTCAGATGGCAGTGCGGTGTGTGTCGCCCTTCGGTGACACACGCCTCGCGACACGGACCACTTGGCCGCCACTTCGGAATCTCCTGCCAGATTGAGAACGCCTTCAGACCCAGCGTGCTCGCGCTTCCGCGCTTCCTTGGGAGTCCGCGCTAGGAGCGGGGAGACCGAGTCGTTTGCGGCGATGCATCCCTCGACGCGCCGCCGGGCAGATTGGAGTTCTCGGACGCGCTTCGCTTGCGGCGTTGCACTTCGTCGAGTCGTCGGCGCAGATCCGGGCGATCCGGAGCCAGCTCGACGGCTCGCGTGAGCGCTTGCTCCGCGCGATCGAAGTCGCCCACCTCGCCGCTCACCAGCGCCAATTGGCCGAGCGCGGGAAGATGCGACGGGTCGAGCTTCAAGGCCGAATCGTAGGCGTCGCGTGCCTGCGCCCACTGTTTCGTCTGCTGGTTGATCTGCCCGAGCAGCATGAAGGCCTGCACATTCGGTCCCAGCGCGATGCTTCGCTCGGCCTCGCGACGCGCGGTATCGAATTCGCCGTCGCGAACCGCGAGCACGCCGAGATTCAGATGCAGCGTCGGATGATCGTGACCCACGAGGAAGAGCCGCCGCGCAGCGATCCGCATGCGCTCGACGTTGGGCGGGTCCATCGCGCGCCTAAATCCGTATTCCATCTCCCAAGCTCCGACGCTGTAGAACACCGCGTAGCCGACGCCGAGGGCGCCGACGACGCTCCATGTGGCGGAGCGGGCGAACGAACGCGTCGACCCGAGCGCCGGCGGCGCGGCGGTCTGCGCCTCGTTGCGGCGCAGCAGGATGCGCGCGATGCGCCCGTCGCGCAGCTTCCAGATCGCGCCGTCCAGGATGAAGTGATGGAGGTTCACGGCGGCCGCGATCAACACGCCGAGTCCCGACTCGAACGAGTAGACGCCGAATACATCCGGCGAGAAAAGAAACACCGGGATGGCGAAGAGCGCGCCGCCTGCGAGAAACGCCTTGAACCAATAGAGCATCGGCCGCGCGCCGGTCTTCGAGGTCGTGGCGTAGTAGGTCGTGACCCAGAGATACTGCATCGAGTGGCCGAGCGCGATCCACAGCAGCGTGTATCCCTGGTACTGCGCCGATAGCGGCAGCGCGTTCTCCAGCAACGACGCCGCCCGACACAACACCGGCACCGAGAACCACAAACCCTGCAGCAGCATCACGCCGACCATGGGCGACAGCCGACCCCACGAAGCCTCCCGCCGCAACAGCACGAAGGCGCCGACGAGGCTCGCGAAGTACGCCAGCGCCGCCGTGATCATCAGCGGCTGCAACAGCACGATCGGGATTCCGAGCGGGACGAAGACGTAGACGCTCTCGGTGAGCGAGCCGGTCACCGTCGGTGCATAGCTGCTGACACCGCCAAAGGCGCCGTGTGTCGCGAATACCACCAGCAGCCATGACGTGAGGAACGACGCCCAGATGAAACGCTTCGCGAGCGGTGTCACGCGCACGCCACCGCGACCCAGCAACATCAGCCCGACGCCGTAGTTCTGGCCGCTGTAGTGCCAGGGGCTCCAGGTGAGGAAGATCGTCACGAGGATGTTGCCGACGGTGCGGTCGTACACGCCCCAGACGAACGACGCCCAGACGAGGACCGTCGCCCAGACCGCGAAGATCGCGTAGGTCCGCCGATCGTCGCGCCGTTCGTAGACGCGCAGCAGGGTCGCACCGTAATGCGGTACCGCGGTGACCAGCAGCGCCAGCGGAATCAATCCCTGGCTGACGACATCGAGAATGGGCGGCCCGCTTGCCCAGAGGACAACGAACATGACGAAGTAGAGGCCGCCGCAGCCGAGCATCAGGTCCCAGACGGGACCGTAGAGCCAGCGCTGCCGAGTTTGCGGAAGAACCGCCGCCACGAGGCCAGCATAGGCCGAAGCTTCGGCGGGCGCAGGACCGCGGCGGCGAAACGTCATGGGTTCTGCGCGGGTCGAACGATGGGGTGCGCGGCGAGTCGCTCGTAGAGATCGCGCTGAAGCGCTGCGAATCCGCGCTCGAATGCGACCTGATTGCCTTCTGCATTCCAGTGGTAGTCGCACGAGAAGAAGTACCGACCCCACTGACCGACGGGAGCGCTCATCGCAGGCAGCAGGTCGACGATCTTCACACCGGCGCTCGCCGTCAGCGCCGCGAGTTGCGGCGCGAGCGGATTGGGCCCTGCGCGTTGCTGGCGCTGGAAATCGTCGAGCACGGGAATCAACAACACCGTGACGGGCCGATCTCCGGCTTGCTGTGCGAGCGCGTTGAGCGTCCAGGCGAGGCGTTGCAGCTGCGCCGGGCCGAAGTCGTAGAACCAGGACGGCGCGCGGCGCGCTTCTCCGACGGGCGCCGGCTGCCGTGCGGGCAGCTGCCTCAGCGACAGTACGCGCAGCAGCGCATTGAAGGCGTAGGAATGGGTTCGCAACGCATGCCGCACGGGCGGCTCGCGCAGATCGAAGCGCTGGTACGGCGGCGCAGTGCCGACGAGATACGGCCGGTAGCGGTACTCGTAGAGCGGAAGCGCGCTTGCGAGATCGAGGTCGCTGTCGATGAAGTCGTTCGCCGGCAAGATGCCGATCAGCACCGCGTCGTGCGCGAACTTCGCCGCGATGAGCTGATAGGCGAGCAGTTCCTGGTAGGGACCGAAGTGGGGCATCGCGAGGTTCAGGTGTTCGATGCCGGTCGCCGCCTCCAGTCGATTCGAAAGGCGCTCGTCGTCGTGCACGCCCCAGCCCTCGAGGAACGAATCCCCGAGCACCGCGACGCGCGGCGCCCGCTCGTCGCGGCTTCGCTCGACGTCACGCGCGCCGACCGCGTTGGTTCGGTAGGACACGTCGAAGCAGGGCGAGACGTGCTCGAAACTCGCGTTCGGTCGGCGCCACACGCCGAGTTCGGGATGGTCGCCCCACCAATATGCGTCGCGACCAAAGGAGGGTCGCTGGACGCCCTCGATCAGCCCCGTCTCGACGCCCAGGAAGACGCTGAGTTCGAGGAGCGCGAGTACCGTGACGAGCGCTCCGAGGAGCGGGGCGACACGTCGAAGGAGCGGCACGTCTAGGCGCCGCGCAGCGCGATCGGATCCCGTGTCGCCGCCATCGGAAGAACACGCTAACCGCGACGCGTGAACAGTAAAGCCTTCGCGTCCGCGCAACCGAAACGGAAAGGGCGGTCACCGCGATGGATGACCGCCCCTTGCAAGACGGGGCGCTGACCGGCGACCCGATCAGCTGCGAGCGCGGTTGCGGCCGAAGGCCACGAGGCTGGCGATGCCCGAGCCGAGCAGAAGCAACGTGCCGGGCTCCGGCACGAAGTGCAGCGTCAGGATTCCGAACGCCGGAACGATCGACGACGCACCGATGTTCGTGCTGATGAAGATCGGCGTCACGAGTCGCACCGTGCCCGACGGAGCGCCGGTGTTCGAGAGCGGCGACACGTCACCGAAGAGTCGGTCGTTCCTGCCGATCGACGCCGTGCCGGTCGTCCACGGAGCGCCGACCACGGTCAGGTTGACGGCGCCCATCACGGTTGCCGTGCCACCCTTACCCACCACGCTGAGAGGCACATTCAGGTTCGAAACCGCGTTCGAGCAGGTCCCGAACAGGCACACCTTCGCGGAGCCCTTGATTGCCATCGTGCCCGAGAAATTTTCGCCGCCGACGCCATGGAAGTTGCCTTCCGAGTTGTGCGCGGTGACCTGGACGCCGTTGATCGGAAACACGGTCGGGTCGGTCACCGGAACGACGAAGCCGGTGACTGCGAAGGGTGACGCCGGAATCTGTAGGGCCGTCAAGTGGCCCGCTTCGCCATCGCCATTGACGATCGCGTTGCCCGCGCCCGAAATCTCGACGGGGTCCAACGTCGAGATCTGAACGGCGAGCGTGCCGGTGAATCCGAGGACTGCGGCGTGGGCTCGACCGGCCAACCCAAAGACCAAGAGGCTCGCTGCGACTGCGTAGGACAACTTGCGCATCTGTTTGGTTCTCCTCGTTGCTCGGCGGCCGCCCGCCGAATCTCGCGGCTGCGATCGAGCTCACCGAATGGGTACTGCGTCCACTGACGAGGTGGGCGACATGCGCGCTGCGTGGCAGGCTTTCTTGCCGGTCGCGGGGAAATCCGCTCGGCCTCTCGAGCCTGCGATGCAGCTGAGGTGCCGACGCGGCGCGCGGGACCGAACGCAGCGAGGAGCGGCGCCCGATCGGTTGCCGCCGCTCTCATTTCTGCGTCACTGGACTGTCGACCTCGTCCCGGAGGCGGGTCCGCGCGCGAAGCGCAGCGCGAACGATGTCCCGAGTGCCGCCGCCGCGGGGGTCCACCGCGCGCCGATCCCCGTCAGGTTCGCCGGGCCGTTGGCGACGACGCTGCTGCCATTCCCGATCCCGAGATCGGAACCGGGAGATTCGTCAGCCGATTCTGGGTACGGGTTCGAACGGGCCGACCTTCGTCACGCCGAAGATCGGCCGCATGCCGCGGAGTTCGCGCTGCGCGTTCTCCGCGAGGCCTGCCGCGCCATGGTGAGCCATCGCAACGACGCGGCGGAATGGATCGGAGTTGGCGAGGCGGAACTACTTGACGACGTAACCGAGTGCGCGGAGCTGGTTCAGTTCCATTTCGTCGAGCGGGACTTCGAGCGGCTTGCCCCACTTGACCGGCGGTAGATTCAGATACCCGTCAAGCGACTGGGCCAGCTCCGGCGGGAGCGTCTTCTGGCCCCCGTTCGCGGGCGCCGCAAGGTTCTTGGCCTCCCACGCATCCTGCGTGGAGTCGAAGTACTCGACCTCCCCTTCCTTGCCGGGCGCGAGTGGCCGCATCGCGCGGAACTTGCCCTGGGTCACGCCGATCAGGACGTCCGGTTCGGCGCTGGGGCGGCCCCAGGTGCGGTCGATCTGCGAGAAGGCCGGGCGATCGAAGGGGAGGGTCTCGCCCTTTGCCGCGGCTTCCACCAGCGGAAGCAGCGAGCGGCCGTCCGCGTCGTCGAGGGCAGGAAGGCCAAAGAGGGCGAGGACCGTCGGCCA
This sequence comes from Deltaproteobacteria bacterium, assembly GCA_031362725.1. Lineage (GTDB taxonomy): Bacteria > Myxococcota_A > UBA9160 > UBA9160 > PR03 > PR03. The sequence goes on along the minus strand of JANLTC010000024.1, from coordinate 14,677 downwards.
GATGTCGACGTTCGCGACCGTCTGCGGCACCACGATCCCGGGTGTCAGTTCGAACGGAAGCGAGATGATGAACGGCACCTCGGCGACTTCGCGATAGAGCGTCTTCGCGTGACCCTCGAGCCCGTGCTCGAGGAACGATTCGCCGTGATCCGCCGCGATCACGATCACCGTCTTGCGCTGCAGATCGCTGTCTCTCAGCGCCTGCAGCAACGCACCGATGTTGCGGTCGACCCAATGGATGCTGTTGTCGTAGACGTCGGAGTAGCTGGTCCCGAACTTGCCCGAGACCTCGTCGTACGCGTACTGATGAACATCCATGTAGTGGAGGTAGAGGAAGAAGCGCTTGTGACCGTAGGCGCGCAGGAACTCCTTCGCGGACTGCGTCAGGTCTTCGTCCGTCCCGACCAGCGCACTTGCCGACGGCGTCCGCTTCTGGAATCGCTCGGGGCCCGCGCCCGGCACCGGTCGCACGTAGTGGTCGAAACCCTGTTGGAAGCCGAAAGTCGGCGCCACCCAGCCGTTCCGCCAGATCCCCGCGGTCTCGAATCCCGCCTGCTGGAGGATCTCCGCGGGCATCGTGGCCTCGGGCGGAAGCGAGTGCGACCAGCGGGAAATCCCGTTCCGACCCGGCCAGGTACCAGTCCACAGCGACGCCATCGAAACCTTGGTCCAGCTCGACTGACTGACCGTGCGCGCAAAGCGGATCCCGGTGTTGGCGAGGTGATCCATCACTGGACTCGTCTCGCGCGAATAGCCGTAGGCGTGGAGATGGTCGGCGCGCAGCGTGTCGATCAGGATGAAGACGAGGTTCGTGTCCTTCCGCTGTGCGAGATCAGGGATCTCGGCGGCGGTTCCGCGGGAACGCGGCGGGAGCACAACTTCGAACTGCGTGTACAGCAGCACGACCAGCAGCACACCGGCCAAGCTGAAGTACGTCCAAGGGGAATCGAAAAGCCGCCGGAGCAAAGTTCGCCGTCCTCCACGGACAAGGAGTGGAAAGCCAGGAAAAGAGCTCGGCATCCTAGGCGAGTCGCTCCGCTGCAGCCACCAGCAGTGCACCGAGTGGAGGGGCAATCGGCAGGCAGCACGAATCGTCGGAGCGGAAAACGCGATTCATGCCGTCCCGCAGCGCTGGCTCCAGAAGTCTCGCGTCAGCGGATCAGCGGCTTCCGAGTGCGGCGGTGATCAGCAACCCGGCGCCGAGCAGCGCAAGCGAGGTCGGCTCGGGAACGAAGTGCAGGTTCAGCAGTCCGAAGGCGGAAATGGCGGCGAAATCGCCGGGCAGGTTCGTCGAAATGAAGATCGGCGTGACGAGCTGCAGCGCACCCGACGCGTGCGCGGTGCTCGAGGTCTGGGAAGCCGGTCCGTGGGAGAATCCGTGCGCGGTCGAGGCCCCGACCGTGACCGTACCGCTGGTCCAGGGCGCGCCCACCACGGTCACATTCACCGCGCCGGTCGCGTAGGTGGTGCCACCCACACCAACGACAGCGAGCGGCACGACGAGATTCGCGGTTGCGCCCGAACACGGTCCGAACAGACAGACCTTGGCTACACCGAACAGTCCAATCGATCCAGGATCCGGCTTTGCGAAAGTGCCCGCCGCGTTGGAGGCGGTCAGCTGGATGCCCGCCACCGGAAATGCGACCGACGTGGTGATCGGTACCACCAACCGCTCCGCGCTGAACGCGCCGGCCGGAATCGCGATCGAGTCGAGATGGCCGAGACCTCCACTTCCATTCAGCGTGGCAATCCCGCTGCCCGGGATGCCGACACCGAAGTCCCCGAGCAGGATCGAGAGCGATCCCGTGAACGGAAGCGTCGCCGCTCGTGCGGCCGGGGGGCCGACGACGAGAACCGCCACCACGAGGACGACCCCGACCCACCGGCGATTCCACCAGCGATTCCGACCCGCTCTGCTCCGCATCTGCCACCTCAGGCTGGAGTTCCCAGCTCTTAGGGTGACGACCGCAAACGCGGGGTGGCAGAACTGAGCTCGCGCGCGAGCGCTTCTGCCTCGGATCGCCACGAGGCGGTGCTCGTCGATTCAGCGGCCAGTGCTGCTTCGACTGCTTTGCGGGCGTCCGCGGGCCGGTCGACGCCACGGAGCGCCGCGGCCCGCAGGTAGTAGAGATGGGGCCGCGCGGCCGCGTCGGCTTTCGCGAGCGCGCGGTCGGCCGTTGCCAGAGCCGCCTTCGGTTCCCCACGACGAAGCTGGACTGCAGCCAGCGTGTCGAGGACCGAGGGGTCGCCCTTGGAGGCCCGAAGCGCCTGTTGCGCGAGTTCGAGCGCGCGGTCGAGGTCGCGACCCAGCAGTGCCGAGTACCAAGCGACCCCGTTCTTCAGCTGCCAGGCGTCTGGCGCGGCTGCCAGCGCGGACTCGTAGACCCGCAGGGCGAGCACGATGCGCCCACCCGCCTCCAGGATCGCGGCGGCGGCGGGCGCGAGCTGCGCCGGCAGCTCGCCCTGGGCAAGCCCCTTCTCGATTCGCGCCGCGGCGGATTCGCGCCGGCCGGTTTCCATCTCGATTGCCGCAACACGCAGCGCCACGACCGGGTCCGGGGGACCGGGTGCCTCGGCCAGCAGCGCGCTGCCGATCTCGAGATCGCCCTGTTCCATGCGCAGCGCCGCCAGTCGCCAGATCGGCTCGGAGCTCCCGGGCCGCTGTTCGATCGCGCGGCGATACAGGCGCTCGGCCTCGGCGAGGTCGCGGTTCGCTTCGGCGAGCCGGCCCAGGGCGGTCGAGGCCAACGCGTCGTTGGGATCGAGTTCGAGCATGCGGCGGTAGAGGTCGCTCGCGCCGGCCCCGTCGCCGCCGCGCTCGCGTGCGAGCGCAAGAGTCCGCAGGAAGTCGGGTCGATCCGGCTCCGCTTCGAGTGCGGCCCGAATGTCACGCTCGCCGACGTCGAGGCGGCCTGCATTCACGGCGAAGCTGCCGCGAATCGAACGGAACACGGCGCCACTCTCCTCGAAGGGCGCTAGCACCGCGTAGGCTTCAGCCCAGCGTCGCGCGGCGCCGAGGGACCCCGCGCGATCGAGCGCCTGCAAGACCGCGATTCGGTCCTTCGGATCGGGGCCCGCGAGACTGGCGTCGTGCGCGTTGGGGGCTCCCGCGACATACCCGAGGGCTTGCAAACGCGCGCGCTCGTCGGCCGAAAGGTCACCGCGCGCGTCGAGCGGCCGTGCCGATGTCCGGCGTGCCTCGACCCAGGCGTCGAGCTCGCGCGCTACTTCCGGCTCCTCCGCAACGACGTTGTGTAGCTCGCCGGGATCGGTGTGTACGTCGTAGAGCTCTGGCTGCGGCGCGCGGATGTAGCGCCATTGCGCGTTGCGAACCGAGAACAGCGCGCTCCAGCCGTAGTCGTAGTGCGTCGCGAGCGTCTCGGAATAGGCTGGCTCGGCGGATTCGACTCCGCGCGCGACGGCACGCAGGTCGCGGCCGTTCGTCTCGGCAAATGGTGCTGCGCCCAACGTCGCGAGCAGCGTCGGTGCAACGTCGGCGAGTCGCACGATGTCCGGCACCGCGCGGCCGCCCCGGAATCCGGGGCCGTTCCAGATCATCGGGACTCGTTGCGTCGCGTCGTAGAGGGAATAGGAGTGGCTCGACTCGCCATGTTCGCCGAGCGATTCGCCGTGATCCGCGGTCACGATGATCAGCGTTCCGGCCGGATCGAAGCGCCGACCGAGCGCCTCGAGCAGCCGGCCGAGCTGCGCGTCGACATAGGCGATCTCGCCATCGTAGAGCCGCTCCGAGAAGCCGAGTGAGAAGCCGGCAGGCGGGTCGTAGTCGGAGTGCGGATCGTAGACGTGCACCCACGCAAAGAAGTGATCGGGGGCGCCCGCGAGCCAGCCGAGGAAGGCATCCACCACGTCGCCCGCCCTGCGTTCCGCAAAGCCGACGACAGCGGCGCCGCTGCGGCGTTCGCCAATGCGATCGTCATAGCGGTCGAAGCCCCGCGCGAGCCCGAAGCGATGATCGAGCACGAAGGCGCCGATGAAAGCCGCCGTGCCGAATCCGGCCTCTCGCATGCGCTCAGCCAGGGTCGGGATCTCGGGTGCCAACGCAAACACGGCGTTGTGTCGAACGCCGTGGCGATCCGGATCGAGTCCCGTCATCAGCGTCGCGTGCGACGGCAACGTCAGCGGCGCCGGCGAAATCGCGGCGTCGAAGCGCACGCCGCCCTGCGCGAGCGCGTCGAGCGTGGGCGTGTGGGCGCCGTTGGCGCCATAGGCGCCGACGTGGTCGGCGCGCAGCGTGTCGATCGTAATCAGCAGAACGCGCGCTGGACGTTCTTGCGCCGGTGCACAAGCAAACGCGAGTACCGCGCAGAGCAGGATGCGGGTCGCGTGGCAGCGTGTGTGGACATCGCCTCGATTCGCTCGCGACGCGCATTCGATCTGCAACTGAAGCCTCAAGCTGTGTACCGCTCGGCACGAAGAAGGGATGCGCATTCGTCTGACGCGGGGAGCGTTGCTGAAATGGCTCGAAATCGCACTGGCCGAGACTTCCCTCGCGCCTATAATCCTGGGTTCTCAAAACGCAGGGAGGAGCTGCCCTCGATGCCGCCGCGCACGCAATTTCGTCTCGAGTCCCGATCGCACACGAAAATCCAATCGGCGCTGCTCGCGGCAGCGGTGCTCTTCTTCGTGGCTTGCGCGAGCAGCGTCGAAGACCGTCTCGCCGAAGTGCGCGCGCTGCAGGACGCCGGTCAGTTTAGCGAGTCGATCGAGCCCCTCCGGCAGTTGCTCGACAAGAATCCCGACCAGGGAGAGGCGAACTTTCTACTCGGCGTGGCGCTCGTTCAAACCGGGCAGCTCTCGCTCGCGATCTGGCCGCTCGAGAAGGCCACAGCCGATTCCTCACAAACGATGACGGCGGGTCTGCTGCTCGCGTCGGCATTCCTCGGACTCCAGGCCCACGAAGACGCGGTGCGCGTTGCCTCGAAGGTGCTCGAACAGGATCCCGCCCGCATTGTCGCACTGAAGATCCGCGCGCAGGCGCTGCTCGGCGCAAATCGGCGCGAGGAAGCGCTGAAGGACACCACGCGCCTGCGTGAGCTCGCGCCCGATGACTATCCCGCGTTGCTGATCCACGCGACGATCCTCGCCGAGCTCAATCGCCTCGAAGAGGCGGAGAAGGCCCACGAGGATCTCGAGACACTCGCCTCGAAGAGTTCGGACGTCGGATTGGCGTCGCGCGGCTGCTTGGCGCGTGCGACGTTCTTCAAAGACAGCCTGAAAGACGAAGCCCGCGCCGAGGCGCACTTCCGGCAGTGCATCGAGAAGGCTCCGACGGAACCCGTTGCACTGCGCCTGGTCACACAATACTTCGACGAGCGGAAGCGCGGCGACGAAGCGATGAAGATCTGGGAAAAGGCACTGAAGGAAGCGCCTGAGAATCTGGAGATTCGCAGCGCCGTCGCCGGTCGGCACGAGGCGCAGGGCAAGGCCGATCAAGCGCGGGCGACGCTCAAGGAAGGCGTCGAGCTGCTCGGCACTGCGCAGGCGTGGTATTCGCTCAGCGAGTTCGAGCGGCGCACCAACCACTCGGACAAGGCCTTCGAAGCGATCGAGCAGGCAATCGCTGTCGCGCCTGCCGGCAATGACAACCTGGGTTTCTTCAAGGCCGATCTGCTGATCGACCTGAACCGACTCGACGAGGCCGAGGCGCTCGTCAACACGCTGTCCGAGGCGTCGTTCCGCGATTTGCTCCGCGGCCGCATCCTGCTGGCGCGCGGCGACGCCAAGGGCGCACTCGCGACATTCGACACGGGCCTGAAGCGCTGGCCGAACAACGCCGGCGGCCGCTATCTCGCGGGCCTCGCCGCCTACCAGATCGGCGACTTCACGCGCGCCGAGTCGGAGTTCCGCGAAGCGCTGCGCGTAGATCCGACCGCGACCGATGCGGCCTTCGCGCTCGCCAACATCTACTTCGCGCAGGGCCGATACAAGGAAGCCACGGAACGTGCGCGCAGCTTCGTGACCAACCGCGGCGGGAGCCGCTCCGACGGCTACGTGCTCTACATCCGCGCTGCAACGCAGCTGAAGAACTTCGAAAGCGCGCGACGTACCGCCGACGCCCTCGCAACGGCCGGCTTCCCGAAGGAAGCCGAAGTGGCACGCGCGCAGATCGAAGTCGAGGCGAGTGGACCCGATGCGGCTCTGCGTCAGGCGAAAGCGGGAAACGTCGATCTCGGCGAGCCTTCCAGCGAGGCGCTGCTGCGATCCATCGGGGATCGAATGATCGCCGCGGACCGCGCCCGCGACGCCTACGACCTGGTGTCGGCCAGCGTCACGAAGCATCCAGACTCGGCGCAGCTGCGCGAGATCCAGGGTCTCGTGCTGCTGCGGCTCGGTCGCGATGGCGAAGCCCAGGCGTCGTTCCAGAAGGCGCTCGAGATCGACCCGAACTACGGCCGCGCCAAGGCCGGTCTGGGCGGGCTTGCCGCCAAGGCTGGTGACGTACCGCGCGCTCTCGTGCTGTTCGAGGAGGCATCGAAGGCCAGTCCGGGCGATACCGCCCCCGCCTATGCCGCAGCGCAACTCACGCTGTCATCGGGCGATGTCGCTGGCGCGCGTGCGCGACTCGAGGAGATCGTGAAGCGCGACGCCGGCCATGCTGGCGCCCGCAACGATCTCGCCTGGCTGATGTCGCAGCCGCCCAACCCGGATCTCGACCGCGCGCTGGCCTTCGCCGAAGAGGCCCACCAGATCGACGGCAGCCCCGAGATCACCGACACACTTGCGTGGGTGCACATGCAGCGTGGGCAGAATGAACGCGCCGTAGAGCTCTTCCAACAGGCGATCGAGCAGCGGCCGGAGTCGCAGTCGATCCGCTATCACCTCGGCATCGCGCTCGGCCGCCAGGGTGAACGCCAACGTGCGCTGGAAACGCTGCGCCAGGCATTGGAAGCCGGTCCGTTCCCCGAGGCCGACGCCGCCAAGAGTGAGCTCGCCCGCCTCGAACAGCAGTGAGGGGAGGCGTCTTGAGGCCGTGCATCACTCGCCGTGTCGCCGCGAGTCTGGCGATCTGCATCGCCCTCTCGCTCGGCGCGTGCTCTTCCAAGGAACAGAAGTTCGCGAAGCACTACGCGCGTGCGACCGAGTTCCAGCAGAACGGAAAGCTGAAAGAGGCTGAGCTCGAACTCCGCAGCGCGCTGCAGCTCGACCCCAAGAGTGCCGACGCCAACTACCGCATCGCAGAGATCCTGGCGTGGCAAAACCGTCCGGCCGACGCCGCCTTCTACTACCGCGAGACGACCCGACTCGATCCGACCCGCGCCGATGCCGCGCTCGCCGAAGCCAAGCTGATCCTCTTTGATGACAACGCCCGCGCCGAGGCGCTCATCGCCAAGGTTCTCGAGCGCGAGCCAGGCAACGCGACGGCCTACATCCGACGTTCCGAGCTGACGCTCGCGCAGGGCAAGTCGGCCGATGCGCTCCAAGCGGCGCTCACCGCCGTCGAGCTCGCACCGAAGGACGGCATGAGCCACATGCAGCTCGGCGTCGTGCATCTGGCGCGGCTGCGCGAGCTCAAGCTCACCGGAAAGGAACTCGACGAGTCCGTCTACCAGGAAGCCGAGAGGGCGCTGCAGAAGGCCGCGGAGTTGTTCCCGCACGGCATCGTCGCGCGCATGGAGCTCGGTCGACTCTATGCGGCGTGGAAGGATCATTCCGATCAGGCGGAGGCGGCGTACCGCAGTGCCATCGAGGTTGCGGAGACGAAGGAGCAACGCGCCAAGGCGGCCGCGGCGGCGATCAGCTTCGCGCGCGCCAGCCAGAAAGTAGAATTCGAGCACTCGGCGCTCGAGACGCTGGTGAAGGCGATGCCGGCCAATCTCGCTGCTTGGGATCAGCTCGCAGCGCTCGCGGAGCGACGTGAGAAAGGCGCCGGGGAAGCGGTCTTCAAGCGTCTCCTCGAGGTGCGCCCGGACGATATCCAGGCCCACCTTCACTACGCAGGCTTCTTGTTCGTGAACGAACGCAAGGACGAAGCGTTCCAGCACCTGGAAGAGCAGGCCAAGAGCGCGGCGAATGCGCCGATCGCGCTCGAGGAGATCGTCTCGCTGCGGCTGGGCAGCTACGAGACCGAGCCGGCGCGGATTGCGACCGAGCGACTCGTGAAGGAGTTCCCCACCCACCCTCGAACAGAGCTGGCGAGGGGTCGCATGGCGCTCGCGGAGGGCCGCCTCGACGAGGGTGCCGACGCGTTGCGCCGCTATGCCGGGATGGAAGAGACGGCCGAAGGTCAGCGACTGCTTGCAGTCGCCGAGTTGCGACGCAACAACTTCCCGGCGGCCACCGCCGCAGTCGATCGCGCGATTCAGCTCTCGACGAATCAGGACCCCGAGTTGTTGCGCCTCAAGGTGGGGGTGCACGCGGCTGCGGGTGACTACACGCTCGTGATGCAGACGCTGAACCGGCTGGCCCGTGAGGCGGGCGACCTGCGCCCGCAAGAGAAGCTGCTCTACGCCAAAGCGCTCTATTCGACCGGGCAGCGGCCCGCTGCCAAGGCGATTCTCGAAGATCAGCTCGCGGGCGAGAAGCCTCCGGCAAGCGTGTTGATCGAGTTCGCTCAGCGCGAGGGAACGCGCGAGCCGGAACGCGCGCGCGGATACCTGACGCAGGTGCTCGCGGAACAGCCGAACCACGCGGGTGCGTTGCGATTGCTCGCCCGGCTCGACATCGCGGAGGGGCGCTCGCACGAGGCGCTCGCGCGGATCGACAAGGCCGGCGAGACGGGAGCGCTCACGCCGCCGCTGATCCTGCTGCGCGCCCAGATCCTCGCGGCGGACAAGGATTGGCCGCATGCCGAGGAGGAGGCGCGCCGCGCGTTCGCCGCGGCGCCCAGCCTGCCGGGAGCACTGGAGTTGCTCGCCGAGATCTACGTTGAACAGAACCGCGTCGACGAGGCGATCGCCTCGTTCCAGGAAGCCGAGAAAGTCGGCGCGCTGCCGATCGCAGGACAGCAGCTGCTGGCGCGTCTGCACAACTTGGCGGGGCACCCGGCCGAGGCGAAGGTGCTCTACGAAAAGGTGCTCGCGGCGCGCAGCGACCTGCCGGGCGCCAAGAACGATCTCGCCTGGATCCTGGCCGTGGAAGGTACGGATCTGGAGCGGGCGCTGTCGCTCGCACAAGAAGCGCAACAAGCCGAGGCGGAGAACGCCGAGATCGCCGACACACTCGGGTTCGTATACCTGAAGAAGGGGCTGGCCGACCCTGCGCTGCAACAGTTCAAGTACGCAGTCGAACTCGCCGGGCGCGCCACCAACGACGTCCAGGTCGAGCGGCCCGAGTATCACTATCACCTGGGGCTCGCGCTGAAGGCGCTCGGCCGCAACGACGAGGCCGCGGTCGCGTTCGAGCGCGCACTCCAACTCGACGACAAGTTCCCGAACGCCGACGACACGCGTCGCGAACTCGAAGCAGCCAAGACCGCCGCTGCAGCTGGACCGGGCTAGGGGCCTCCCGCATTCCGGTCTCCGAGCGAGACGAAGCGCGATGAACCGGATCCAGACTGCGGCGCTGCTGACCATCGTAGTCCTGCTCGGCTTCGGACTGCGGGGCCTCACGTTCCAACAGATCTTCCGCGGTGATGCGATCGTATTCCCGATCGGCGACAGCTACTACCACCTTCGGCGTGCGGAGTTCACGCTCGAACGCGCGCCCGACGTGCTGCTCTTCGACCGGCTCGTCAACTATCCCGATGGCTCCTGGATCCCGTGGCCCCCGCTTCACACGCTGCTGCTCGCCAAAACGGGCCAGGCGCTCGGTGGCACGAAGCACGATCTCGAACTCGCCTCGGCGTGGTTTCCGCCGGCGATCGGCGCACTCACGGCGATGCCGGTCTTCGGCGCTGCGGCGGCGCTCGCGGGCCCAGGCGTCGGTATTCTGGCCGCACTGTTGCTGGCGCTCTCCCCGATGAGCATCTCCTATTCGGACGTCGGCAACGCCGATCACCACTGCACGGTCGCGTTCTTCGGCGCGTTCTGGCTGTGGGGCGCGCTGCTCGCGGCGCGCCCGAACGCGACTCGCACCGGTCGCATCGCGGCGCAAACACTGGTCGCGGTGGGGCGACTCGGTGTCGTCTTCACGTGGGCGGGTAGTCTGCTCTACGTGTTCATTGCGGACGGCGCGGTCATCGCGGTGCTGGCGCTGCAAGGTCGCGTGGGAGCGCTACGCGCGCACGCGGTGGGCCTCGTCGCGACGGCGTTGCCGATCGCGCTCGCCGTGCCGCGGCTCGGTCCACCGGTCGGCGGCACCTACTCCGGGCTGTCGCTCTCGTACCTGCACGGACCTGCGCTACTCGCGCTCGCCTGCGTCGGTTTCAGCTGCTCCGAACTCGCGCGGCGAAGGCCCGATCGCAGCGCGCTGTCGCGCGTCGTGCAGAGCGCAGCCGTCGCGATCGTGGCCGGCGCGGCGCTGCTCGCCCTGCCGGGACTGCTGCCCGAGCTGCGCGAAGGAGCGGGCTTTCTCGGCAAGGACGAGCCCTGGGCCGCACAGAACTCCGAGCAGCGACCGCTCTTCCCTCTGCACGGCAAGAAGGGCTGGCTCCGGCCGCTCTCCTACTACGGCGGCTTCGGCTACCTGATCCCGCTGCTGCCGTTCGCGGTGCTGCTCGCCGCACGCGATCGACGCCGGCGTGATCCTGCGCTGGTGCTCGCAGTCTGGACGGCAGCCTTCGGCTCGCTCGCGCTCGCGCAGCTCCGCTATGGCAGTGACTTCGCGCCGGCTGCCTCGGTGGGTTTCGCGGTCGCGATCGACACGCTGCGCCGCGGTCTACCGGGCCGCCGGGGACGCGTTGCGGCGACGCTCGCGACACTCATCGGCGCCACTCCGATCGTGATGCAACACATCGCACAGACGCGGCTCGAAGTCGCGCGGCACAGCGCTCCGATCGGTCCGGGCGATCCCGTGCTCGCGACACCCACCGGCACGCTCTACCGCTTCGCCGAAGAGGTGCGTCGCGTGACGCCCGAAACAGGCGGTTACTTCGACCCGAGCGAACGTCCGGAATACGCGATCCTGTGTCCAGCCAACGTCGGACACGTGCTCCACTACGTGGCGCACCGCGCAACGCCGTCGGATAACTTCGGGCCGTACTCAGGATCGCGATACTGGACTGCGACCCAACGCTTCTTCGAGGTGCGTACCGAGGCGCGCGCCGTGCAGCTCGCCGACGCGCTCGGGTCGCGCTACGTGATGACGGCCGAATACGGAGCAGTGGACTACCGCAGCCTCACCCAACGGCTGCACCGCGAAGACGGTCTCGAACGCGACGATTCCCCGCGCTTCGAGCAGTTTCGACTGATCACCGAGGGCCCGTTCGGCGGCCGTCCGCTGATCGACCTCTTTGGTGGCGCCGCCCCACCCGGCGTTGTCCCCTACAAGCTCTTCGAGCGCGTAGCCGGCGCCGTACTCGAGGCTCACGCACCCGCAGGAACGCCGGTCGAAGCCAAGCTGATCTTGCACTCGCCCTTCCGACGCAGCTTCGAGTACAGCGCAAAGGGCATCACCGGCGACGACGGCGTCGCACGGCTGCGGGTTCCGTACGCGAGTCAGGGGACCACACCCGTGGCATCGCACGGGCCATGGCTGGTTCGCGTCGGCGACACGACGCAAGCCGTCGCCGTCTCCGACGAGGCCGTGTTGCAAGGCGACACCGTCGTGGTCGCGGTGCCGGGGGGATCGGGCGGATGAGCCTGCGGCGCTGGCTTCCGAACGCAGTGCTCGCCGCCGTTTCACTCGCCATCTTCGCCGGCGGCGCCGAGTTGCTCGCGCGCGCGATCGACTTGAGACCGTCCGGCGGCACCGCGCTCGCCAATCCCCCCTGGCTCGGCGACCGCGTGCTGCTGCGCGACGACTATCGCGACGGGATGGCCAAGGCCGGCATCCTCTCGCGCTACTATGAACTCTATGAATGGGACCGGTTCTTGTTCTACCGGCTGCGGCCCGACGTCGACATCGAACTGCTCGACGTGTTCGCGCCGCCGCGCGCACAGGCGCGCTCACGCTGGAGTGTTCACACCAATTCGCGTGGCTTTCGCACCCCCGAGTTCGCCGATCGAGCGGCGCCCGGCGTGGTGCGCATCGTCGTGCTGGGCGACTCCTCGACCTTCGGCTGGGGAGTCGAGCACTTCGAGACCTATGGCGAGCAGCTCCGAACGGCGCTCGCACGGCGCTGGTCGACGGACCGCTCGCGGATCGAGATCGTGAACCTCGGCGTGCCCGGCTACTCGACCTTCCAGGGTCGCGTTCTGCTCGAGCGCTTCGCACTCGGCCTCGATCCCGACGTGATCGTGTGGAGCTATCTGTCGAACGACGGCGCGATGACCGGCGAGAGCGATCAGGCGACCTACGGCAAGCGAATCGGCGCGAGCGGCGCGCTTCTCGCCGCGCTGCACCGGAGTCGCGGCTACGAGACGTTGGAAGCGTGGATCGCGGTGTTGCGCGAGCGGCTGCGGCCCGCTGCGGCGATCGATCCCTACGACGCCGCGCAGCGCAACATCCCGAGCTATCGCGTCGCGGCGGCGAACCTGCGGAGTGTCGTCGATCTGGCGCGCGACCACGGCGTGCCGATCGTGCTGGTCGGTCAATGCACTCGTGGTGAGCCCGCCGCGTTGATGGCCGAGATCGCCCGCGCGACCGATACGCCGCATCTCGACGCGACCGCAGTGCTCGACGCGTCGATCGAAGCCATGCGCACCGAAGAGCGCTTCGCCGATCTGCGTAGACTGCAGCGGGAGCGCTACGGCAGCGCGGAGCTCGATCGACACCCGAAGTGGTTGGCATTCCTGCCGGACGCGTGTCACCCAAATGCGTTTGGCCACCACCTGGTCGGCGAGGCACTCGCGGACGTCATCGCGGACGCGCTCCCGGCGCCGCCGCAATGAGCGCGCCGCCCTCCGCCGCGCGCGGCAGCTGGTTTGCGCTGCTTGCATGCTTCTTCCTGTCGGGCTTTGCCGCGCTGCTCTATCAGACCGCCTGGACGCGCGAGTTCGGCGCGGTGTTCGGGACCTCGGAGCTGGCCGTCGCGACGGTGCTCGCGGCCTATATGGGCGGGCTCGCCTGCGGCGCCGCCCTCGCGGGTCGACTCGGTCCGCGCGTAAGGCGACCGGTGCTCCTCTACGGGCTGCTCGAACTCGGCGTCGCGGCCGCCGCGCTCGCGGTGCCACTCGCGATCCGCGCCGCTACCGCGCTCGAAGTCGCGCTGCTCGGCGGGCGCGAGCTGCCCGCCAATGCGGGCGGCGTTGCGAGCGCGATCTTCTATCTGCTCTGCGCCTTCGTGATCCTGCTCGTGCCCACCACCTTCATGGGCGCAACGCTACCGCTGCTCGCGCGCCACGCGGTTCGCAGCGATCGCGAAGTCGGTCCGCGCATCGGTGCGCTCTACGCGATCAACACGACCGGTGCGATCGGCGGCACGCTCGTGTGCGGCTTCGTGCTGCTGCCGGCGCTCGGACTGCGCGGCACGGTCTGGGTAGGCGTCGCGCTGAACGCGCTGGTGTTCGCGCTGGCGGCCGCCGTGGCACGCAGCGAACCCGGAGCGGACGACGCGCAAGGCGCCGTCCGACCGAGCGACGAGATCGCGGCGCCGCTGGCGCATGCGGCGCTGATCCTGCCGATCATCCTGTTCTCGGGCGCCGCTTCGTTCGGCTACGAGGTGCTGTGGACGCGGCTGCTCGGCCACGTGCTCGGCGGCAGCATCTACGCCTTCGCAACGATGCTGGCGAGCGTGCTGGTCGGCATTGCAGCCGGCGGTGCGATCGGGGCCCGCATCGCGACGAGTCCTGCGCGGGCCGCCCGCGGGTTCGCGGTCGCGCAACTCGCGACCGCCGGGCTCGCCTTCGCTGCCTTCCGCGCGCTCGACTTCGTACCGGCGGTGGCGGCACAGATCGGTGCCGGCGGCCGTGGCTCGCTCGGCGCCAACGCGGCGCTCGCGATGGCGATCCTGGTGCCGCCCGCGCTGGCAATCGGCACCACCTTTCCCTTCGCGGTTCGCATCCTGGCGCGCGGAGCTTCCGATGCGGGACCGGCGAGCGCGCGCGTCTACGCCTGGAACACGATCGGCGCGATCGTAGGCGCCGTCGGAACCGGCTTCGTGGTGCTGCCGGCACTCCGCTACGCCGGCACGCTGACGGCGACGTGCGGCGTGAACCTCGCGCTCGCCGCTGCGACGGCGTTACTGCTCGTCCACGGCCGCGCGCTGCTCGGCGTCGCACTCGCGGGCGCCGTCGCGCTCGCCTTCGGGGTGCCGCAGGAGCCCTGGCGACTGTTGCTGCATTCCCCGATCGGCGGCGGGACGACGAACGGCACGGTCGCGCACTTCGCGGTCGGGCGCGCTGCGACGGTGCTGGTGCTGCGCAGGGAGGGACGCCATGACCTGCGCACCAACGGACTTCCCGAAGCCAGTATCACCTCGAAGGACTTCCCCCCCGGCTTCGACCCGGTGGCACGGTGGTTGACGGCGCTGTCCGTCGCGGCCCGGCCCGCGCTGCGCCAGATGTTGGTGGTGGGACTCGGCGGCGGTCTGGCCCTCGAGCGCGTGCCGGCGAGCGTCCAGTCGATCGACGTCGTCGAGCTCGAACCCGAAGTGCTGCGGGCGAACCAGCGCTTCGCCGCATGGCGCGATCGCGACCCGCTCGCCGATCCGCGCGTGCAGGTGCGCACCAACGATGCG
>JANLTC010000015.1:0-14557 GCA_031362725.1 Deltaproteobacteria bacterium | reverse complement strand
CGCGCGGTTGAACTTCTCGAACGGGTCGGACTCGTCGCGCGCTTCGGCGTAGGCTTTTCGCAAGGTCCGGACGTCGCTTTCGAGCACGTGGGTTCCCCGTCGATTCAGGTTCGAGAAATGCCGAGCAGCCGGCGGACGGTGCCGAGCACCTCGCGTTTGTGCGCAGCCAGATGTTCCGTGGCCAGCGGGTCGAAGTCCGTGCCCGGCAGCAGGACCGGCATCGCCGCGACGAAGAACACGGTCGAGCCCGCCACGAGACTCGCGATGTGCACGGGGTCGACCGGCGGCGCCGTGACCATCGAATCGCCCGGGCTCTCCGCGAGCACGCGGCCGATCAGCTGGTAGAACACACGTGTGTGACGGACCAGCTTCGGTTCGCGGCCGTCGCGCCCGTCGGCGACCTCGCGGAGCAGGATGCGCGCGGTGGTAGGTCGCGCGGCGACGTAGTCGATCCAGGCCGAGACCGCGGCGACTGCGCGCTCGGCGAGCGGTTCGCGGGTGCGCAGCACCGGCTCGATGCGCGCGAGCAGTCCGCCGAACACGTCGGCGAGTACGGCGTCGTAGAGGGCCGGCTTGTCGGCGAAGTAGTAGACGATCGAAGCGCGCCGGATCCCGACCGCCGCCGCGACGTCCTCGAGCCGGGTCTCGGCGAATCCCCGCTCCGCAAACAACGACTCGGCCGCACCGAGAATGCTCGCCCGCGTCCTCTCGGACCGCAGCAGCACGCGCGGGGTGTTCTCAGCCTGCGTCACACCCCCACCCTACCTGCGCGCAGGCAGAAAGTGAAGGAGAAAGGGGACGGTCCTTGAAATGGACGGGGCGAGGACCGTCCCCTTTCTCCACCTTTCTCCACTTTCTCCTCAGTCGAGGTCGGCGAGGACGGGGGCGTGGTCGGAGGGAGTGAGGTCGTTTTGCTTCTTGCGGTATTCGCGGTCGGTTTCGACGGTGCGCACGCGGGTGACGACAGCGGGGGTCGCGAGAAGCAGGTCGATGCGGAGGCCGTGTTTGCGGTGGAAGGCGCCGCCTCGGTAGTCCCACCACGAGAAGGATTGCAAGTCAGGGTGGACGGCGCGGAAGACGTCGGCGAAGCCGAGGTCGAGCAGTCGTTGGAATCGGGCGCGTTCGTCGTCGGTGTGGAAGATCGAGCCGTGCAACGACGCTTCGTCGAACGAATCGATCGCCGCGGGCACCACATTGAAATCGCCGCACACCACGGCCGCGCGATCCGCCCCGGCGGAGCTCGCCAGGTGCGACGCGAGCGACTCGAACCAGCGCAGCTTCGCCGGAAAGTCGTCGTGCCCGGTGTGTTTGCCATTCGGGCAGTACACGGTCGTGAAGTCGAGGCCGCCGACTTGTGCACTGAGCAGTCGGGCGCCCGCCTGCTCCTGCCCGGGCAGCCCCATCTGTGTCGCGACCGCCGGCGCGCGCGACAGGATCGCGACGCCGTTCCAGCTCTTCTGCCCGTGCACGAGCGCGTGGTAGCCGGCGGCCTCGATCTCCGCGTGCGGGAACTGGTCGTCTTGCAGCTTCAGCTCCTGCAGACCGACGAGGTCCGGCTTGCGGTCGCGAAGCCAGAGCAGCAGCAGCTCGAGACGCGCACGGAGGCCGTTGATGTTCCAGGTCGCGATCCGCATTCCCCGATCGTAACGAGTTCTGCGGCTTGCTTGCCGCGCCCAGTGCCGGGTGCGAAGTTGCCCCCGCCACCCGGGTGAGATCCATTCATGCAACCCGCATTGCACAGCGCCGATCCGCGGCGGCAGGAACGGCTCGGTCTGCTATTCGCCGGCCTGTGCGCATTGAATGGCGCATTCGTTCCCGCGGTCGCGAAACTGACCACCGCGCACGGCGACGCCGTCTTCGTCGCTACCGTGACGACCGTCGTCGCCGGCGCCTGCGGGTTCCTGTTGCTCGCGGCGCGCGGCGAAGTCGCCGCGCGGTGGGCGCACGGACAGCGTCGCGCGCTGCTCGCGATCGGCACGCTCGGCACCGCCGTCACGTTCCTGCTGTTCTTCGAAGGCGCGCGGCGCAGTTCCGCCGTGGAAACGGCGCTCTGCCTGCAGATGGAGCCGGTCTACTCACTGTTCCTGGCGCGTATCTTCCTCGGCCATCCGCTCGCGCCGCGACGACTCGCTGCGGTGCTGGCGATCGTCGCGGGCATCGGACTGGCGCTGAATCCGGCGGGGTTCTCGGGCTGGCTCGGCAACGCACTGCTGCTGGTGACACCGCTCGGCTGGCAGATCTCGCACCTGATCGTGTTGCGCGGGCTGCCGTCGGTGCAGCCGCGAACGCTGACCGCGGCACGCTACGTCTATGGAGGCGCGATGCTGGCCGCGCTGTGGCTCGCGACGGGCGGCATCGCGCGCCTGCCCGAGACGGGTGCGTTGTTGCGCCTGCTGCCCATACTCGTGTTGCAAGGTGCCGGGCTGTCGTTTCTCGGCACGCTCGTCTGGTACGGCGCGATCGCGCGACTCGATCTCGCTCGCTGTACCGCGATCGTGGTGCCGAGCATCCCACTGCTCTCGCTCGGCGCGAGTTGGCTCTTGCTCGGCGAAGTCGCATCGACGCGGCAGTGGGCCGGGCTGCTGCTCACCGCCTGCGGCGTGGTCGCCTTCGTCACCGCACCGCACGCAATCTCACCGACCGAAGAGACAGTGCCGCTCTCCGCTGCATGATCCCGCGCCAGCGGCGAGCGGCGCGGTTCATCTGGCCTAGAGCTCGCCCGCCGCGATGCGCGCTTCCAGCAGCGCGCGCAGCTTGCGCTTGTCGATCTTCCCGGTGTCGGTGAACGGCAGCGCATCGTGCTCCGCGATGACCAGATGGCGCGGCACCTTGTACGCGGCCAGCTCTGCCTTTGCGCGCGCGCGGATCGCGTCGGCCGTCATGCATGCGCCCGGCTCCAGCACCACCGCCGCTGCGACGTTCTCGCCGCGCAGCGCATCGACGACGCCCACGACGAACGCCTCCTTCACCTCGGCGAAGCTCGCGAGCAGGCTCTCCACCTCGCTCGGCGTCACGTTCGCGCCACCCGACTTGATCATCTCGCCGAGGCGTCCCTTGAAATAGAGCAGGCCGTCCTCGGTGAAGAGGCCTGCGTCACCGGTGTGATAGAAGCCATCCCGATCAAAGGTGTCGTCACGCTCGCGTTTGTGGAGACCCTGCATCAGCGAGTACCCGCGCACGCAGATCTCGCCCACTTCGCCGGCGCTGAGCACACGACCCGAATCGGGATCGACGACCTTGTGCAGGGCGCCCGCGATCGCCGGGCCGAAGCAGCCGCGCCGCTCCTCGGGCAGCGCGCCTTCGCCGGTGTAGGTGTGCGGGCCGCAGGTCTCGGTCATGCCGAGTCCGTTCGGCCGCAGCTCGGGATCAGACGGGCAAACGCTCGGCGGCAACAGGTTCGGGATGTTGCCGGCGCGCAGCGCCGAGAGATCGCGCTTCGCAAAATCGGGGTGCTGGGCGAGCGCCTTGCCGAAATGAGGCCAGCCGACTGCCGCGGTGGCGCGCTCGCGCTCGAGCAACGCGAGCGTGCGGGCGGGATCGAAGACCCACTCGGTGAGCAGACACGCGCCGGCGTGCATCGTGCCGAGTAGCCCGAAGACCAGCCCCCCGACCCAGAAGAACGGCATCGGCGACCACATCCGATCGTCGCCCCGCACGCCGCGCAGCTGCGCGAGCTGGAACGAATGACGCACGACGGTGCCGTGCGAGTGGACGGCGCCCTTCGGATCCGCGGTGCTGCCGGAGCTGTAGAGGATCAGCATCGGATCGGCGGGCGTGACCTCGGCCTCGACGGCACGCAGGAACGCGTCGTCGATTGCCGGGTCGTCCGGCTCGTCGCGCAGCGACTCGCCCGGCGAAGCCCACGCACGCTCGCAGCCCCCGAACGCGTAGACACGGCGCAAGAACGGAGCGGCCGGTGTGCGCAGCACTCCGGGGGCTGCGTCGCGCAGCTCGGGCGCGACCTCTTCGAGCCGCGCGAGGTAGTCGTTGCTGCCGAGCCGCGCCGACGTGAGCAGCACCGCGACGTCGGCGTGACGCAGCATCCAGCCGAGTTCGCGCGCCTTGAAGAAGGTGTTGAGCGGCACGGCCACCGCGCCGATGCGCGTCGCGGCGAGCCATGCGAGCACCCATTCGGGACCGTTCGGGAAACAGATCCCGACGCGGATGCCCTTGCCGACCCCCGCCGCGAGCAGCGATCGCGCCATGCGCGCCGAGATCGCATCCGCCTCGGCGTAGGTGAGTCGCCCGTCATCGCCGACGATCAGCTCGCGGTCGCGGTGTCGCGCAGCCAGCGTGCGAATCAGCACGGGCGTGGTGGGGTCGAAGTCCGGGAAACTCGGGGCGCGCACGCGACTTCTCCTCGGTGAGCCGGACGGCGGCCTCGCGGATCTCTATACAAGGAGTCGCCGCGGCAAGAAAGTCCCGGGTCGGCTCGCGATCGCGCTTTGCTCGTACGCCGTGGAGAGGTCGCCATTCCGGACCGCAAGCCGTGAACAGTCCTCGTCCTGCGACGGAGCTCCCCGTCGCGCGGGATCGCTCGTGCGCGGGCACTTCGATGCGCGTGGCGTTCGCGCTGTCGCTCGGCTTCGCGCTCGCGATCCGGGCCGGCGCGCAGCCTGCGGCGCCGGTCGCCGGCGCGGCGACGAAGACGCTCGCGCAGTGCATCGAGATTGCGCTGACGAATCGGCCGAATCTCGAAGCGGCGGCGGCCGCCGTCGAAGGTGGCCAGGCGCGCGTGCGCCAGTCCTTCTCGGGCTATCTGCCGCAGCTCAACGGCGCCTACTCGTCCGAGCGCCGCAAGTCGAGCTTCGCCTCGCGCACGCAGTCGTCGAGCAACGGATCGCTCGGCGCGCTCTCGCAGTCGACGGTCTCGAACTTCCACAGCGGCGCGGTCACGCTGTCGCAGACACTTTTCGATTTCGGCCAGAACCTCGCAGCGATCCAGGCGGCCCGCGCGCGCGAGGCGTCGCTGCGCGCCGATGCGGACACGCAGCGCAAGCAGGTCATCTACGACGTGAAGCAGTCCTACTTCGACCTGCTCGCCTCGCGCCGGCTGCTCGCCGTCGCCGAGGAGACGGTGCAGAGCAACCGCGAGCAGCTCGAGCAGGCGCGCGGCCGCAACGAAGTCGGCTTCGCGCCGCGCATCGACGTGACGCGCTCGGAGGTGCTGCTCGCGCAGGCCGAGCTCGACCTGCTCGCTGCGCGCAACAACGAGAACATCGCCGAACAGACGCTGCGCAACGCGCTCGGCCTCGATGGCCCGCTCGATTTCGAGATCGCCGACGAGTTCGGGCGCAGCCGCGTGTCCCTCGACGAAGCGGCCGCGCTCGCCGCGGCCTACGAGAATCGCTCCGATCTGCAGAGCCTCGTTGCGCGGCAGCGCGCCACCGAGGACGAGATTGCGCAGCATCAGCGCGAGCACCTGCCGACGCTCAGTGCCGACGCATCGTACGGCGGGTCGAACAGCGACTTCCCGCTGTCCGAGAACTGGCTGTTCGGAGCCAGCGTGAACGTGCCGATCTTCAGCGGCGGGCTGACCTCCGCGCGTGTCGCCGAATCGCGAGCCAATCTGCGCGGCCTGCGCGCCGACGAGCGCACGCTGCGACAAGAGATCGCGCTCGACGTGCGTCGCGCGCTGCTCGACGTCACGCGCTTCGCCCAAAGTATCGAGGTGAGTTCGCGCGCCGCCGAGCAGGCGCGCGAGAACCTGGAGCTGGCACAGGGTCGCTACGAGACCGGTGTCGGCAACGTGATCGAACTCACCGACGCGCAGGTGCAACGCGCGCGGGCCGAGGCGGAACGCGTCGGCGCGCTCTACGACCATCAGATCGCCGTCGCCGCGCTCGAGCAGGCGATCGGCCAGGAGCTTCCCACGCCGTGAGTGCAGCGCGCCCGATCGTCACCGCCGGGATCGTTCTCGCCGCCGCCGGCGCGGCGCTCTGGTTCTGGTCGCGCCCGAGCGCGCCGGTAGCGGACGGCTACCGCAGCGAAGCCGCGGATCGGGGTCCGATCGAGGTCGTCGTGACGGCGACGGGCACGGTGAACCCCGTCACCACGGTGACGGTGGGCTCCTACGTGTCCGGTCCGATTCTCGAACTGCACGCCGATTTCAATTCGGCCGTCACGAAGGGCCAGTTGGTCGCGAAGATCGATCCGCGCCAGTTCCAGGTGAAGGTGCTGCAGGCGGAAGCGGGACTCGCCAATGCCAAGGCACAAGTCGACAAGGCGCGCGCCGATCTCGCGCTGAAGCAGCTGAATTTCGCGCGCAATCAGACGTTGCGCGCGCGCAACCTGATCGCGCAGAACGATCTCGACACCGCGCGCAGCGACGACGCCCAGGCGAAGGCCCAGCTCGCGCTCGACCAGGCGGGCGTACAGCAGGCCGAGGCGCAGCTCTCGGAAGCGCGCATCAATCTCGACTACACCAACATCACGTCACCGGTGGACGGCGTGGTGGTGTCGCGCAGCGTCGACGTGGGGCAGACCGTCGCGGCGAGCTTCCAGACGCCCGAACTCTTCAAGATCGCGCAGGACCTGACCAAGATGCAGGTGAACGCGAACGTCTCGGAGTCGGACATCGGCGGCGTGCACGAGGGACAGCCGGCCCAATTCACCGTCGACGCGTATCCGGGGCGCAACTTCGCAGGCAGCGTGGTGCAGGTTCGCAACGCGCCGATCACCGTGCAGAACGTCGTCACCTACGATGTCGTGATCCAGGTGGCGAATCCGGACCTCGCGCTGAAGCCGGGCATGACGGCGACGGCCACCGTCACGACCGAACGTCGCGACGATGTGTTGCGCGTTCCGCTGCGCGCGCTGCGCTTCAAGCCGGCGGACGCCGAGGCGGATACTGCGGCGGGCGTGCCGCCGAACCGCCCGATCGGGTCGTCCGTCTACGTGCTCGATGCGGACGGCGTGCCCGAGCGCGTCGAGATCCAGGTCGGAGTGCGCGACGACCGCTTTGCCGAGGTGGTGTCGGGGGACGTCGAGGTGGGCGAAAGCGTGCTGGTCGCGCTCGCGAGCCCGGCGGACAAGTCCGCCGCGGCGCCGGCCGCGTCGCCCTTCATGCCGAAGCGCGTGCGCTGAGCGATGCCGGCGCCGCTCATCGAAGTGCGTGATCTGTGGAAGGTCTACGAACTCGGCGACATGCGCGTCGAAGCACTGCGCGGCGTCACGCTGTCGATCGAAGCCGGCGAGGCGGTAGCGGTGATGGGCGCCTCGGGCTCTGGCAAGTCGACCTTGATGAATCTGCTCGGCTGTCTCGACAGCCCGACGCGCGGCTCCTTCCGCTTCGGCGACCACGAGATCCTCGAGACCTCGGCCGACAAGCGCGCGGAGATCCGCAGCCACGAGATCGGCTTCGTGTTCCAGAGCTTCAACCTGATCCCGCGCACGTCTGCGCTCGAGAACGTCGAGCTGCCTCTGGTCTACGCCGGCGTTCCGGCCGCGGAGCAGCGGACGCGCGCACGCGAAGCCCTGCGCGCAGTGGGACTCGCGGGCCGCGAGCATCACACGCCGAGCCAGCTCTCCGGCGGCCAGCAGCAGCGCGTCGCGATTGCGCGCGCGCTGGTGAATCGACCGCGGCTGCTGCTCGCCGACGAGCCGACCGGCAACCTCGACTCGCGCTCGAGCGGCGAGATCATGGAGATCTTCCAGCGTCTGCAGCGCGATTCGGGCATCACGCTGGTGGTGGTGACCCACGAAGCGGAGATCGCCAACCATCTCGACCGCGTGATCACGTTCCGCGACGGCGCGGTGATCTCCGACGTAGAGCAGACCGCGATTCGCGTCGGCGCTTCCGGATGAGGGTGTTGCTGATGACGGTGCGGGCGGCGCTGCGCGCGCTGCGCCGCAACAAGATGCGCTCGGCGCTGACGACGCTTGGTATCGTGATCGGCGTCGCCGCGGTGATCGCGATGGTGAGCATCGGGCGCGGCGCGAACGCGGCGGTGCAACAACAGATCGCGAGCCTCGGCACGAACTTGCTGATGGTGATCCCGGGCGCCACGACCAGTGGCGGCGTGCGATCGGGCTGGGGCGGCGTCTCGACGCTGAGCGTCGGCGACGCCCAGAAGATCCGTGCCGAGGCGCCCGCGGTGGCGGAGGTGACGTGGTTCAAGCGCCAGGTCGGGCAGGCCGTCCATCGCGACACGAACTGGTCCACGTCGATCCAGGGCGTGACGCCGAGCTACGCGCAGGTGCGGCAGTGGAGCGTTGCGAAGGGAACCTTCTTCAGCCAGCGCGACGAAGATGCGGCCGCGCGCGTCACCGTACTGGGACAGACCGTCGTCGACTCGCTGTTCGGGCGTGGCGAAGACCCGATCGACGCGACGATCCGGCTGAAGGGCGTTCCGTTCCGCGTCATCGGTGTGCTCGATCGCAAGGGACAGACGACCTGGGGCCAGGATCAGGACGATGTCGCATTGATCCCGTTCAGCACCGCCGAGCGGCGCGTGCTCGGCACCGAGTTCGTCGGCTCGGTCGACATGGTCTTCGCCTCCACCGCGTCGAAGAACGACATCGAGCCCGCCAAGGAGCAGATCACCGCGCTGCTGCGGCAGCGCCATCGCATCGAGCCCGGACAGGACGACGATTTCTCGGTACGCGATCTCAACGAGATGGCGCAGGCGTCGGCCAGTGCGACGCGCGTGATGACCAGCCTGCTGCTGGCCGTCGCGTCGATCTCGCTGCTGGTCGGCGGGATCGGGATCATGAACATCCTGCTGGTGTCGGTGACCGAGCGAACCCGCGAGATCGGCATCCGGATGGCGGTCGGCGCGAAGAGCCGCCACATCCTGCTGCAATTCCTGGTCGAGGCGATCACGCTGAGTCTCATCGGCGGCATCGGCGGCGTCGTGCTCGGCATTGCGACTGCGAAACTCGTCTCCGCGCTCGCGGGCTGGCCGACCTTGATCGCGCCTGGCGCGGTCGTCGGTTCGCTGCTGTTCTCGGGCGCAGTCGGCGTCTTCTTCGGCTTCTATCCAGCGCGCAAGGCGGCGCGACTCGATCCGATCGCAGCGCTGCGGTACGAGTGAAGATCGTGCGGTCGCCCGCAGCGGCGCGCCGGCGAGTCGGCATCGGGCGCGCGGACCCTCCGAGGATCCGACTTTGGCACGCGCGCCCGGGGCTGAGTACCGTGGCGACGCACGCAAGCGGAGTTCCCGATGGAGTTCGGCTGGTCCGATGACGATCTCGCGTTTCGCGCCGAGCTGCGCACGTGGCTCGCTGCCGAGCTTCCCTCCGATTGGGACGAGATCGCGAAGGGCGGGCCCGGCTCCGACGATCAGGTCGCGTTCTCGCGACGCTTCTGTGCGGCACTCGCCGCGCGCGGCTGGCTGACACAGCACTGGCCGGCGGCGTTTGGCGGTCGCGATGCGCCGCCGTGGCGGCACGCGATCCTCGGCGAGGAGTTGTGGGCGCGCGGCGAGCCGCGCGGCCCGCAGTACATGAACGTCAACTGGATCGGCCCGGCGATCATGCGCCATGGCAGCGAGGAGCAGAAGCGCCTCCACCTGCCGCGCATCGCACGCGGCGAGGCGTTCTGGTGTCAGGGTTTCTCGGAGCCCGAAGCGGGCTCCGATCTGGTGGCGCTTCGAACGATGGCTTTGCGCGATGGCGACGATTACGTCGTCAATGGTTCGAAGATCTGGACCTCGTACGCGAATCACGCCGAATTCTGCTTCCTACTGGTGCGCACGGACCCCGCGTCGAAGCGGCATCACGGGATCAGCGTGTTGCTGATGCCGATGGACACGCCCGGCGTCACGGTGCGCGAGATTCCGTCGGTGGTCGGCGACCGCTACTTCCACGAGGTGTTCTTCAGCGACGCGCGGGTGCCAATAGCGTGTCGCCTCGGGCCCGAGGGCGAAGGCTGGGAAGTCGTTGGCTACGCGCTGCAATTCGAGCGCGTCGGCGCGGCGCGCTATGCGCGAGCGGCGCTGACGCTCGACGTGCTGGCCGAGCGCGCGCGCTCGCGCGGGTTGCTCGGCGACCCCACCGTGCAGGAGAAGCTCGGCGAGGCGCGCGCGGTTTGCGAAGCGGCGCGCTTGCTGAGCTATCTCGTGATCGATCAGCGCGCGCATGGGCTGCCGCCGAGCGCCGACACGAACATCGCGCGCGTCGCGGGGACGCTGGCAGAGCGCGCGGTGTCGGATCTCGCGCTCGAGCTCTTCGGAACGGATGCGCTCGAGTACGGGTCTTTCGCCGACGCGCAGTTCCGCCTGGCGATGACGGCGGGCGTCGCGGTGGGGACGACCGAGGTGAATCTGAATCTGATCGCCAGCCGTGTGCTCGGCTTGCCGCGGGAGTGATCCGGATGCGTTCGCAGAGCCGACTCTCGATTGCGTGTGGGCGACCATGAACTTCGAGTCGAGTGACGAGCAGGCTGCGATCGCGCTGGCGGTCGATGCGCTGCTGGTGCAGCACGCCGGTGCAACGCGTGCGATCGAAGTGGCGGGGAAGGGCGAGTACGACTTCGCGCTCGACGCGGCGCTCTCGGAGGCCGGGTTCTTCGGCGTCGCGACTTCGGCCGAAACGGGATTGCTCGATGCGGCGCTGCTCGTCGAGGCGGTGGCGCGCGCGGGCGGTGTCGTCGCGATTGGAGCGGCCGCGTTGGTGGCGAAGGGGCTCACGGATCGCGCGGTCGCCCGACCTGTGGCGCTGGCGACGGCGGATGCGACGGGGCCGGTGCGCTTCGCCGCGCATGCACGCACGCTGCTCGTGCTCGATGGCGAGGTGGCGCGTATCGTCGAAGTTCGGCCGGGCGACGCGACGCCGGTGCGTTCCAATTTCGGTGTGCCGCTCGGGCGCATCGCGCCGGGTGTGTTGCAGCGTGGCGACGCGCTCGGCGCGGGGTCGGGCGCACGGCTGGCCGATCTGTGGCGCGTCGCACTCGCCGCGGAGGCGGTCGGTGCGATGCGCGCGAGTCTCGCGGTGACGCTCGACTACGTGAAGCGGCGTCGCCAATTCGGTCGCGCGATCGGATCGTTTCAGGCGGTGCAACACCGGCTGGCCGAGTGTTTCGTCTGGGCGGAGGGGGCGCGCTGGCTGACACTCGAAGCGGCGTGGTCGGATGCCCCGGCCGAGGCTGCGGCCACCGCGGCGGCGCACGCGCTCGCGGCGGCGGGCCGCGTGTTCAACGAGACGCATCAACTCTCGGGCGCGATGGGTTACACGCGCGAACACGATCTGCACGTGTGGAGCATGCGCTTGCCGGCGCTGCGTCTCGAACTCGGCGGGCTCGCCGCGCAGCGACGCGCGGTCGCGACGGCGCGCTGGCTGAAGTCGTGAGCGCCGGTCTCGATCTCGGCTTCGACGACGCGCAGCAGGCGATCGCCGATGCAGTCGCCAGCTTTTGTCGCGATCGCTGCAGCGATGCGATCGTCAGAGCCGCGGCAAGCGAGTTCCCTCTCGCGTTGTGGCGCGATCTCGCCGCACTCGGTGTGCTGGCGACGGCGACGCCGGAAGGCGACGGCGGGGCGGTCGAGATCGTCGCGGTGATGGAGTCGCTCGGTCGTGCGGTGTTTCCCGGGCCGCTTGCGGAGACCTTCTTCGCGATGCAGCTGCTGCCCGCTGCGGAGCGGGCGCGCGTGGCGACGGGCGAGGCGATCGTCTCGGTCGGCACGCCACCGCTGCTGCCGTGGGCGAAGGTCGCGCAGGTCTTCGTCGAAGTGGATGGCGACGCGGCGTGGCTCGGCGATGCGCGAGGCGCGATCGAGGCGGTCGCCGTGCTCGGCGGCGAACCGTGGGGACGCGCGACGCTGGTGCGACGCGCGGCGCTCGGCGGGGTGGCGCGCGCGCATGCGCTCGGCAATCTAGGGCTGGCCGCGTATCTCGCCGCCGCGGGGCGACGCCTGGTCGATGGGGCTGCCGAGCACGCACGCGCGCGGCGCCAGTTCGGCCGTGCGATTGCGAGCTTTCAGGCCGTAGCCCATCCACTCGCCGACGCGGTGATCGCGCTCGACGCCGCAGTGACGCTTGCGCGCGTCGCTGCGTGTGAGTGGGATGCTTGCGCCCCCGCAGCGCCGATGCGGTCGGCGGCAGCGCGGCTCGCGGCGTCGCGTGCCGCGGAGTGCGCGGCCCACGCCTCGCATCAGGTTTTCGGCGCGCTCGGCGTGATGCGGGATGGTCCCGCGTTCTTCGCGTCGCGCTGCATCCTGCAGCGAGTTGCGACGCCGCCGGGTCCGTTGCCCGCGCGCGCGACGCTGCTCGCGTCGCTCGGGCTCTAGGAGACGCGCGTGGCCGTCGATCTCGCGGGACCGCTGCCGGGGCTGCGCTACGAGAAACGCGACGGCGTCGCGCGGATCACGCTCGACCGCCCGGAGCGCGGCAACGCGCTCACGCCCGCGATGCAGCCGATCGTGCGCGCGATCTGGTCGGACGTGCGCGACGACCCCGCGGTGCGCGTCGCGTTCGTGACGGCCGCTGGCGAGAAACACTTCTGCACCGGCTTCGATGTAGGCAGCGATGACGGCGGTGACGAGACCGTCTTCGCCGATCGCCCGCTCGTTGACGCGGTGCACTGGTCGCCGTACCAGAATCGTGTCTGGAAGCCGGTGCTTTGCGCGGTGAACGGTCTGTGTGTCGGCGGCGGGCTGCACTTCGTCGTCGATGCAGACATCGTTCTGGCGTCGGAGAACGCGGCGTTCATGGACACGCATGTGAACGTCGGCATGGTGGGCGCGCTCGAGAACATCGGGCTCGCGAAGCGCTTGCCGCTCGGCGCCGCGTTGCGGATGACGCTGCTCGGTCGTCATTACCGGATGCCGGCGCGGCGCGCGTACGAGCTCGGGCTCGTCGACGAATTGGTCGCGACACCTGGGGATCTGGCCGGCGCCGTCGACGCCATGCTCGAGGCGATCCTGCGCAACTCGCCGCAGGCGATGCGGCGCTCGAAGCAGGCCGTCTGGGGATCGCTCGAACGCGGCTACACCGAAGCACTCGAGCATGGCTGGTCGCTGCTGCGCGGGCATTGGGTGCATCCGGACTTCGCGGAGGGCAGTCGCGCGTTCGTCGAGAAGCGCGAGCCGAACTGGAATCCCGATCCCGATGCGAAAGTCGGGGGCGACGCGTGAACGCGCGCTTCTCGGACGAGGACGAGGCGTTTCGCACCGAGGTGCGCACGGTGCTCGCCGGCTTCCGCGATCTCGACGGCTACTTCCGGATGGGAACCAACTGGACGCATGTGACCGCGTTCTTCCGGGCGCTCGGTGCGCGCGGTTGGTTGTCGCTCGGTTCGCCGAGTCGCGAATACATCCTGTGGGACGAAGCGGCGTACGCCCGGGCCGCGCGCGCGCCGCTCGACGCCGGCATCGTCGCGAAGAGCATCGCTCGCTACGGCAGCGATGCGCAGCAGGAGGAATGGCTGCCGCAGATT
The DNA here is from genome assembly GCA_031362725.1 of Deltaproteobacteria bacterium. Classification (GTDB taxonomy): domain Bacteria; phylum Myxococcota_A; class UBA9160; order UBA9160; family PR03; genus PR03. The sequence goes on along the minus strand of JANLTC010000015.1, from coordinate 1,182 downwards.
CGCCGCGGGGAGTGTTGGTTCTCGCTCGGCTACTCCGAACCCGAAGCAGGTAGCGACCTCGCCAGCTTGCGCACGCGCGCGGCGCGCGAGCCCTCCGGATCATCAGGTGGCGATGGCGATGCGTATCTGCTGACCGGCGAGAAGTGCTGGACGTCGTACGCGGAACACACCGACTGGCTGTGGACGCTCGCGCGCACCGGCACTGCGGACTCGCGCGGAAAGGGGCTCTCGCTGTTCATCGTCGACCTGCATCAGCCCGGCGTCTCGATCGAGCCGCTGCCGCTGCTCGACGGCGAACAGCTGAACGCGATCCGGCTCGACGGCGTGCGCGTGCCGGTCGCGCGCCGTGTCGGGCCCGAGAACGGCGCGTGGAAGATCATCGGCGAAGCGCTCGCCGATGAACGCCACGTGCAGTTTCCGCCCGGCCGGCTGCGGCGCGATCTCGAGGAGGTCGTCGCGTTCCTGTGTGCGCGCGGTCTCGCGGCCGACCCAGTGGCAAGGCGAACGCTCGCCGATCTCGCCGTGCTCGTGCAGGAGTGCGAGATGCATGGACTGCGCGTACTCGACGCGGGACTGCACGGTCGTCCCGGCGTCGCGGCGGCGGCGGCCAACAAGGTCGCGCACACGGACACCGCCCAGGCGATCGCGCGCGCCGCGCTCGCACTCGGCGGTCCCGAAGCGCGCGTACTCGGCGCCGGTCCGGAGTTCCTATGGCGTCAAAGCCTCTGGGAATCGATCGGCGGCGGCACCAGCGAAATCATGCGCAGCGTGGTCGCCAAACAATCCCTAGGCCTCGCCTGACCCGTTGCTTCGGGGACGTTGGTTGCGCGAGTTGACTCGGGGACGTTCGTTGCGCCGCAACGAACGTCCCCGATGTTGCGGCGGGTTCAGCCGAGGTTGAGCTGCTTGGGGGGGCGGACGACGATTTCGGCGATGTTGACGTCGATCGGCTGCGTGACCGCGTAGAGGACCGCGCGCGCGACGTCCTCGGCGTTGCCGAGTACCTGCTTGAGCAGCGGCTGGAGCTTCTCGATCACTTCGTCGGGCAGGCGCTCGCCCTTCTTCACCTCGATGTCCGCGCCGGTGGCCTTCACGAAGCCCGCGACGAACTCGGGATCGAAGTTGCGGGCGAAGTTCGTCGCGATCGCGCCGGGCATCACCGTGACGACGCGGATCGTGTCG
>JANLTC010000010.1:0-43183 GCA_031362725.1 Deltaproteobacteria bacterium | reverse complement strand
TCAACTGCGACTGCTCGTCCACTCGCTCGTTCGCCGACTCGAGTTGGTCCGTCGTTGCCTGCAGCTTGTCTTCCATCTGCTGCATGCGGTTCTGCATCTGCTGAAGTTGTTGCTGCACGTCGGTGTCGGTCGCCGCAGCGAGCGACGGCGAGAATGCCAACGTGGCCAGGGCCGCGAATGCGGCCATCCACCGCGAACTCATGTCCTACCCCTCCTTCTCGCCTCGCCGCGGACGGGGCATCAGCCCCCCGCATCAACTCGGCAATGGCCGGCCAACTTAGAGGGTCGGATTGGGTTGGGCAAGCGCGTGCCGCGCGCGGCACGCTTGTTTCACAAGGCTCGCTGGGACTGAATCGAGGCCAGGGGCTGCAACACCGCGGCAGTGTGACCGCGCGACGCATGCTGCGGTTCGATGACCGTGTCGGTCCCGCCCCGGTAGCTCATGACGGCAAAAGGGGCGCGATCCCGATGGATCGCGCCCCTTCGCAGACCGAGCTTCGTCGGAGAGTGGTTACTCGCCGCCGAACTTGTTGAAGTTGTAGACCACCTCGGCACCCAGTGTGACCTGGTTGGACGCCAGGCCGAGATCGCTCTCACTGGTGTCGATCCCGGCATGGAAGAACTCGCCGTTGCCGGTGTTGTCACTGTGGCGAATGTTGTCCCAGCGAACCTCGCCACGAATCATCAACTGATCCGTGAGCAGGTGGTCCACCGTCGCCGTGACGCCGAAGATCTTCACGTCCGTCTGGATCGCGTCTTCGTAGTACCCGTAGTAGCTGGTTGAGCAGCTACTTTCGCCGTGGTACACGAAGTCGCTGTTGGGCAGCGAGCAGAAGCCCAGGTAGTTGCCGTTGTCCGCCACGTACTCACCGCGGAGCGAGATCCCCGTGCGATCGGTGATGCCGAAGCGGCCGCCGGTCGATACACCCCAAGCCTTCGCGATGCCATCGTTGGCTTGCTGGGCGTAGTCACCGTTCACGAACAGCGCCAGGCGATCGGTCGGGTTGAACTTCACAACCCCGTTGATCACGGTCCGATCATTGGACGTGCTGCCCGTGTTCTCGGGGCCGTAGATCCCGTTCAACCCGACGCTCAGCGTCTCGTTCGCCCATCCGACGTGGCCGATCACCGACTTCCCGCTGTTGTTGTCCGGATCGTTCGGCTTGAACCCGTTCACGCCGCCGACCATCGCGTCGAAGCCCGAGTCCCCGAACGTGTACCCGGCCGTCACACCAATGTGGTCGATCGGCTCGAGCAGGTTCCAGACGTTGCCGCGCGTGATGTTCTGGTTGTAGATCGTCCCCGCCACCTCGTACCCGATCGGCGTGCTGAACTTGCCCGCCTTGAACGTGACGCCGTCACCAATCGGTGCGAGGTACTGGACGTAGCCCTGTTCGATGTAGATCGACGAATCGTCGCGGTTGGAATAGCGGTTGTTCGGGCCGCCGCCGTTGAGCAGCGCACCCGTCTTGCCGTACACCGTGTCGAGACGGAAACCCGCGCGGTTCTCCTCGTCGATCGGACGCTCCACCTCGAACCACACCTGGTCCAGTGCAAAGCTGTTGTGGTCCGGGTGCAGCGGATAGAACGCGCCGTTCGCACCCTGGTTCGTGTTCTCGGTACCACTGAAGTCCGTGTCGCTCGGGTGGTTGATGTTCCAGAAGTAGCTCGAAGCCACCCAGCCCCCGACCGTGATCTGGCCGAGGAAACCAGGTAGACCGTTGCTCGCGCCACGCGTCTCCGCGAGACCCGACTGTTCGATCAACTGCGACTGCTCGTCCACTCGCTCGTTCGCCGACTCGAGTTGGTCCGTCGTTGCCTGCAGCTTGTCTTCCATCTGCTGCATGCGGTTCTGCATCTGCTGAAGTTGTTGCTGCACGGCATCGTCGCTGGCCGAAACAAGCGACGGTGCAAGCGTCAGCATGGCGATAGCCGACAACGCGGCCGTCCACCGAGATTGCATGGTCATACCCCTCCTCTCGCGTTCTTTGGTGCGAACGGCAATCGGGTTCCAAGTCCACGTGCGAAGTTCCGAAAGACCAATGGTTCTTCAGGCTTTGTCTGGCGCCTGAAGAGTTGTTCCTGCGGTGGTTCCACGCGAGAGGCTTGGCTCGTTGAAACTCGGACCCGCCTTTATGGCTGGGTTCGAAGTTCCGCGAGGCGGGCCCATCCCCCTGATGAGCTCACCCCCCAAAGTTGCCCCGGAGCAGCCTCTGTCCGAATAACGCGGACGCAAGCCATCCCGGTCACCATGCGTTGCCTCCCGAATCGGGCGCAACGAGCACGCACTTTACCCCTAATTAAAGAACGTGCTGAAGGCTGTTTACCCTACGGCCACGTGGGGTGCAACCAGATTTGTGCGCCGGCAGGAAGGGTCCTACGCCCCCGACGAGAGCGCCGATCGCGCCACATCCCCGGGCGGCCAGAGCCGTCGCTCGTCGAGAAAAGCAATCGTCCGCCGGCAGGGTATTTCCCCCCGCTCGAGTCGCCGTGCTGCGAGCCAACGCAAGTCGTCAAAGCGATCGACGTCGAAGCCCGGCGCGAGTTGCCGAGTGACGAGTTGCAGGCGGGCCGCATTGGCGAACGTGTCGCACAGCACCGTAGCCGTGCTCATCGGGTGATCGAAGAGCCCCCCGCCGGGACCGCACTCGAGCGCGCGTGCCCCGAGCCCAATTAGGTTGTAACCCCCGTCGCGATCCGGGCACACCACGAGATCCGCGCCGGCACCGAGCGCCGCTACGCCATCGCGCAGCACCACACGGTCGAGACACGGGCTGTCGCTGCCGCGCAGTAGCGCGAACGGCGCGCCCGCAGCTGCGGCTTGTCGCGCGGCATGGCTCATTCTGGCGCCGAGATCACCTCCCGTTTGCGCGATCGCGCAAAAGCCCGCCGGGGTCTGTGCAGCGAAGTCGGCGATCGCGCTGGGAGGATCCACCGCCACGATGGCCTCGAGCGCCAACGTCGCGGCCGCTGCGACCGACTCGTCGAGCACGTCCAGGAGCATGCACCGGTAGAGCTCCGCAGCTTCGACCGACGAGAACGGCGGCGACAGGCGGGTCTTCACGCGGCCCGGCTGCGGCGCCTTCGCGAAGACGACGAGCCAACCTTTCATGACGACGCGCGCGCGACGAAGGGCAGCGCGACCACGCGCGCACCGCGCCCGTCGACCGCGAGCGCGGTGCCGGGCGCGTCGAAGCCCCTACGCACGAAACCGAGCGCGATCGCACCGGCATTGGGCGAGCGCGCGACACTCGTCAGCTCGCCAACACGAGCGCCGCCCGAAGCGATCGCCGCGCCCGCCGCGGGCAGCGCTTCGCCCTCCAGCGCGACACCGACGAGCAAATGGCCGACGCGACCGCGCGACTGCATCCGAGCCACCACTTCCTGCCCGGTGTAACAACCCTTCGTGAACGAGATCGCGCGATCGACGAGGTGGAGCTCCGCCGGCAGCGTGTGCTCACCCATCTCGGCGCCGTAGCGCGGCTCGCCGGCCTCGACGCGCATCACCTCGAGCGCCGCTTCGCCCGCGACGATCGCACCGCAGGCGCCGCCAGCGACCCGCAGTGCAGCTTCCACCGCGGCTGCATGTTCGGACGCGACGAGGATCTGGAGCGCCGCCTCGCCGCTCCAGCCCGCCGCCACGACGACCGCCGGAGCGCCGCCAATCTGCGCGACCGCGGCGCCATCGGGCGCGATCCGCAGCGCCGCACCAGCCGCCGCCGCGACCAACTCCGGCGCGCGCGGACCCTCGACCGCGAAGCGCGCAAACGCGGCGCTGCGATCGACGATCTGCACGTCGTCCGCAATCACGAATTTCTCGAGGCGCGCGATCGCTGCGGGCGCCGCTGCCGCATCGGTTTCGAGAAGGAACGCGTCCGGCCGCGCAATGACGTGGAAGTCGGCGACGATCCGACCTTCGCGCGTCAGCACGAGTGCGTAGCAACCCGCGTCGGACGCCGACGCATCGAGCTTGGCAACGTCGTTGGTGAGCTGACCCTGCAAGAAGCGCACGCGATCCGATCCGCGCACCTCGAGCAACGCACGAGCCGCGAGCCGGAAGATCCCCGCGCTGCGCCGAACCGCGAGTACCTCTTCTGCCACTCTCAAGGGGACTCTCCCGGCGACGCCGTCGCGTGTTCGGTAAGCGGCAGCCGGCCGTAGATCGACTCGACGCGCGCGCGCTGGCTGGCGCGCCAGCGCTCGAAGAGTTCGCTCGCCGCCGCGAGATCGGGCTCGTTGTCGATGTCCACCGCGCAGCCGCCTCCTTCCGTCACGATGAATCGGAATCGGGTGCGAAGCAGCGCCGAACAGCCCTTCTCGATGCGCGCCATCGGAATCCGATGCCGCAGCCAATCGGCGACCCAGCGCCAGCCGTTGCGATCGGCGACACCCGCGAGATGCATCAGCGCGTAGTAGTAGATCACCGCGAGGCCGCCGCCCTCGGCTTGCAGCAGCGTCCAGCCGAGCTTGATCATCTCGCGGGTCTGCCGCTGGTAGCGATGCTCGTAGAGTTCCTCGATGTAGTGGCGGTTGCCCAGACGCGCCGGCTTCGCCAGGTGGATGTTGCTCTGGCGGAAGCGGCCCTCGCGCTGGTTGAAATACGCCAGGTGGATGCCGGGCGCACCGGGCGCTGCGGGGTAGAAATCGCGCATCGATTCCTCGGTGCAGATGCCGAGTCCATAGTCGCAGTCCGCGGCGATCGTCTGGCGGATGAACGCGGAGATCTCCTCGGGCGTTGCGAAGGGGAGGTCGGCGGAGAGGAAGAGCACCCACGTGTCGGCGTCCTCGGGATCCGGATCGCGACCATCGGGACCCGCGCCGGGCAGCAGCCGTCGATACGTCTCCCACGCGTTCTCGTAGAGATTCCGGAACTGCGGAACGATCCGGAGCGGCTTGGTCAGCTCCGCGCGCAGCGTCGCCTCGCCGAGCGTCGCCTCGAGCCGTTCGGCATTGCCGACCACCCACACTTCGGAGACTTCCGGCACGCGCTGCAACGCTGCAACGACGTGCGCGACCAGCGCTCGCCCTGCCAGCTCGAGATAGGGCTTGCTTTCGCCGCGAACCGCCTTTGCAGCGCGCCGATCTCCTGCAGCGACGATTGCGGGTATGCCCATTCGCTAGCCGCCCACGCCCTCGAAGCTGACGATCTGGTGCATCGGTCAGCAGCCTAGCAGCGGCCTCGTGCCTGAAGTGGGCAGAACACCCAGCAATGAAAGCGAGCGCGAGCGAGGTGGCTACCGTCGCTCGCGGAGGTGAGGGCGAGGTGGGACGAGCGCGGTCCGCATTCTGGAGCGATGCAGCGCTGCTCGCGGCGGCTCCGCTGCTCGCGCTCGTCGTGTTCTCGGCGGCACTGGCGGGGGGCTTCGTGCATGACGACCAGCGGCAGATCGTCGGCAATCCGCTGGTCCAGAGCCTGTCTCACCTTCCGACGCTCTTCACGAGCGGTGTATGGGCGGGCGCGGGGTCGGGATCGAGCTGGTACCGGCCACTGATGATGAGTTCGTTCGCACTCGATCGCGCACTGCTCGGTCCGGGAGCGCTCGGCTTCCACGTCGTACAGCTCGCGCTCTTCGCGATCGTCGCCGCGCTGATGGTGCGCAGCATGATCGTGTTCGGCGCGCCCGCGGCGGTAGTATTGTTCGCGAGTGCGCTCGGCGCCGTGCATCCAGCGCAAGCGGAGGTCGCCGCGTGGATCTCCGCACGTTGCGACTCGCTGCTCGCCGCGACTGCCCTCAGCGCGCTGCTGCTCTACGACCGCGCCCTCGCGGCGCCGTCCGCTCGTTCCCGTGGCCTGCTCCAGATCGGCGTCGGCGTCGCGTTCTTCGGCGCACTGTGCAGCAAGGAGAGCGCCGTCGCGCTGGCGCCGCTCTTCGTGTGTGTCGACCGGATTCGCGGCGCGCGTTTCGCGCCGCGCGAGATCGCGGCGCGCCACGTTCCGTGGCTGATGGCGCTCGGTGTCTACCTGGCGCTTCGCGCCCACAGTCTCGGGGGCGTTTCCGGCGGACTCCTCGCGCCGATGGATCCGCTCGCGATCCTCGGCGCATTCGGTCAAGCGACGGCGCGCATCTTCGCGCCGCTTGCCCTGACGATCTCGCCGCCGCTACCCGCACCGTGGCACGCAGCACTCGGTGCGCTCGCCGCTGCGGGCGCGCTGGGAGCGTTCGCGCTGGCGTGGCGACGGCGCTCGCCGCTGCTGGTACCGATCGCGCTCACGGCGGCGCCGCTCGCGATCGCGGCGCTCGGCGCGGCGCGCATCGGCGAGATGGCGGATCGCTACCTCGTGCTGCCGATCTTCGCGACCGCCTGGCTCGTCGCCGCCGGCATCGCGTCGCTAGCGGCGCCGTTGCGCGTGGCGGGCGCGGTTGCCGGTGCCGCGGCCATCGCGGCGTTCGCGATCGCCGCAGCGACGCACGTTCGCGTCTATGCGAACGACGAGAGCCTGTGGACCGATGCATGGGTGAAGAACCCGCACTCGCTGCGCGCGGCGGCGAATCTCGGCGCGGTGTACCTCGATCGCAACGAGCCGTATCGCGCGATCGAGTGGCTCGATCGCGCCGCTGCACTCGCGCCTGGCGACGCAGAGATCGAGATGAATCGCGCCGTGGCTTCCGAGCAGCAAGGCGACACGCGCGACGCGCGCCGGCGACTCGAGACGCTGCTCGCCGCCCAGCCGTACTACTGGCCGGCCGCGCTCCGTGCTGGTCATCTGGCGCTCGCGGTCGAAGAGTGGAACGCGGCCAGCGAACACTACGAAGCCGCGCTGCGCGTGCATCCGCTCGCGGCCGAAGCGTGGGCGGGACTCGGCGTCGCGCGCGAGAAGCAGGGTCGCAAGGGCGACGCGCGCCGCGCGCTCGGGCGTGCACTCGCGCTCGATCCACAGGTCCAGAACGCAGACGCGTTGCGCCGTCTGCTCGAAAGGCTCGGCTGATGGACGATGCCTCCGTGACCGGATCCGCCGCCCCCCGCGACCGCATCGGCACCGTCGCTGCGATCGGCCTCGGCGCTGCGCTCTACAGCCACTACTACGATCGCTTCCAACTCCCGCCGCGTTTTACCGGCAGCGTCGGATTGATCGTCGGCGGCGACGTGCTTCCGCTGCTCGTGCTGCCGGTGCTCGCGGTGTGGTTCGTGTTGCGAGACCGGCTCGGCCGCTACGGCTGGCGCTGGCCCGGTGCACGCAACTTTGCGATCGCCTCGCTCGCGGGCTACGCGGCGGTCGTGCCGTTCGTGCTGTGGTTTGCGCAGCGTCCGGAGTTCCAGGCGTTCTATCCGTCGCCGGCGTTCCCGCCCGCGCGCCAGCACGCGATCGGCCTGGCGTTCCTGTGGCTGCTGCACCATGGCCCGCAGCTCTTCTCGACGGAGTTCTGTTTCCGCGGCTTCCTGCTCTTTCCGCTCGCAAGGCAGCTCGGGATCGCGCGCGCGATCACCGTCACGACGGCTCCCTACGTGCTCCTGCACATCGACAAGCCCCCGCTCGAGCTGCTGCAAGCGGCGTGGGCCGGTGTCGCGTTCGGCGTCGTCGCGTGGCGATCGGGCTCGTTCCTGCCCGCCTTCGCCGCGCACTGGGCGATCGCCGTGACGATGGACTGGCTCTGCTACCAGCATCTCGTCCACTGACGAGCGGCTTCAGCGCAGCAGCAGCTCGAGCGCGCCCGGGCCGACACGCAGGTGCAACATCGTGCCGGGGCCGAGTGCCGCCATCGCGGTCGCGCCCAGCACCAGGTGACTCGCGACCACCGCGAGCAGATTGCGGTGTACGAGGAAGTGCCAGATCCAGAAGGCGCCGGCGATTCCAACGCCCGCCATCAGCGCCGGATTGGGCGCGTGCAGCGCGACGAACAGCGCGCTCGTGACTGAGATCGTCGCCACGCGCGGATGCTGCAGCGGCAACGCGATCGCAAACATCTCGACGCGCGGCGCAAAGAATCCCTGCATCAACAACTGCTGCGCGGCGATTCCGGGCAGATAGTCGATCAGCCATCCGATCCGCTCGAGCGGGATCGACGCGCTTCCCAGCGCCGCACCGATCGCAGCGAGCGCCGCGCCTCCCACGATTGTGAAGAGCGCAATCGATCGCCATCCGCTGCGCCACTGCGAGGGAGCCAGTCCGAGCGCGTTCCCCGCGGCGCCGGCCCGCCACCACGCGAACAGCACGATTGAAGCGACAAGCACCGCGAGCGTCGCGTCGAGCGCAGACGCGGCGTTCGCCGCGATCGGAAGCCACTCGCCCACGCGCCACAGCGTGGCGACGAGCAACGCGAACACCACCGCGACTGCCAATCCGGGCCGTGTGTCGCTCAAGGCGCCTCCGCCACCTCGACCTGCAAGAACAGCGGCTGCGAGCCGAGCGCCTGGAACCACTTCACGCCTTCGTCGACGAGATCGACCTCGATGTCATAGCGACCCGGCGCGGGGATCGGCGGCAGCGGCAGCGTGAGCTCCGTCGTCGCGCCCGGCGCCAGTTCGAGGTCGACCAGGCCAGCGCGCATTTCGATCGGCGCGGCGCCGCCAGCTGCGCGCAGATACGCGCCCAGATGGACGCCGCTGTCGCGCGCCGCGCGGAACGGAATCGCCTGGCGACTCGTGTTGGTGACGCGCACGCGCAGCTCCGTCGTCGCAGCGGCAGCGATGCGCGCCGGCGCGTCGATCGACTCGATCCGCGCGCGGTAGAAGTAGGGCGCGTACTCGGTCGTAGCCCAGGTGCGGAAGCGCTCGGGGGTGGTCGGCTGGCCGGCGAGCCACTGCTCGTACGCGTCGAGCACGCGCGGCAGGCGCGGGTTCACCAGATAGACGAAGCCCTTGTCGAGCGCGAACTCCGCATGCGCCGCCGCGAGATCGCCGCCGTTCAACAACACCGCCACCGCAGAGGCGAGCCCGCTCCGTTCGGCACCCGCGCGACAATGCACCAGCAGCGGACGCGCTGCGGTGTCGAGGATGTGCACCAGCTCGCGCAACGTCTGCGCGGGCGGGATGTCGTCCGAACTCATCCGCAGCGACACGTGCTCGATGCCGTTGCGACTCGTCGCGTCGCGCTCTTCGGCGAGCCAGCGTCGATCGTCCTGGGTCTTGGCGCCGCGCAGGTTCACGACCGATCGCAACCGGAGTTCCCGTGCCCAGCGATCGATGTCGGCTCCCGACGGCTGGGCGCTGCGATAGATCTGGCCCGCCACGACCGTGTGCAGGTTCGATTCGAAGACGAGCGAGCGCAGCGGACCCGCGACGGCGAGCCCGATCGTCGCGATCGAGGCAGCGACGAGCACGAGCGAGCGACGCGAGCTTCGCATCCGCGCAGCATGACGAGCCGGAAATGGCGTCGCCACTACGCGCTCAAGCGCGCTCGGGCTCGCTGCCACCCCGCGCGAAGCGGAACAAACGCCCCAATCCCATCTTGTCGCGCCAGACGTAGTAACCGGCCCAGATCGAGAGCAGCAGATACGGGCCCCAGTGGAAGACCAGCGCGAACGCGAGCGCGCGCGCCGCGAGATCCTCACCGCCCACGCCGAACACCGCGAGCGCCGCGCGCGCGGCGGCTTCGAAGACGCCCGCAAAGCCCGGCGGCGCCGGCAGCGCGATACCGAGCATCGTGATCCCGAGCACGCCCATCGCCTCGCCGAAGCCGATCCACTGTTGGAAGTGGAACGCACACGCGAGCGCCCACGTGAACGCGGCCATCGCGACGAACAGCACCGCGGTGAAGAGCACGATCAGCAGCAGCCGTCGCGGCTCGCGCAGGCCCGCGACGCCATCCACGAAGCTGCGCGCGAACGCAAGCAGGCCGCGCAATACGCGTTTCACGAGCGGCGCCGCCACGCGCGACTCGATCGCCACGACGATCCGCTCGGCCAGCGCGAGCGCGGGCGCGCCGAACGCAGCGAGCGCGACGATGCCGCCCACCAGCGGCGGCAACAACACGAGCGAGGTGCCGCGCGCCCACTCGACCACCGAGAAAGTGCGCCCGAATAGCTCGATGCTGCGATCGGGCACCTCGGCGAGGAACACCACGAGCAGCATCGCGACGAGCAACCCGACGAAGTCGATGATGCGCTCGACGAACACGACGCCGAGGCCGGCGCCGATCGGCACCTGTTCGCGCTCGTACAGCAGGTACGGACGCACCACCTCACCGAGCCGCGCCGGGAAGGTGTTCACGCAGAAGAAACCGACCAACGTGATGGCGACTTGCGTGCGGAACGTCGTCGCTGGCGCGAGCGGCTGCACGAGCAGCAGTTGGCGCCACGCGCGCAGCAGATACTGGCCGACCCACAGCGCGGTCGCCGCCAGGAGCCACTTGCCGTCGACCTGCGCAATCGCGTCGCCGACCTGATCGAGCGGCACGCCCCACAGCGCGAGTCCGAGAAAGAGCGCACCGACCACGAGGCCGATCACGAGACCCTTGATCAATGCGAACTCGAATCGCGACTGGCTGCGGGCGCTTCCATCACGGCGGGAACCCTAGCCCAGTCACCGACGCGGAAGATTCGACCAGCACCATTCGCCTCGACTTCTTCGAGCGCATCCAGCGCCTTGTTTCGTGGTTCTGCACCACGCGGTACGAACACGAACGCGGCGCCGCTCTCGCGCAGCGCACGCAGGGCTGCGTTCGAGTCGTCGCCGGCAAAGAAACGTACGAGACGCTCGAAACGCATCTCGCGCTGGGCCGCCGGCAGATTCATCACGGCCGACAACAGGCTCAGGTGGACCGGCCTTTCTGCGAGCAGCGGGATCGGCGATGGCCGATCGGTGCTCGCGATCATCGACGGCTCGAAGACGACGTCGCCGGGCGCGGATGCGCGCCGCAGCGCCGCGGCGAGCACCTGCTCGTCGCGCGAGATCGCGAAGCTCTGCGGGGCGCCCAACCCGAGACGTAGAAGCGTGTCGATACTACCCGGCACGAGCAGCATCGTCGCGATCGCGAGCGGCAGCCAACGTCCGGCTTGCACCCAGCGCGCCGCCGCGATCGCGAGCAGCGGCCAGAGTCCGAACGTCGCGATCCACGCGAACTGCGCCGCGTTCAGCTGGTGCGGCGGCGTTGCGATCGTGAACGCGAGCGCGAAGCCGAGCGCGGACCCGATCGCGAGCTGCCGGTACACGATCGCCGTCGCACCGCCGCGCGCGCCGCGAATCAGTTCGCCGAGCGCGAGCGCACGCGCGCCGAGCGCAATCGCGCCGATCACGCAGCAGGCGAGCAGAGCGTGCCGCGTCGACGCGGCGCCGGGGCTGCTGAAGATCGCGAACGAGAGGTCGCCGTTTCCCCATGCCGCGTTCGCCAGATAGCGCGGGAAGCAAGCAAGGCAGAGCCTGAAGCCGGTGTCGTCGCGACCGCTAGCGGCCTGCGCCCACAGCGCCTTCTCGACGATCGAAGGCAGCGATACGAGCGCGGCCGCCGCCGCGCTCCACAGCAGCGCAACGCGCGTCGCCGCCGGCGGCCACAGCACCGCGACCGCGAAGAGCGCCGCGATTGCGGGCGCCCACAGAAACAGCTTCATCTCGATCAGCGCGCCGACGAGCAGCCCGGCGACGATTGCCTCGCGGCGGCGAATCACCGCACCGCGCGCCAGCAGCAAGTACGCGCAGAATAGTGTCTGCAGGCCCGCCGCGATCGGATTGAACGCCAGCAGATAGGGACCGAAGAGAGACCAGGTGTCGAGCCGCTGCACCGCGAATCCGAAGACACGACCGATCGTTGCGAGCCACGGCGAAGGATCGCCGCCGAGCAGCAGCAACATCGGCGCGAGTGCCCACGCGAGCTTCGGCGCACCGAGCGCACGCACGAACGCGATCGCGGTGACACCGAGCGCAATCGTGTCGAGCAGCGGCACGACGCGATAGACGAGATCCAGCATCGGCGCGCCGCCGGCCGCCGATAGCCCCGCGAGCGTCGCGAACAGCACGTAGGAACCCGGCACGAGATCGCCGCCGGCGAAGGGATTCGCGAGCGGCAGGCCGCGGTCGCGCAGCGCGACCGCGAACGAGCCGTACACGAACGGGTCGTTCGCGCTGTCGCGACCGTAGAACGAGAGCGCACCGTCGTGCGACAGCGCGGAGCGACCCACCACGGCGAACACCAGCAACGCGGCGGACGCGATCGCGACGGTCAGCGCGCGGCCCGCGCCGTCGGGTTCGGCGACGGCGGCCGTTCGCCACCACGCGTAGGCCCCGAGCGCGGCGCCGAGCACGCCCCAGCCCACCAGCAGCTGCGGCGCCGACGCGCTGCACGCAGCGAGCGAAACGACCGCCAGCAGCAGTCGTCCCAACGCCACCGCGAGGCCGAATCGCTCGAGCCGGTCGCGGCCCGACCCGAGCGCGACCGCGAGCGCATAGCCCGGCCCGAGCCACGCGCCCAGCACCGCCCAGATCGAAGCGATCGCAGCGAGGACCTCGGCAAAGCCCGCGATCGAGGAGGGCTCCAAGGGCGTCACTCCGGTGGGGGCGCCAGAAGTAGCCCGCCCGTCTGCACGGCGCATCCGTATAATCGCCGTCCGATGGAACCCCTCGTCGATCTGGAGAGCGGCGCTCGCCTCGCGGGCGCAGTCGATGCGCTGCTCGAAAGCGAGCCCGAACTGCCGTACGCGAACTTCGCGCCGATCGCCGCGCGCGCCGGCGCATGCGCGGCGATCCATCGCGGACGCTGGACGGATCGCGGCGAGGTGTTGGTTGCGCGAACGCCCGCCGGCGAGCCGCTCGCTGCGATCCGGCTCGACGAACGCCCGTTCGAGTCGGCGCACTTCGGACTCGCGATGGCGACGCTCGAGCGGCCGCTTGCGGTTGCGGATCCCGTTGCTCGCCTCGCCGGACTGCGCGCCGCCGTGCGCGCGGCCGTCGCACGTGCGCGCGAACGCGGCTTCGTCCATCTGGCCGCGCGCGCCTCGACGCGCGATCGCGTCGCGCCCTGGGTGTTGCAGGAAGTCGGCGGCACCCACGTCGACACGCAGGTCTCCTGGATGGCGTCGCTCACCGGCATGCCCCACGACGACGCGCTTCCGTTCGGATTGCGCTTCGAAATTCGCGAGCGCGGCCGCTTCGGCGAGTTGCCGGTCGCCGCGTGGAAACGCCTCGCCGAACTCGGCGGTTACGCCTTCGACCGCGGACCGCTGGTCTTCGACCTGACACTTCCGCTCGAACGCGCGCTGCGCGTCTACGAAGCATGGACCGAGCGCGTGATGACGGGCGACTGGGCCGACGCGGTGCTGCTGGTCTGGGACCGCAGCGAGATCGTCGCGTTCATCTCGATGCTGGAACTGCCGGACGTCTCGCGCGAAGCCGGCGCGGTGGTCTGCGGGCGTGGCCTCGGCGCGACGCTACCCGAGTACCGCGGCCTGTTCACGGCGATCCAGCGCGAGATGATCACCGCGCGGCCGCTCGGTGCGAGCTACATGGAGAACGAGACGCAGGTCGCGACGATCGGCAGCATCAACGTCTACGCAAAACTCGGTTTCCGGTATCTGCGCTCCACGGCCACCTTTCATTTCCGTCTCGATGGAGGCTCGATCGCGTGCGGCTGATCGGGCTGCATGCAGCAGGCCAGGCGCGCAGTAACGGTCGGACCGCGTAGCCAGATCGTGGACGCCGCGTCGAACCCCGCAGCGCGAGCGGCCCAGCGTCGCGCGTGGCTGGCGATCGTTCCGTTCGCCATCGCCGTGGCCCTTCCCTTCGCCCCGCCGGCGGCGACACCGTTGTTGCCCCCGGAGCCCGGCGCGTCGCTTCTCGCTCGACTCTTCCCCGGCATCCCGGCCGCCTGGATGCTCGCGCGGCTCGGAGCGCTCGCGATCGGTTCGTTGCTCGCAGCGACGGCGTTCCCGGCACGCCTACCGATTCCTGTGTCTTCCCTGCGATCCGAGGCGCCGATCGTCGCGCCCCGTGGGCTGATGGCGGCCCTGGTGCTGGCGCTGGCACATCTTGCGGCCGCGGTGTCCGTGTCTCGCCTCGATCGAACGGGGCAGGCGCTGTACGTGCTCGCGGGCTTCGCACCCGCTGCAGTCCTCTGGGCGGCGAATCGCGGGAGCGCGACTCGCCGCCCAGCGACCCGTTCCAACGGCGTTGGGTGGGGCGCAATTGCGGTGTTGATCGCGATCTGGCTCGCGCTTCGCGTGCCGCGAGCATGGCATGCACCCGGAGTGGCGGACTCGATCGACACCTGGATCAACTTCGGCTGGCTGGTGAGCACCGCGAACGACGGATCCAACCTGCTCACGAGTGGTCCGCAGCCTGGTGTCACCAATCTGCATCTCGTCTTCCTGGGTGCGCCGCTGCTCGGCGCGGGACGCATCCCGCCATCGCTCGGCTGGATCCAGGCGGTGCAGGGTCTCGGCGTCGCCGCGAGCGCGGCACTGCTGGCCGCGATCGTGTCGCGCCTCGTGAATCGCAACGCAGCGCTGGTCGCCACCGCGACGCTGCTCTTCTCGCCCTTCGTGCTCGCGCTTCCGTATGTGCCGACCGCGTTCGGGGTGCTCTGCGCGCTGATCCTCTGGACGGTCTGGCTGGCACTGCGACTGCGCGCGAGCGCGTCGCCTGCGGCGCTGGCCTGCCTCGGCGCCATGGGTGGAGTGGCGACCACGATTCCGCAGATGGTGCCCTTCGCAGTGCTCGCCGGGCTCTCGACGCTGCACTTCCTGTTGCGCGGTCCGCGCCTGCCGGCGATCGCATGGTTCACCGCCACGGCGAGCTTCGTCGCGCTCGCGCTGCCCGGCTTCCCGACACCGGCCACGTTTGAAGCGATGCGCGCGGCCTATCTCGCCGTGTGCGGACAATGGGCGGGACTCGAAGCGATCCTGCTCGGCCAGCAGTCGCCGTACGCACCGCCCGTTGGGGAGCTCTGGCAGGCAGGCAGGCCCGGCCCCTTCGACATCGTGCTCGGCACGCTGCTGGCTCCCTTCGCCACGCCGCGCACCGCGCTGCGGCTCTGGGCGGACGTCTACCTCGATCCCGTTGGTGCCAGTGCGATCGCGCTGGGGATCGCGCAGTGCCTGCGCGCGCTGCGTCACGACCGGCGCGCGGGGATGCTACTCGCGGTACTGGCGCTTTCCGTGCTGCCGGGCTTCACCTCGGCCTACGACCGCGCGTCGCTCACGCGCGCGATCGGTCTTCCCCTCGTCGCCGCGGGTTTTGCGGGCCTCGGCTTCGAGGCGATACGCCGCGTGCTGCTGCCCGGCAGGAACGCAGCCCGCGTCGCCGGAGCGGCTACGGCCCTGATCGCGCTCAGCGGTCTCGTGCTCTTCGACTGCGTCAATCCGCGTCTGCTGCCGCTCTCCGATCTCGGAATCGCGCTGCGCGTCCTCGAAGCGGGCCGACCCGTTGGCGGCGCGGTCGTGCTGGCGCATGGCGGACGCGACGACCTCGATTGGCTGCACCGGGAACGCATCGCTCGCTACGCGCCGCCCGTGCCGCTTCCCTCCCAGCGTTACGAAGGACCGGGCAGCCTGATCGTCCGTGCGGGGGACGAGCGCCCGAATGCCGAGGTCTTCTTCTATAGCCCCGCGCTGGATCTGGATGATGGGGTCACGCGCTCGATCTGCGCACGTTGGCCCGGCGCGGCTTTGTACTCGTTCTCGGATGAAGCCGGACTCTCGCGCGTGTTCGCGGCGCGTCCTGCGGGCGCCGGCTGGCAGCCGACCTGGCCCCGAGAACGATGGGCGCTGCTTCGCTGCGGCGAGCGGATCCCGCGTAGCGAGCCAAACGCGAGCGGCGAGGTTCGTCAGGACTGACGCGACCGTTCGCTCGCCGAAGCGGGCAGCAGGTTCGCGAAACGCAGCCGCAGGATTTCCGCGCCATAGCGCAGCGTCGTCCGAAGCAGCGGCGTCTTGCTCCCACCTCCTTCGCGCGATCGGTAGACGACGGGAATCTCGAGGACGGTCGTTCGCTGGCGCTGCGCATAGAACAGCAGCCGGAAGTAGTAGTCGCCGTAGCCCCAGAAGATGCGGTCCGCGGGCAGCCGCGCGAGCACGTCCCGTCGGATCGCGAAGTAGCCCGACAGGTTGTCCTGGATCTGTGTCTGCAGCACGACCCGGGCGAAGAGATTCATGATGAAGCTTCCGACCTGACGCGAGCGGCTGTACATGCCGCCTCCGGGCGCGAAGCGCGAGCCGCTCACGAGTTCGAAGTCGGCGAGGAACTTGACCAACATCGGGACGCCCTTCGGATCGTGATTGAAGTCGGAGTCCATCACGACCAGCGCATCCCCCTCGGCGCGCGCGAGCCCATCGCGGATCGAGGCGGCAAGGCCGCGGGGCCCGTGTCGACGAACCACCTGTAGCCTCGGTTGCGCGCCGAACTCGCGCTCCACCAGGTCGGCGGTTCCATCGGGGCTCGCGTCATCCATCAGCAGGATCTCGTGATCGATCTTGTGATCATCGAGGATCGAGGTCAGCTCGCGCAGGAATCGGACGATGGATCCCGATTCGTTGTAGCTCGGCACGACGACGCTCACGTGTACGGGGGGCAGGAAGGACTCGCGCTCCGGTCCGCGCCGTCCGCCCGCGGCGGTGCTCACGCGCGGCTCGCCAGCGGCAGCGGAGGTGCCAACGCGTCGAATTGCGTGAACGTGGCGTGATCCCACAGGTAGTGGACCCACAGACCGGAAAGCAGCACTGCGTAGTAGGACTGCAGCATCGGCAGGCCCAGGCCGTAGTGCAGCACGCCGATCAACATGCCGCTGCAGACCGAGACGCTCACGATGAAGCCGTAGTAACGCATGCCACGTCCCTTGCCGGACAGCCACACCACAAAGGGCGAGGAGATCTCGTGGCGCTCCTCGCGAATCGCGTTCATCAGGTACACGAGACCGATGTACTGCGTGCTGTGCCACAGGTTGAATCCCTGCAGCGCGACATCGAGGTTGTCGAAGATCGGCAGCGCGAATGCGACCGGGACCGTGACGGCAAGGAACAGCGTGCGCGGCCAGATCGCGCGACGCGTCAACACCTCGGCGACGGTCCGCAACACGAACGCCAGTAGCGCCACCGCGAATACACCGGCAACCACGCCCGCGATCCAGGTTTCGCCCTGGAGGAACAGCGGGACTTCGCGCGCGATGTCGACCTTCCCGATCGAGAAGCCCGCGTTCACATGCACTCCGAACGGAAGCGTCAACACCGCGCCGGGCGCCGCCAACAGCCGCCAGGTTGCGATCGGGTAGAGGCTCGTGAAGGCGAGCACGACGTCGACGCCACGGGACCAGCGGCGCGGCGGCCCGCCAGCGCCCGCGCGGAGCTGATACTGCTGCACGATATACACGATCTGATGTAAAGCGTGCAGGCCCGCCCAGGCGAAGAAGAGCGCCATCAGCAGCTCGATGCGCAGGATGCAGAGCGTGATCACCACGACGGGCACCAGCAGCGCACTCCAGAGCAGCACCGGGTGGCGTTCCCTGAAGCGACGCTCGGCGAGCGTGAACGTGAAGGTCGCGTACATGTGCGGCCCACCGATCAGGAACGCCGCACCGAGATTGATCAGCATCGCGATGCCGAGCGCCTGACTGTGCTGGAACGCCTGGGGCGCAACACCCGTTGCGTGCGCGATCAGCTGGTAGCTGGCCATCGGCAGCGCCACCAGCAATCCGCTCGCGAACAGGAACAACAGATCCCAGCGGCGACTGTGGATCCACGGGCCGGGCGGCGCGGTCTTCGAGGGGTGCGAGGTCCACATGGAACGGCCGATCAGGTTTGGCAGGAGTTCGCATCCTATCCCAGCCGAGCCGTTCTGATCCAGAATCATCGCGAGGGTGCGAAACGCCAGCGGGCTAGCGGTCTTCGAGCACCCCGCGGAACGCCCCCGCGATCGCCTGCACGTCGGAGCGCCGCATCTGGGTATGGGTGGGCAGGCTGATCCCGCATGCGGCGAGCCGATCGGAGACCGGCAGCGGCCGGCGCCGATACATCGGAAGCCGGCTCATCGGCACGAAGAGCGGGCGCGAGTCGATGCCCGCGCGTCGCAGCGCGCCCATGGCGGCGTCGCGTCGGCGCCGTGTCCACGCGGCGACCTGGATCGTGTAGAGCCAGCAAACGGCTCGCGCCGGCACGAGCGGCAGCGGCTCGCTGACGCCGTCGAGACCCGCGAGCTCGGCGCGGTACCAACCGGCAATGCGCGCCCTGCGCTCGAGGAACGCATCGATGCGTTCGAGCTGACCCAGGCCGAGGGCGGCCTGCAGCGCCGTCATCCGATAGTTGAAGGCCAACCGGTCGTGGTAGTAGCGCCGCTTTGGCGACATGCCGTGGTCGCGGAGGTGGCGGATCACCCGATCCAGCCGTCGCGAGCGCGTCGCGACCATCCCCCCCTCTCCCGTCGTCAGGATCTTGTTCCCGTAGAACGAGAACGTCGAGATCACGCCGACGCCGCCGAGTGGCCGCCCGTGCCAGGTCGCGCCGATGCCCTCGGCCGCGTCCTCGATCAGCGCCACGCCGTTGCGTTTCGCGATCCGCGCGAGTGCGTCGAGGTCCGCGGGGTTCCCGTAGAGATGGACCGCGATGATGGCGCGGGTGCGCTTCGACAGCGCGCGCTCGACACTCGCGGGGTCGAGCGTCCAGGTGACGGGATCCACGTCGGCGAGCACCACACGCGCACCGGTGTAGGAGACGGCGTTCGCAGTCGCGACGAACGTGAGGTCGGGCACGATCACTTCGTCACCGGGGCCGACGCCGAGAGCAGCGAGCGCGAGATGCAGCGCCGCGGTGCCGCTCGTCACCGCCGCGGCGTGGGGCAGCGAGAGATGGGACGCGAAGGCATCTTCGAAGGCGACGACCTGCGGTCCGAGAGAGGAGACCGAGGCTTCGCGCATCGCCTGCGCGACGTAGGCGCGTTCGCGCGGACCCACATCGGGGCGCGCCAGCGGGTAGCGCAACGCCGTCACCCGCGGATCTTCCGCCGGTCGAAGTCGACCCGGTAGAGCGCCCAGCGCTTGCCGTAGAGTTCGAAGTGGTCGAGCAGCTCGTGACCGCGTTGCTCGTAGAAGCCGATCGCCTTGTCGTTGTCGTCGTAGACTGTGTGCGTGTAGACGCGAATTCCCTCGGCCTGCATCATCGCCTCGGTCGCATCGACCACGCGCCAACCGATGCGCTGCCGGCGACAGGCAGGATCAACGGCCCACGCGTAGATCTCCGCCGACACGCCGGGGACGTCGGCGCGTCCCTGATAGCGCACGGTCTCGAGCAGCCAGAGCAGAAGTCGCGGGCGCCGCAAGAAACCGAGCCCTGCCCAGAACGGAACCCGCCAGGAGCCGTGGCGGAGCGTTCGCCGGAAGAAAGCCGCGTGGTCGTCGGTGTAGTAGCAGAAGGCCATGACGCGACCGTCCTCGACCGCAGCGGCGCCGCGGGCCGCGCCGGATCCGAACATCGCGGCGTAGAGGGCTCGCAGGAACGCGGGCCCGAGGCTCGGCAGGAATCCGCCGGCCATGCCCTGTTCGTGCAGCTCGGCCATGCGCCGGTAGTGCTGCGGCGCGATGGGAACGAACTCCATGAATCGAATGGCTCCCTGCGACCCGCTCTCGAAGGCCTGCACTTGACCGATTGGCGACGGGAGTGGTAAGGCAGACGGGTACCCGACGCAAACGCTCGTTCCTGCGAAGTGGTGGACACGCGGCCGATGCACATCACGCTGATCAACACCGCCGACATGGCGCCGAGCAACAAGCGGGTGCCGCTCGTCTGCCCGCCGCTCGGGCTCGCGTATCTCGCCGCTTCGCTGCGTCAGCGTGGCCACGCTCCCACCATCGTAGATGGCGTCGGCTCGGCGGTGGGCCGCTTCACGCCTTTTCTCGAGGGCACTTTCCTGCACGGGCTCCCGATTCCCGAGATCGTGGAGCGGGTTCCTGCGAATACCGAACTCCTCGGCATCGGCGTGATGTTCTCCGACTACTGGCCGCTCGCGAAGCGCGTCGTGGCCGCGCTGCGCGAGCGCTTCCCGAACGTGCCCATCGTGCTCGGCGGAGAACACGTCAGTGCGTGTGCACCGTTCTGCGTGGCGGATGCGAAGGCGGATTTCGCCGTGGTCGGCGAAGGTGAGGAAACGCTCTGCGCGCTGGCGGACGCGTTCGCGCGCGACCCCGGCGCAAACGCTCGCGCGTGCGCGTCCGGTATCGACGGACTCGTGTTCCGCGACGAGAACGGCACGCCGATCGAGAACCCGCGCCGCAAACGGGTGCGCGCTCTCGACGCGCTGCCATGGCCTGCCTGGGATCTCGTCCCGCTCGAGAACTACGTCGACACCGGACTCATGTACGGCGTCTCGGCGGGCCGCCGTTCGATGGTGCTGTTGGCCTCGCGCGGCTGTCCCTACACGTGCAAGTTCTGCTCGAACGAATCGATGTGGGGCACGAACTACTTCCGCCGCGATCCGAAGGACGTGGTGGACGAGATGCAGCATTACGTCGAGCGCTACGGCGCTCGCGATTTCCAGTTCCACGATCTCACCTTCGTCGTGAGCCGGAGCTGGTCGCTGCGCGTGGCGCAGGAGATCCAGAACCGCGGGCTCGACATCACCTGGCAGCTCGTGGCGGGAACCCGAAGCGAAGCCATCGACGAGGAGATCCTGCGAACCTTCAGCGCGTCGGGTTGCAAGGCCATCTATCTGGCGCCCGAGACGGGATCGCAGCGCATCATCGACATCACGCGCAAGCGCGTGAACCTCGAGAAGGTGCTCTCCGTGGCGCGCATCGTGAAGCAGAAGAACATCGACATCCGGGTCGGCGCGTTCATCATCTACGGCTTCCCCGAGGAGACCATCAAGGACGTCCTCAAGACCTACTGGCTGCTGCTGCGCATGCTGGCCGCCGGCTTCGACGTGGTCGACTCCGCGCGCTTCTCCGCGTACCCCGGATCGGAGTATCACGACATCGCGTTGCGGGAGGGACGCATCCGCTACGACGACGCGTACTTCCTCTCGCTGCAGCGGCGCCCCGGTCGCTTCGGCGGAGCGTCGTGGCATCCGCGCTGGAGTGGCTCGTTCGTGCTGATGCTGCAACTCATCCACTACGCCGTGTATCTCGCGGGCTACTTCGTGGTTCGTCCGATCCGGATCCTGAGCTTCCTCGACGGCGTGCTGCGCAACCGGCCGAAGACGCGCTTCGAACGGTTCTTCGCCTATTCCCTCTGGCAGCCGCTCCGACGCGGCGCCTGAGCGACTCTTCCTCGCCGGCCATGCGCGTCACCTTTCTCGGCCACGCCTGCCATCTGATCGAGGTCGATGGCACCCGGATCCTCACCGATCCGTGGCTCGTGGATCCGATCTTCGAGGGCTTCGTCGAGCGCGATCCGGCGCTCGCATTCGGGCCGGCCGATCTGCCGCCGCTCGATGCGATCGCGATCACGCACGGGCACCTCGATCACTTCAACGCGCCGACGCTGGCCGCGCTGCCCGACAAGTCGATCCCCGTCGTGCATCCGCCGATCCACTTCTCCGAGCTGGACACGAATCTGCGACGGCTCGGCTTTGACAACCTGCATGCGCGCGGCGACTACGAGGAGTTCGCAGTCGGCAGCGCGCGGATCGTTCCGACGCCGTCGCTCGGTGTGCAGGACGAGTGCGCGTACTGGATCGAGGGACGCAGCGGTCGCTTCTGGGATGGAGCCGACGCACCGCAGCCGCCGGAGTTGATCGAGGAGATCGCGAAGCGCCTGGGCCGCGCCGACGTTGCAGCGCTCTCGCACAACTCGTTCGATCAGCCCGCGCTGCTGGCGCTCGATTCGTTCAAGGAAGCCGATCACGGCCCCGAAGGCGGCGCACGCACGGCTCGACTGCTGGATGTACCCCATGCGTTCGCTGCTGCATCGAACATGCGCTGGACCGGGCCGCAGGGCGACGCGATCACGCGCAAGGTGATCCGCCGTGGCGCCGCCGACTGGCGGGCATGCATGGCCACCGACGCCAAGGGCCACGTCGCGCTCGATCTCGCCCCGGGCGATGCGTGGTCGCGAGAAGGCGGCATCGAACGCGGCGCGCTGCGCGGCACGCCGGCGCCGCGCGCGTTGCACGATTACATCCACGCGTTCCTCGAATCGGGCGAGCGCTACGCCGGATCGCGACCGAGCACCGAGGAATCGTTCCGACGCGAGCTGCCTGCGCGACTCGCCGCCGCGCCCGAAGCGTCGGCGCAGGTGGCGCAGTCGGTCTTCTTCGAAATCACCGGCGGCGATCCGGGCGCCTACACGATCGACTTTCGCCAGCCCGGCACCACCGCCGAGCGCGGCGACAGCGGCGCTGCCTTTGCGCTGCGCCTTGCCGACACCGACTGGAAGGACCTCTTCGAGCGACGCATTTCGTGGCAGGTGCTGCTCGTCTCCGATCGGCTGGCGGTGACGCGCGTCCGGCGCGGTGTTCCGCCCGACGGTTTGAACTTCGTCTACGCACTCCAGGCAGTCTTCCCGTGACGACGCCCGACGTCTCCATCGTCGTTCCGGTGTTCAACAACGCCTCGACACTCGATGAGCTCATCGATCGCCTCGTCGCGACGCTCGATGACGCGGGCCTGCGTTTCGAGCTGATCTTCGTGGACGATGGCTCGCGCGACACCAGCTTCGAGCTGCTGACGCGACGCGCGAGCGCCGACCCGCGCATCCGTCCCTTTGCGCTCGCACGCAACTTCGGCAGCCAGTCTGCGATCTGCGCCGGCTTCGACCTGGTGCAGGGCCGGCGCGCCGCGTGCCTCGATGCGGATCTCGAGAACTACCCGGAAGACATCCCCGTGCTGCTAGCACCACTGGAGGCAGGCCACGACCTGGTCTGCGGCGTGCGCGAACAGCGTCGCGATCCGTGGCTGATGCGACGTGTCCCCTCAGCATTCATGAACTGGTGGGTGCGTCGGCGCACCGGCAGCAACATCCGCGACATCGGCTGCGGCATGCGCGCGATGGACTCCCGGATCCTGCGCAATCTCGCTGCCGAGGGCGAGCACCGCCGGCTCGTGACGCCGATGCTGCTGCGCCGCGCGCACTCGGTAGTGGAGGTTCCGATCCGCCACCGCCCGTCGAGCCTGCGCCTCGGGCATACCTTCTTGACACTGCTTGGGATCGCAGCCGACTACTACCTGCTGACCGCGCGGCGACCGTTCCTCGTGAGCGGTCTGCTCGCGGCGTCAGCACTCGGGATCGCGACGCTCTTGGGCGTCGCTGCGCTCGTGCAGGGTTCCGCCGCGATCGGGCTCAGCGCGCTCGTGGTCGCGGCTGCGAGCCTGCTCGGCGGCCTGCTGTCGCTCGTCGGCGACTACGTGCAGCGCGTCTATCAGCTCGGCCAGGGCATCCCGTTCTATCAGCTACGAGAAGTAGACGCGCCAACCGAAGCGATCGCCCTGCCGGTCGTGCGCGACGACGGCGCACCGTCGCGCGGGAAGGACTGATGAATCTCGCCGATCGCCGCTAGGCGTGCATCGATCCCGGCGGCGTGCCGATCCCGAAGCTGCGCTGCACCCAGAGACGGAACCGGAACAGCAATCCGATCGGCTTGTGCATCGCGCGCACCAGCGGCTTCGGCAGCTTCTTCAGCATCGGCACCTTGGTGGCGACGAACTTCATCGCGATCGTCGCGAGTACGTTGCCGGCGATCGCGAAGCGCTGGTCCATGTACTCGGGGCGGAAGGTGTCGACCACCAGCACGATGCGGCGCTGATCGGTGTGGTTCCAGGCGTAGTGGCGGCGCGCGATCTGCAGCGCGATCACGTCGCCCTCCTTCCAGCACTTCTCCTCGCGACCGACGCGGAAGCCGATCTCGGGCAGATCGCCCGGGACGACCAGTCCGAGGTGGCTGCGCACGAGGACGTTGGTGTCGCCGAAGTGCGCCTTGATGCGCGTATGCGGTTCCAGCACCGCAATCTGCGCGAGACACATGCCCGGGATCTGTCGCACCACGCTGTCGACTACTGGGAACTTCGCGCAGTTGTCCTCGTAGCGGAGGAAGTACGAGTAGAGGTTGATCGTCCTCCAGCCTTTCTCCTGGTACGCGTACGGCGTGAAGTTCGCGCGGATCTCGGATCCATGCTCCGCGTCGAACGCCAGCACCTCAGCCTTGATCGCCGCGTAGTTCTCGCGCAGCAGCTTCGTTCCCGGGAGTTTTTCGACGTCGTACCAGGGCGGCTCGCTGCCGTTGTACCAATCCCAGGTGATGTAATAGAAGACCGGCTCGGCAGTGGACGACATGGGCGTGGTTCCTCGGCAGCGGCGCCGATCTTCTCACGCACGCCTCGCGGTGTCGAGCCCGATGCGACGGCTCGAGACGAATCCGACCGGTGCGATCTCGGGGCGGCTCTTGGCGCGCAGCCGCGGACCCGCGAAGCCGAGACCACGACCCGCGTAGAGCGCGGGCGTGCGTGCGCGTCGAGCGACGCACTTCCGTCAGCGCAGAGGCTGCAGCGCGGCTGAGTTCCCGGCTGGTGCTACCGAGCTGTCGCTCAAGCGCGGCCACGGATCCACGAAAGCCGGGGCCTCGAGCACGCGCGCAGGCCATCGACTCGTGGGGCCCGGTTCGAACACCACCAGCCGCCTGATGGAGCGAGCGAGAGGCAGATCGACTCGCGCGCGCTGGATCGGGAAGCTCGCAACGAAGCGCGTCGGGCCGTTCTGATAGTCGAGTGCGAGCCAGAAATGTCCGACGGCACTCGTGCTCAGACGGATGTGTACGCGGCCCAAACGATCGAACCCGACGCTGACTGCGTCGGCCGGCAGCGGAACCAGCATGGGCGTGGGGCCAGGATCGGTTTCCGGAATCACGCGCGTACCGGGAGGCAGCCTTCGGCCGAGCGCGCGGTCGAGCTGCCGATCGATCGACGTGCGGTAGCTGACGAAGGGTGCGCGCGGCTCCGGCTGGAGCTGATGCAGCGACATCGGAGCCGTCCACTGTTCGCTCACGACCGCAAGCGGCTCGACCCAAGGTCTTTTCGGCAATGCATCCGTTGGTTGGAGGCGCGCGTAGGTTGCGGGCACTTGCGGTCGCTGTGACCACTGGAGCGCGAGAAGCGTCGCGGCAGCGAGCGCGAACCCCGCGCGGCCGTAGCGCCCCGAGAGCCGCCATCGGCGAAGCGCGGCGGCGACGAACAAAGCCCACGAGAGCGCGATCGGGAGCAGCAGCCGACCGGCACTGAACGGGTGAGGCCCGAAGGGCCCCGCGAACGCAAACGGAGCAACGCCCACCGCCCACGCGAACACAACCATTGCGAGAGCGGTCGGGCGCAGCCACGCGAGCGCGGCGGCGAGCACGAGGGTCACCGCGGCATGTCCCCAGAGCGCGTAGCCCACCACCGGTACTGCGGTGATCCAGTTCGAAGGAAGCCATTCGGCTTCGAGGAAGTATCCCCCCTGTCCTCCCAGCATATGGTGATGCCAGAACAGGAACAGTGCGAGCGCGATGGTGTGCGGAACCAGGAACAGCAACGCTGCGACGGGACGTCGAAACACCATCAGGTGAAGGACCAGAATCAGCGCCGGAAGCGCACCGACGGACTCCTTGAAACAGAGCGCTACGAAGTAGAGGAAGGCCGACGCAAGCGACTGCGACCAAGCGAGGCGCTCGCAATCCCGGCGCGGAACCCATTGTGCTCGCCAAGTGAATCGCAGCGAGAGCAGCGCGAACGCGGTCGCGAACAGGTAGTGGCTCATCGATGTGTCGGCAATGTCGTACCAGACCGGTGTCGAGAACAGAAGGAGGACACAAGCGGCCATCGCCGCGGGGCGAGAGTTCGTTGCGTCGAGGGTCAGCAGGCCCGTCACGGCACCCAGCAGAAGGGCACCCGCGAGTGCGGCCATGTGATGTCCCGCGTCGCCGATGAGCGGCGTGAGCCAAAGCGCGGGATACGTGATCCAGCCGAAGCCAGGCTCGAAGAAGAAAATGAAGTTGAAGCCGCCGATCCGCGGGTCGAGCATCCACTCCCATGGCGCCGAGTTGCGGAGCATCCAGAGCGTGGACAGGCTGTCGCTACGGGGTGCGAGCGGTAGGTAGGGGAGCGACGAGAGGGTGAAAACGATGCCGACGGCCAGAGCCGATAGGGTCGTACGCGCCGTGCTGGGAAATCGGTTCATCGGATCGGCATCGCCACACAGGAGAGCGATACGCGATCGTGCATCGTCCGACGCCGCAGCGAGCGGACCTCGATCGCAACGGCGAAGTCGCGCATCAGGTACCACCCGCGCACGTCCTCAGATTGGAACTTCAGCTCGCACGCAGCCGACTGCAGAGAGCACCTCCGCTGCCAAGAGGCGAACGCTAGCCCCAGGCCGGCTCCGCGCATCGGAACACGCAGTCATGCCGATCGAATCCGGGCGGCTCCGCCGCCGTCGCAGCCGCGTTTCCGATCCGCACGCGAGCTGTGCGACATCACGAGCCGAGCGGCTCGCGAGCGCCGAAGCAGGTCGCTATGCGAGTTCGAGCAGCGCGATCTCGGGGCGACTCGCCACACGCAGTCGCGGGCCCGCGAAGCCGAGGCCGCGACTCACGTAGAGAGCGGAGTTGCCCATGCGGTAGAGGCCGCGATCGAATCTCGTCAGCAGGCGCGCCGCGTTGAAGCGTCCGCCTGCGAGCGGAACCGCGACCTGACCGCCGTGGTAGTGACCCGACAGCACCAGCGAGAAGCCGAGCGCGGCGGCGAGCGGGAACGCTTCGGGCCGGTGCGCAAGCAGGATCGACGGGCCTTCGTACGGCCGCGCAGCAGCGAGCTTCTCGAGCGCCGCGAGCGATTCCGCGTCGTCCTCCCAATCGTGTCCCGGGTCGTCGAGTCCCGCGACGAGCAGCGGCTCCGGCGTCGGGATCGCTGCCCAGCGCCCGCGCAGCAGCGAAATCTCTGGCGCCTGTTCGGCGAACGCGCTCGCCACCAATTCCGCACCGACGAACAGGTCGTGGTTGCCGAGCACCGCGTAGACGCCGAGCGGAGCGCGCAGCGCGCCGAGCGCTCGCGCACCTTCGGCCAGCACGCGTGCGTCGTTGTCGAACAGGTCGCCCGTCAGCGCGATCAGGTCCGCGCCGAGCCCGTTCACGCGCAGGACCAGCGCAGCGAGACGCGGGCCATCGAGGCCATTGCCGATATGCAGGTCCGAGAGGTGGGCGATGCGCCGTCCGCGCAGCGCGGGCGCGAGACCCGCGATCTCGATGCGGTGGTGCGTCATTTCGATGAGTCGGCCTTCCACGACGAAGCCCCATGCCAGCGTGGCGACGACAGCCGACACAGCGAAGATCGTGCCCGCGCGGAGTAGCCCGAGACCCGCGTCGGCCGACAGTCCCGCGATCGCCAGCAGCGCCGCGAGCGCACCGAACGCGGCCGTCGCGCCGACGATCGCCGTGGCCAGCAAGATCGACACGAAGCCCATTGCGAACACCAGCCCCTCGGCGCGACTCGCGACGGCGTCGGTGCGGGCAAGGGTGGTCAGGCGCGGAATCGCCCAGGCCCCGAATGCCGCGGCGACGAGACCGACGCAGACGAGCGTTGCCACCGGGATTGCCGCCGGTCCGGAACGCAGCGCGATCAGCCAGGCCACGAGGATCGTGACGGCCACGTTGGCCGCGGCGCCGAATACGAGCGGGAAGCGCTCGAAGATCTGTTTTCGAAGGAATTCGCGCAGCAATTGGGGTCCCGGTCGTCGCAAGCTACCACATGAATCCGGCACCACCGGACCCGGCGCCCCGTATCGGGACGATCGATGCGGCGCTGAAGCGAAGCGGCGATCCGCGGGGCGAAGCTGGCACGCGCACGCGCGCCGCGCGAAGCTCCGCGAGCCGGGACTCCGAGGCGGGGAGCGCGCGTTGCGGATGCTGATGACTCGAATCTCGCTGTGCCGGGCGACGCTAGCGTGGGCCGCCGTGTTCGCGGTCGCACGGGCCTCGATCGCCGCGTCGCCCGTCGAACCCGATTGGCTGCCGCTGCACGCGGGAAACCAGTGGGTGTACGAGGTCCATCGCGACCATACCTACCGGCCCGACGACGGCGACATCGACCGCGTCTTCCACGCGGGCCGCTCCGTCCACGTCGCGGAACCTGTCGGCGACGGCAAGAGCGGCGCGTTCCAGATCCGTGATACGACGTCGCTTCGACCGACGCAGGCCGGCGGCAAGCCGGAGACCGCAATCACGACCTTCGTGTTCTCGTTCGACGGCGGGCTGAGGATGCTCGGCTCGACAGGGACACGCCCGGACGGCGCGATCAACGAGTCCAGCTACCAACCCCCGCTGCGTATGCTCACGACCACGACGATCGGCGAGTCGTGGAAGGTCGGGAACTATCGCGACGGCGACCTGAAAATCGACTTGCAGGGCGAAGTCGTGGGCGCGGAGAAGCTGGATCCGCCGTGCTCCAACTGCCTGAAGGTTCGCTACCGCGGACCGGTCACCGGCAGCATCCCGATCTACCGAGGAAGTGCCACGATCGAGTCGGGCCGCTTCGAACGCGTGGTCTGGATGCAGCGGGGCGTCGGGATCGTACGCGAGATGGCGACGGTGGAGAGCGACCTGCGTCTGCCGGAGGGCGCCCACGCGAAGATCCTCATGGAGACCACGATGCGACTCGTCGAGCACCGCGTCGCGAAGTGAGCGTGGGCGCGCCTCCGCGCAATCAGAACCGCCGCTTCGCATCACTCGGCGTCGCAGTCCTGGTGTTCCTCGTCTACCTGCCCGACGTCCGCAACGGATTCGTGTACGACGACCACGAGGTGATCCTCCAGCAGGCGCCGGTACAGTCGCTCGCCCAGCTGCTGCACGTATTCGCCGAGCCGCACGGCCTGCCGCAGTCGAACCTTCCCTACTACCGCCCGACGACGCGCGCGTCGCTGCTGCTCCAGAAAGGCATACACGGCGACGAGCCGGCACTCTTCCATCTGGTGAACGCGTTGCTGATGGGTGCGGTGGCGGTCGCGGCACATGCGCTCTTGCGAAGCCCCGCACTCGGGCTCTCGGCGGGCGCCGCGGCCTGGGCTGCGGCCGCGTTCGCGCTGCATCCGATCGCCTCGGAGTGCGTTCACCCGATCGCGTCGGGCCGCGAGTCCTCGATGCCGGCGATCTTCATGCTCGCGTCGCTCGCGGCATGGTTGCGCGGCGGCGCGCGCGGTCGCGTCGCCAGCGCGCTGTTGTTTGCGATCGCGTTGTGGAGCAAGGAGCAGGCGATCGTCGTGCCGCTGGGGATCGCTCTCGCGGATCTGTTGCGGCTCGCACCGCAGCCGCCGGGCCGACGCGTGTCTGCGTGGCTGCGGCGGCTCGCGCCGTTCGCGATCGTGCTCGTCGTCTATCTCGCGGTGCGGGGCGCCGTCGTTTCGCAGGCGCCCGAGGACGGCGACGGACTCGCGCGGCTCGCAGCGCACTGGCGCGCGCATCCGTTCGGTCCGCTCGAGTCGCTGCTCTTCCTGCTGCAGTCCACGTTCGTGCCGCGTGCTGCACTCTTCTACGAGCCCTCGTTCGCGGCCTGGTTCTCGCCGCTGCGTGCGGCGGTCGCGCTGCTCGCCTTCGCCGCCACGCTGACGATCGTCTTCGCAGTGCCGCCCGCCGAGCGACCGGCGCCGTCGCACGCCGCGTCGCTGTTCTGGGTGGGCTGGCTGCCGATCGCGATGTTGCTGAACGCGAACCTGCTGCCGCTCGAGGCGCTGTTCGCCGAGCGCTACGTGTTCGTGTCGTCACTGGGCGTCGCGGCGCTGATCGCGACCGCGGCGCGGCGCGGCGCGGCACGGATCGGCCGGCCGCAGCTCGCGACGGGCGTGGGCGTTGCGGTGCTCCTCGCTCTCGCAGCGATGTCGCTTCACCGCGGCGCCTACTACCGCGACGAACTCGCCTTCACCCGGCAGTGGGTCGCAACCGCGCCCGGCCACGCGAACGCACACGCGAGCCTCGGCGCCGCGCTGGCACGCGACGGTCGTCTCGAAGAAGCGCTGCCGCCCTTGCGCGAGGCGGTGCGACTCGAACCGCGCCTTGCGGCGGCGCACTACAACCTCGGCGCCACACTCGCCGAGTTGGGTCGCCGCGACGAGGCGATCGCCGCGTTCCGCGAAACGCTGCGCCAATGGAGCGGCGACGCCGACGCGCACTACGCGCTCGGCGTGCTGCTCGCGCAGCGCGGCGAGCGGAATGAAGCGAGAAGCGAGCTGCGCGATGCGATCCGGTTGCGCCCCGGCTGGGCGGAGCCGCTCGCGGTGATGCGCCGGCTCGAAACGGCTACTCCCTGAGCGCCGCGCCGCGCAGCACGATGTTGGCCTCGTCGCTGCGACCTTGCGCGACGAGAGCCGCCGCCAGATTGCGCGCCATTTCCAGCGAGCCCGGATCGAGGCGCAGCGCTTCGCGGAACTCGAGCTCCGCCTCGGGGTAGCGGCCGAGGCGCGCAAGCGCGGCGCCGAGATTCTGATGCGCGACCGCAAAGCGCGGCGCAGCGCGTACTGCAGCGCGATGATGCGCGACCGCCTCGTCGAGTCGCCCCGCGCGCGCCAGCAGCGTGCCGAGCGCCGCGTGCGCCTCCGGATGGCCCGGGTCGATACGCAGCGCCGCTTCGAGTTCGCCGCGCGCCTCGGCGTCGCGACCGAGCTGCGCGAGTGCAACACCGAGGTTCACGTGCAGGTCGGGCGACGCAGGCGCAGTGCGCAGCGCGTCGCGATAGTGCGTGACGGCGTCTTCGAAGCGTCCGTCCTGCGCGGCCAAAACCGCGAGCAGATGGTGCGCTTCGGGCGATGCAGGGTTCGTGCGAAGCCATTGTGCAGCGAAGGCGGCGTCGTCGTGAAATGCGGCGCCTCGACCGAGTGTCACGATGGCCAGCGCAGCGGCGATCATCGCACCGATCGCAATCGCAGCGGCGCGCGGTCGCGGCCGAAGCGCGGTCGCGCTCGCCGCGGCAATCGCCGGAAACGCCAGCAGCGCGAGAAACGCGTAACGCTCGTCGAACGGTGCTTCCTGCCGGAGCAGGTTTGCGGTCGGAAGTTGCGCGAGGGCGAACCAGCCGGCCCAGAACAACAGGGTGCGTGGCGGTGGCGCGCCGGCGCTTCGAACCAGCACGCCGAGTGCGGCGAGGATCGCGGCGGCGAGCGCGAGGCGCGGCGGCGAAAACCACACCGCGAACTCCGGCTCGTAGTGGAGCTGCGCGAACGGCGCGAGCGCCACCTGTACGCCGAATAACAGCGAGCGCAGCGGGCCCGCGGGATCATCGAGTACCGCGAGGTCGTAGTGCATCGCACCGAGCACCTGCTGGCGAGCGGCGACATAGGCGAGCGTCACCGCCACGACCCCCGCGTAGCGCTGGATCCAGGCGCGGACCTGTGCGACGCGCAGCGGCGGCGCCCCACTCGCGACGCCACCGAGATCGGCGAGCAAGAAAAGCAGCGGCACCACGGCGGCTTGCTCCTTCGCGAACAAGCTCAGCGCGAAACACCCGAGCGCGAGACCGCGACGCGCACGCAGCCAGGCGGCCACCGCCGCGAGGATCAGCACGGCTGGGAGCAACGTCTCGCGGCCAGAAGCGATCGGATACACCGCCGAGGAGGCGACCGGGTGCGCGGCGAAGATCGCCGCCGCCCACCAGGCGGGTGCAACGCCGATACCGAGTCGCGGCGCGCGCAGCAACGCGAAAGCCGCGACGGCAGCGAAACCGGCCAGCAGCGCATTGCCGAGGTGAAACAGCGCAGGCCGATCGCCGTGCAGCGCCTTCTGCACGAGCAGCGAGGCCCGCACCACGGGCCGGTAGTACGGAAGACCGCGGAAGTGCGGCTCGGCGAAGACGCGGGCGAGGTCGGCGATCCCAGTCGGCCGCGGCTGGACCTCGATGACCTCGTGGTCGTCGTATACGAAGTCGTTCGCGAGTGACGGCGCGTAGAGCAGCGCGATCCCGATCAGCAGGGCGAACCATGCCAGGGCACTGCGGCGATCGTGCATCGAATCGACCTCGCGGCGTGTCGCGGCAGGGTATCCGAGGGGCCTCGAGGGGCCGTCCCGATCCGCAGATCGCGGAAACGATTTTCCATCTCGGGAGAATCCACCTTCCGCCCGGTCGGTTCCGCTGGGATCCTCGGATCGAGTCTGCCACCGGTTTTGATATTTTCCCCCTTTTCTTTCAGGTATTTACGCTGATATCACGCGCTTCTTCTCTGGCCGTAGAGGCTGGCCCGGGTCTTGCTGTAGGGAACGATTGGGAAGGGCTCTGGGTTTTCGAACCCGAGTTGAGGCCGCCCTTCCATTTCGACGGGCGGCCTGACTCGTTTTTGGATCCGGGGCTGGGTAACGCCGCGCTTCAGTTTGGGAAGGCTGGGGCCGGCATCATCTGAGAAGGGGATATTCGGATGCGGTTCTTGTCATTTGCTCTGGGGTTGGCCTTGTTGGCCTTCACCACCACGGCTCGAGCGAATACGATCAACTTCGGAACGCCCGTCGATGTGAGCACGGGCGGCGTAGTGTCGGGCAACGGTGCCGACATCAGCGCTACCCGAAGCGCCTCGATCAACAATGGCGCAAACGACGCCACGGCCAGCGCCGCGGTGATCGGTCAGGTCTCGGCGGACCAGGGTCCGACGACGAACCCGACTGCGGTCGCCGACATGACGATCAGCTACGTGATTCCGTACACGGTTACGCGCACGTGGACCAGCACGACGGGCGCGATCCCGCAGTTGGTCATTCCGACGCAATCGATCACGCTGAACCTCAACTACGGTGGTGAGGTGGCGAAGGACAACTCGCAGACCACGGGTGGTCTCGGCCAAGCGCTCGCGACGGCCGCAACCATCACGAGTTCCCGCTTCGGCGGCGTGACGATGGGCAGCCTGCTCAGCCAGACCGGTGGTGGCGGGCTCGCCCGTTCGCCGTTCAACAACACGGTGCCGGACATCACGGGCACCGCGGGCCGCACCTTCGATGGCTCGGCCGGTGAGATCGTTGCCGTCATCAACATTCCGACCGACTATCGGGACTTCACCGATCTCGACGGCAGCGTGTTCCCGTTCCCGACCGGATGGAACAGCACGGTGCACTCGGGCACGCAGTCGTTCACCGACACGCTGACGATCTCCTTCCGGCTCCGCGCCGAGTCGCGCGCTTCGGGCTCGGTCTCGACGACGGGTGGCGAAGCGATCGCCTGCGCCGGCCAGTTCTCGCCGCTCGGCGGGTTCGTGACCGACAATGCCTCTGCCTGCGACGGCGGCCTCACGATCGCAGCGACCGTGACCCAGACCGGAACGACCAGCGCGCTCGTTCCCGAGCCGGGCACGCTGATGCTGATCGGTTCCGGCCTCGCGGGCCTCGTGGCCTTCGGCGCCCGCCGCCGCAGCTAGTCGGCGTACTTGGCTCCGGGCGATGCCCGGGACCCGACCCAGAAGGGGTGATCGCGAAGGCGGTCACCCCTTTCTCGTTTCATGACGCGATAGCATCCGCGCGCTGCCATGCCGTAAACACGGACGAGTGCGCTGCCATGCCGCAAACACGGACGAGTGAAATGGCGCTGCGCGGTGGCAGGCAGGATCTGCACGCGCGTTGGGTCGCGATCGCAGGCGTGCTGCTGTTGGTCCTCGTCGGCAGCGCGGTGCGCATCCACGGCGCGTTCTCGGATCCCCGCTTCGATGCGACGCGCCCCGAGCGGCTGCTGAAGAGCGACCCGGCCCTGCTCTACTACATGCTCGAACGCGTGCTCGACGCCGGCGGCGGCGTGCCGGTCGACTTTCGCGCGGACCCACGCGTCGAGCATCCCGGGCGCGTCGATCTCGCGGTGCTCGACAGCGCCGGCATCGAGTTCCCGCTCGCGTGGCTCTATCGGGCCTTCGGCGCGGGAGCCTCGCTGATCGCGTTCTGCACGATCGTGATGGCACTCGTCGCGAGCCTCGCGGCGGTCGGCGTGTACCTGCTCGCGCGCGAACTCAGCGGCCGGGTCGCGGAAGGGCTCTTTGCAGGCATCCTGTTCGCGCTCTCGCCAGCGAGCTACCGCACGATGGGATTCGTGCTGATGCGCGAGGACGCGAGCCTCCCGCTCTTCGTGCTGCACCTCGGCTTGCTCGCGCGTGCGGCCCGCGTGCGAACGCCCGCTTCTTTCGCGCTGGCCGGAATCGCGGCGCTTGCCGCCGCGGCAACCTGGCACGCGATGAGCTTCGCGATCACGCTCGAAGTCGCCGTGCTGTTCGCGTGGTTCGTGCGCACCGGGCAGAGCCCGCTCGCGATAGGGCACGCGTGGCTGGTGCCCGCCGTCGCCGCGCTCGGATCGTTCGCGGTCCCGCTGCTCGCGACGCGCTGGTTCGTGCTCTCGCTGCCGATGCAGTTCGTCGCGGCGCTCGCGGTGGGCGCACTCGTCGCACGACGCGCGGCGCCACCGTGGCAAGCCGTCGCGGCCGGCGTCGCTGCACTGCTGCTGCTGCACGGCGGCACGCTGTGGATGGCGCATCTCGGCGTCGGCGGCGCCGTCGACTACGCGCACGTCACGGGCCTGCTGTGGGCAAAGGTCGTGCACGGCGGCGTGTTGCCGGACGACCCGCGCGTGCTGCCCTTCGACGTGCGGATGATGTGGCAAGGCCCGTTCGAGACCGCAGCGCTGCGCGAGCTCTTCGCAGGCTTCACGGTGTGTGCCGTGTTGCTGCCCGTCGCCGTACTGCGGGCCGCACCGACGTGGCTGCGCGGGCGCGGCGACACCGGCTTCGCGTGGCTGGTCGCACTCGGGCTGCTCAGCTGCGTCGGCGCGATCTTGATTCGCCGGCTGCTGGTGATTCCTGCGCTGGTGCTTCCGGCCGTGTGCGCGCTGCTCGTGCCGCTCGGCCGGGAACGGAAGACGTGGCTCGCAGGCCTCGTCGCGGCGCAGGCGATCGCCTTCCTCGCGATCCTGCCGCACCGCGACGCGCCCTGGTACCAGCCGTTGCAACAAGAAGAGATCGCCGCCGTGATCACGTGGATCCGCGAGAAGCTTCCGGCTGACGGTGCGATTGCCGCCGACAACATGACCTCGCCTGCGGTGCTCGCGCTGACCGGTCACGCGATCGTGGTGCAGCCGAAGTACGAGACCGAGGCGAGCCGTCGCCGCAACGAGCGCTTGCTGAGCGCGCTCTATCAGGGCTCGGTCGGCGACCTCGCCGCGCTGCTGCGCGAGTGGGACGTCCGCTGGCTGCTGATCGATCGCCAGACGCTTTGGAGCCTGCGCTACATCGCCGGGCTTCCGATGGCGCTCAGCGAACCCGTCCCCGGTACGGCCGCGGCGCGCATGCTCAGTCA
Source organism: Deltaproteobacteria bacterium (assembly GCA_031362725.1). Taxonomy (GTDB): domain Bacteria; phylum Myxococcota_A; class UBA9160; order UBA9160; family PR03; genus PR03. The sequence goes on along the minus strand of JANLTC010000010.1, from coordinate 8,080 downwards.
GGATCCGTTGCGTTTCGACGGGATCGCCGGCTTCCGACTGCTCTACCGCAGTCCGTTTCCGCAGGACATGATGCGGCTCTACGAGGTGCGCTGACTTGGCGACTCGGGCGTCGCATCGGAGAACAGGAATACCAGCAGCCCGCCGATCATCACCGCGCTCCACGCCCAGATCTCCTCGTGGATCAGGATCGCAAGCGACGCGTGCAGACCGACGAGCCCCCACGCCCAGAGCTTCCGGACGCGCGGCACCCACAACAAGAACGGCGCGAATCCTTCGAGCACCATCGACGCCCAGGTCGCGACGGCGAGAATCGGCGCGGCCGCGCTCCAGTCGATCGCCGCGCGGCTGAAGTTCGCGCTGGTGAGTGCGATCAAAACCGTATCGCCATTCAGCCAGGTGGGTTTATCGAGCCGGCTCCAGCCGGCGACTGCGTACATCGCGCACACGTGGATCTGCAGCAGCCGCAGCGGCCAGCCCGATGCGAACCACGAGTCCGGCGCGAGCCCGCGACGCCGGCGCAACCACGCATCGACCGAGACATGACGCCCGACGGGTGCCAGCGCGACCCAGAGCAGCGGGGCGGTGACGAAGCCGGCCCAGCTGACGTACGAGATCGGATTGCGCACCCAGAAGAGCAGGTGCAGCACGACGCTCAGCATGCCGGCGATCCGCGTGCGGAAGCCCACCGTGAACGCCGCGAGGGCGACCAGCATCAGCAGATAGAGCGCCGTGATCGCGCCCTCGCTCGGAATCTGTCGCAACAAGTCGAGAGCCGGCAGGATCAACGGATGGAAGGGCGGCAGATCGGGAACGCGCGCTGCGAGTTCCGGTCCGCCGATCCCGCGCGGTCCGTAGAGATCCTGAAGCGCCGGGATCCGCAGCGCGTACGCGACGAACAGCGTGGCGCCGAAGGCGATCCGCGCGCCGATCAACCCCTCGAGCGGGCGCGGAGCCAGCCACCAATTCTCGAGCGCAGCGCCGGCCGACGCGAATCGTCGCAGCATTCGGGTTAGCTCCGCTCCGCGGCTTCGAGGGTGCGCAGCTCGGCATCGGTCGGGCGCATCACGCGCTGGGTCAGGCCGGGGGGATCGCAGCTCCACACGAAGAACGCCGCGTTCGCGACGCCTTCCTCGTGGCTACGCAGATCCAGGTACGGCTGCGTCCACACCACCGTCACGTCTCGCCAGGCGGGCGCGCCCCAATGCGGTCCGTGGCAGACCCAATCGCCGATCGCGGCCTCGGCGACCCGCGGCGGCGAGCGCAGGATCCACGCGCGCAGCCCGCCCTCGGTCCACGGGACGAAGAGTCGAACGCCTTCGGTCACGCAGTGATCGCCCGGCGGTGCCAGCACGCTCGAACGCCCGGTCGCGTCGCGCGCACTGACGCGGATGCAGTCGGCGCGAACCAGGCCGTGGTCGTCGTAGCCGGTCTCGAAGACGGCGAGACCGGGAATGATGCCGACCGCGCGCAGCGCGATGCGCGCAACGTCGCTCGGCAGATCGATCGCGTGCGGCCGCACCTCGGGCGGCCATGCCGCCAATGCCAACACCACGGCGTAGCCGCTGAGCATTGCGGTGGCGAGCGCTCGTCGCATCAGAGCTTCGCTCGCCGCAGCCGCAGCGCGTTGCCGATCACCGACACCGAGGAAAGGCTCATCGCCGCCGCCGCGATCATCGGCGACAGCAGGATCCCGAAGGCCGGATACAGCACGCCCGCCGCGATCGGCACGCCGAGCAGGTTGTAGACGAACGCGAAGAACAGGTTCTGGCGGATGTTGCGGACGGTGGCGCGCGAAAGCCTCCGTGCGCGCGCGATGCCGCGCAGATCGCCGCGCACCAAGGTCACGCCCGCGCTCTGCATCGCGATGTCGGTGCCGGTGCCCATCGCGCTGCCGACCTGCGCGCGCGCGAGTGCGGGCGCGTCGTTCACACCGTCGCCGGCCATCGCGACGATGCGTCCCTCGGCTTGCAGTTTCGCCACCAGCTCCGCCTTCTGCGCGGGTTGCACCTCCGCATGGACTTCGTCGAGCCCGAGTCGCGCTGCCACGGCTTGCGCAGTCGTATGATGATCGCCGGTCAGCATCACGACGCGCACGCCGTCTTCGCGAAGCAGGCGCAGCGCTTCGGGCGTCGTCGGCTTCACCGGATCGGCGATGCCGAGCACGCCGGCCGCGCGACCGTCGATCGCGACGAAGAGCGCGGTGGCACCGGTCGCGCGCAGCGACTCCGCCGACTCGGTGAGCTTTGCTGCATCGATGCGTTCCTCGTCGGGCAGCGCGCGATTGCCGAGCGCGACGCGGCGACCGCCGACGCTACCGACGACGCCGCGCCCCGGGCGTGCTTCGAAATCACTCGCCGCATCGAGCGCAATGCCGCGTTCGCGCGCGGCCGCCAGAACTGCCGCCGCGAGCGGGTGCTCGCTCGCGCGCTCGAGCCCGGCCGCGACGCGCAGCAACTCGGTCTCGTCGAAGTCGGGCTGTGGCAGCGCAGCGACCAGACGCGGTCGCCCTTCGGTGAGCGTGCCGGTCTTGTCGACGACGAGCGTATCGACGCTGCGCAGCACTTCGATCGCTTCGGCGTCGCGGAACAGCACGCCGGCCGACGCGCCCTTGCCCGCCGCCACCAGGATCGACATCGGTGTCGCAAGGCCGAGCGCGCACGGACACGCGATCACCAGCACCGCGACCGCGTTCACCAGTGCGAACGCAAAGCGCGGCTCGGGGCCGAACCCTGCCCAGCCCGCGAACGTCAGCACTGCGACGATCATCACGGCCGGTACGAACCACGCGGCAACCGCGTCGGCAAGCCGCTGGATCGGCGCCCGCGAGCGCTGCGCCGCGGCGACCAGCGCGACGATCTGCGCGAGCAACGTCTCGGCGCCGACGCGATCGACGCGCATCACGAAACTGCCCGTCTGATTGACGGTCGCGCCGATCACGCGATCGCCCGGCCCCTTCTCGACCGGCATCGATTCGCCGCTCAGCATCGACTCGTCGAGCGCCGAGCGACCTTCGATCACCGCGCCGTCGAGCGGAACCTTCTCGCCGGGCCGCACGCGCAAACGATCGCCCGCTGCGACGAGTTCGAGCGCGACGTCCTCGTCACTGCCGTCGGCGGCGATACGCCGCGCGCTGCGCGGCGCCAGCGCGAGCAGCGAGCGAATCGCCGCACCGGTGCGATGACGCGCGCGCAGCTCGAGCACCTGGCCGAGCAGCACGAGCGTCACGATCACCGCCGCCGCCTCGAAGTAGATCGGCGCGCCGCCGTCGCGGCCACGGAACGAAGCCGGGAACACGCCCGGCGCGAGCGTCGCGACGACGCTCGACCCCCACGCCGCACCGGTCCCGAGCGCGATCAGCGTGAACATGTTGAGATACCGCGAACGCAGCGACGCGACGCCGCGCTGAAAGAACGGCCACCCCCCCCAGATCACCACCGGCGTCGCCAGCGCCAACTGCACGAACGCCAACGTGTTGTTCGACATCGCCAAGACCATCACGGGAAGCGTCAACACCGCGCACACCCAAAGCCGCCGCTGCATGCCGACGAGTTCCGCACTCGCCCCCTCATCGAGCCGGGGCGCCATCGCCTCCAGCGCCATCCCACAAATCGGACAAACCCCGGGCCCCTCCCGCACCACCTCCGGATGCATCGGACAAGAGAAGAGACCGGTGCCGGGCGTCAGGTTATTTGTTGTCAGGTTGTTTGCGGTAACGAAGGTCTTGGGGTCGGCGCGGAAGCGGTCGGCGCAGCGGGCGGAGCAGAAGCGGAAGAGAACGTCCTTGTGGACGACGGTGTGCGGCGACTCGGCCGCAACCGTCATCCCGCACACGGGATCGCGCAGATCGCCTTCCGCCCTCTGTTCCATCCGATCCCCCTCGACACGACGACGGATGTATACCCCCCTGCGATGGGGGGTGGTAAGATGCCGCCCGCTCGAATGGGCTGCCGAGACGGGAGGAGATCCGGATGGCTCTGAAGGTCGTGGTCGACTTCGATCTGTGCGAAGCGAACGCGCGCTGCATGGAAGTATGCCCGGAAGTCTTCAAGGTCGACGACGACGACTTCCTGCACATCCTGATCGAGAACCCACCCGACTCGATGCGCGAAAAGCTCGAGGAAGCCGCGCGCGTCTGCCCGCGTCAGGCGATCACGATCGAGAAGAGCTAGCTCGAGTCGAGCGCGGCTCTACGCCTCGAACGGCGGAATTCCCTGGCTCCGTAGCGACGCGGCGTCGAGCGGCACATAGGCGCTGGCCGCGGCATCGCGCACGAAGAGCGGATCGCGCACGCGCGCCGGGTCGTAGCCCTCGCGCTGCAAATCGACCTTGCGAAGTTTGAAGGTGGACGTGACGTCGGGCTCGGGCGAGAGCCGCACGAAGAGCGGCGCCGCATAGGTGGGTAGCGTCCCGTCGACCCAGGCGAAGAATGCCGCGCCGTCGAAGACATCGCGATCGCGGAGGACCAGCGCCGCCATGCCGGCGCGCCCTTCCGCGCCCGGCACGCGCACGCCGTAGACGTTCGCGATCTCGAGGCCCGGGAAGCCGCCGAGCGCCTCGGCCACTTCTTGCGTCGAGACGTTCTCGCTCTTCCACCGGTACGTGTCGCCGATGCGGTCGACGAAATAGAAGTAGCCGTCCGAGTCGCAGCGCAACAGATCGCCGGAGCGGTACCAGCGATCGCCCGCTTGGAACACGTCGCGCAGGATCTTGCGCTCTGTCGCGGCTGCATCCGTGTAGCCCTCGAAGCGACCGGCGCCCGAGTGCGGCAGATCGGGGATCGCACCGAGGAACTCGCCGACTTCACCCGGCGCGCACGGAATGCAGCGACCGCTCGCGTCGCGCGGGTGCGCGTCGCCTTCGAGGTCGTAGCGCACGAGCCGCCCGTTGTGGCGCTCGGGAAACGGAATGCGACCGCACGAGCCGACGTGGTTGTCGACGTTGATCAGCGACGTGTTCGCCTCGGTCGACGACCAGCCCTCGAGAATGCGCGCGACGCCGAAGCGACGGCTGAACTCTTGCCACACCTCGCGGCCCATGCCGGCGCCCATCATCACGCGCACGCGGTGCTCGCGTTCCCCTTCGCGCTCGGGCTGATTCACCAGGTAGCGGCAGATCTCGCCGACGTACTGGAAGCCTGTGACACCGTGGCGGCGCACGTCCTCCCAGAAGCGACTCGCCGAGAAGCGCGACGCGAGCCAAACCACCGCACCCTGCGCGAGCGCACTTGAGATCACCACCATGCCGCCGGCGCCGTGATAGAGGGGCAGCACGCAGCCGATCACGTCGTCTGGTCCGTAGCCGGCGACCGCCGACATCCCGTCGCCGACGCCGAGCCAGCGCATGTGCGAAAGGCGCGCAGCCTTCGGGAGCCCGGTCGTTCCCGAGGTGTAGATGAAGAACAGATCGTCGCCGGCCGTGAGGCCTTCGCGCACCGCGCGATCCGGATTCTCGGTCGAGGCGCGCGCGAGCAACGCGTCGAAGTCGCCGGTCGCGGCGGTACGCGGCGCGGGCGCGTCGGACTCACTCGTGACATAGACGGCGAAGCGACGCTGCGCGGCCGCGTCGATGCTCTCGAGTGCGGGCAGGCACTCACTACCGACGACGACGAGCTTCGGCGCCGCCGTCGCGAGCGCGTGCTCGAAGGCGCGGCCGCGCGCGTTCGCATTGATCAGCGCCACCGTGACGCCGAGCTTCGCGAGCCCCATCCACGTCGAGAGGAACTCGGGACGGTTCTCCATCACCAGCGCTGCGACATCGCCGCGCCGCAGCCCGAGCGCGTGGGCCGCGTGCGCGACTCGATTCGCGTAGAAGTTGGCCGAACCGTACGAGACGACGCGATCCTCGAAGAGCACGAACACCTTGTCCGGGTGCGCGGCGGCGCGCTCTTCGAGACGGTCGGCGACGGTGTACGACTGGCTCGGCACGTGACGCCGCGTCGCTGTGGAAAGGCGATCGAGAATCGCTTGCGTGACTTCCCGCGGAACCGGCACGGCCCTACTCTAGCCGGGAAGAGTATCTTGCGCGCTGCGCAATGAGCCGCGCGCGTACGCACTGATCCCACTGATTCCAGCTCGCGTTGCGGACTGTTCGCAGTACAGAAGTGGGCCTCTGGAGTTCGTGCGAGAGTGCAATAGCAGCGGACGGATGCATAACCAGGATCATGCGGCCAAGAATGGGCCGCATCGCCTGTCTACCGAGCCAACTCCTGCATCTTGAGGAACTAGACAATGTCGCTCGGCAGAAGGAAATACTCGTACTCAGGTCTCGCTCGATAAGGCACTAATACACCGAACTGGGTTGGTTGCGAGATCGCCAGCTCGCCGTAACGAACGTGGTCGACCTCCAAACTCAAGATTGCGCCATGCCGAAACGGCTCCATGGACTTGCCAGTAGCTGCAACCAGCACATTGCCAACAGCGATCGTGCACTGCGAGCTTTCAAAGCAAACAATCTGCCGGTTGAAGACCGCAAGTGGCTTACCCAAACGCTGTGCAGTGGGTCGCTCGACTTCGTATCTGAGCACTTCCTGGGCAAATACGTCGTAAAGGGCAGCGGCATAGGTCGCAACAAACTGACAACGTTCCTTCAACAGCTCGACGGATTCGATGTCATCGATGACGCCGTGCGCGACCTGGTTGCGGCGTTCCACGAGGTCATCAATTGGCTGCAACAACCCATGAAGGTCTGGATCCGCAACCGAACGGACATCTCTCTCAGGCTCGCGGGCACGGGAGAATTCCATGAACCCGCGAGTATGAGTGACTCGCCGAAGATGTCCGTCAATACCAACAGATGAGAGGAACGTCGTGACCCTCCGCAGCGAGATGTTGCCGCGGTGGAGGACGAAAGCCGCTCCATTCACCTGGAAAGCCTCGGCACCAGACAGGCATGAGTGCAAGTTCGCGATCACCGCAGTGGGCGTCAGCGCCTCGCGATGCCGGTCCTCCGTGAGCGCCTTGACGAGTTCAAGGGATAGCGAGACGTGATTGTTCCTGATTGCCCCGGGCATTTTCTCATACGTCCCGACCATGCACGAAACGCGGGCCACAAACGCCTCAACCAGAGAATCAACGAAGCGTTCGAGCAAGCCATAGAGCGACACAACCGCCACGCAATAGAGATACCGCTTGCGGTCGGTTCGCGCGGCAGCGATCTGCGTCAGCAATTGTCGCTCTTGATCTTCTAATAACGGCAGGCGTGAATTGCGGAGCAAGAGTCGAATGAGCTCAGATTCGGACTCGGCATTGCTGAGATAGGATTTCAGGTCGTCGATCCCGACCCTAATGGTCTGCACGCACGCTCTCATACTTGCGCGAGAATCGAACCAACGAATTGCTCGAACAACCGCTCGCGCTCGCTCAGAGCGCTTGGGTTGACGTTTCGTCCCTCGAACGAGTCGTAGTTCAGCTGGTAGAACGGAACGATCTCCTCCCGGAAGCGCGCCGCTCGGTTCCGCAGATCTGCAGCTCGCTCTAGGTGGCCGCTCACTACAAACATCATTGGGTCGTAGACCGTCGTCGTCGGTCGCTCGAACCAACTCCACCGTCCCTCTCCCCCGCGTCGCCTATACAACCAAAATGCCTGGCTCCCAAAGACATCCTCGACGAGGTTGATCGTTGCTACAAACATCTCGCCCAAACTAGTGACTACGTCCTGGCTGAGGCCATTGCCGTGCTGAAGGTAGGAATCGAGGTAGCTCGCAAGATTGGTTCCCTTGTGCAAGCGGTGCTTCTGACGATACGCGAAGAAGCGGAGTACCAACTCGACATCTTCCATGCGGCGGAACGCTTCAGCCTGGGCACGGTCATCGGACGGGAGACCGCCGTTGAGTTCGCCAGCATCGGCTTCGGGAATGCCCCAAAGGCGGCACAACGCACCCGTCTTCGATAGCTGAAAGCACAAGCGATTGAGCGGCCCATCAAAGATCGCATTGCGCGCTTCCTGAGCCGTGAGGCGCTCGCCGCCGCTGTTGAGTCGTTCGAAGACCATCTGCTTCAGACGAAGCGCATCAACCTCACTCTTAGCCGTCTCCTTCAACAGGATGACGGACGAGAGATAGCGCCGATCGATTCCCTCACG
>JANLTC010000002.1:0-2297 GCA_031362725.1 Deltaproteobacteria bacterium | reverse complement strand
TGCGATGGACCCGCGCTGCTGCCGCTGCGTCCCGGACGCATCGCCGTGCTCGCGGCGCCGCTGCCGTTTCGCGTCGACTCCGCGGGCGTCGTCAGCGACGTCACATTGCGTCGCTTCGGCACCCGCAATCTCGGCGAAGCGGAATCGCGCCGACTCGGCTTCGACGAGCTCGCGGGCGCACACGCTACGCGTTCGATGCTGCGCGTCGGCGGTCACGCGTTTGCGCGTGCCGCATCGGCAGAGCACGCAGTAGCCGGCGCTGCACGACTCGCGGCACTTGCAGGCACGACGGCCGCGGAGCGCGTCGACGCAATCGCTGGATGGGAGCGCGGGGTCGGCGACATCGCAGCATTGCGAACGCGCGTCGAAGCCGCGGCCCGCGCCGTGCGCTGGCTCGGCGCGGTCTGCGACGCGTACCTCGTTGCGCTCTTCGTGCTGCTGCCGATCGCGATCGCGACGCAGGGCGAATCGACCGCGCTGCTCGGCGCGCTTCCCGTGCTCGCGACGCTGCACGGCGTCGCGCTGACATTGGCGTGGCGAGCGCACCGCGCGCTGCGGCCCGAAGCGCGCGGCGATCGCTTCGAAACGCTGCTCGCCGCAGCGCTCTTTCCGCCGCATCTGCTGCGCCTTTCGCAGCGGATCTTCCTTGCCGGCAGCGGAGCGCCGCGACCGGCCGTAGCGGCCGCGGTTCTGCTGACGGGTGATGCGCGTCTCGGCTTCCTGCGCCGCGCGGTCGCCGAGAGCGAGTTCGCAGCGCAGCGGGCCGACGCGAACGACGCCGTCGCCCGCGCGCTCAGCGAACGCGAGAGCGCGTCCGTGCTCGAGATCGCCGCACGCGCGGGTGTTGCGGAAGCCGAGCTGCGCGAACCGCCGGTGCGCGGCGATCCGCACTCCGCCGCCTACTGTCCCGTCTGCCGCGCCCAGTATCGGGCCGGCTTCGATACCTGCGCGGATTGCCGCGTACCACTCGTCGCACACGCGACGTAGAAGGGCGAACGAATGATCCTCGTCACCGGCAGCATCGTCGCACGCGCCGACCGCTTCGAGCGGCTGCTCGCACTCAGCCTCGAGCACGTGCGGCGTTCGCGCACCGAGCCGGGCTGTCTCTCGCATGCGGTGCACCGCGACGTCGAGAACCCGCTGCGGCTGGTGTTCCTCGAGCAGTGGAGCGATCGCGCGGCGCTGGCGGCGCACTTCGCGGTGCCGGGATCGCGCGCGTTCGTCGCGGGCGTGCGCGAACTCGCCGCCGAGCCGCCGCAGATCGGCGTCTACGAAGCCGAGGCCGTGAAGGTCTCCGCGATCGAGTCGAGATTCGACGCCAGCTCTTCCGGTGCGGAGAGGAACGGCGGGTGATCGGCCCCCATCGTGACGACGCGCTGCATCGCGAAGCGCTGGTGCATGCGGCGCTGCAGCTCGATCGAGATCGCCTGGTCGCGCGTGCATTCGATGTACGCCTGCGGAACTCCCGGCTCATCCGGCCCATCGACGCGCTGGATCAGCGGCAGGATCGGATTCGACACGCGGCGCGCGAAACCGCGCAGCGTCGCGCGCCACCACGGCGTGCGGTCGGCGCCGAGCGCCGGCAGGTCGGGCGTCATCACGTCGTGGCCCGCCGCGCGCAGCAGCGGCACCACGCGATCCCAACACCACGCGCCGTGCCAGGCGCCGTGGATCAGCAGGAAGGCGCTCACGCAGTCGAACTCAGAGCGCCTGCAGCACCGCCTCCGCGCTCGACACCTCGAACTTGCCGGGCGCTTCGACCGCGAGGTGCTTGACGATGCCGTTCTCCGCGACCAGCGCGAAGCGCTGCGAGCGATGGCCCATGCCGAACTTCGAGCCGTCGAAGTCGAGGCCCAGCGCCTTGGCGAATTCGCCATTGCCATCGGCTGCCATCACGACCTTGTCACCGACGTTCTGGTCCTTGCCCCAGGCGCCCATCACGAACGCGTCGTTCACCGACAGACATACGATCGTGTCGACGCCCTTGGCGCGGATCGCTGCGGCCTGCTGCACGAAGCCCGGCAGGTGCTTCATCGAACAAGTCGGCGTGAACGCGCCGGGAACCGAGAACAGAACCACTTTCTTGCCGCCAAAGAGTTGCTCGGTGCTCCGATCCTCGATGCCGCCCGCGGTCGGCACCTTCAGCGTCGCAGCCGGAATCCTGTCGCCCACCTTGATCGCCATCTCTCATCCCTCCAATTGGAAAGTCACCTGAGGCCTGACGTTGTTTAGCTCAAGCGAAGTCCGCCGCGAACTCGTCGAGCGCGTAGACGACGCCCTCGCGCACCGCGATCGGA
>JANLTC010000368.1:0-5920 GCA_031362725.1 Deltaproteobacteria bacterium | reverse complement strand
CCGCATGCGACGCGGCGAGCGCCAGCCCGAAGAGCAGCAGCATCGTGAGAACGCTTCGCCGCATCGCTATAGGCGCCGGTACGAACTCGGCTCCGCGCGCAACACCAGGATGCCGTCGTAGCGCAGCACCTGGCCGGTGAGTTCGACGGGTTCCGCGACGAAGGGCAGGATCTCGCGGCCGAGCATGCGCCCGTCGGCGCCGAGCAGCAGCAGGTAGAGTTCGTGACCCGCGGCGTCGCGAACCCAGAGCATCGGCGGCGCGCCGCTCGCGATGCAGCGCGCCGCGCACGAGCGATGCGACTTGCCACTGCCAGGACGCATCACGCCGAAGTGGCACTTCGAATCGACGATCTCGCCGGAGAGCGTCTGCACGCCGAGATCGACGACTTGCGCGGGCGGCGCCAGTTGCGGCGCGCGCGCGTCGGCGCCGAGTTCTTCGATCGAGCCGGGCACGACATCGAGCAGCGTCTGGTCGCCGCGGTAGACGAGTACGCCGCGCAGTCGTACCTGGCGTCCGTCGAGCCCGCGCACCAGGTCGGCGGCGCCGAACTTGGTGCCGTAGTGCGTCAGCAGCCAGCTCGACGTGGTCGCGCACCACTCGGTGCAGGCGGGCGCCGGCACGATCAGCAGCGGCGCGGGCGATTCGCGAAGCCAGCCGATGAACTCGCGCTCCTCGCCATACTCGAAGACGCTCGCCGCGAACGGGTTCTGGAACGCAGCCGTGAGCGCCGCAACGAGCGCGGCCGCCGCCAGCACGGCAAAGACCGTGCGGCGCACGACACGCCGAACGCCGGGCGGCGTCGCAGGCGCATAGCCGATGAAGAACTCGTCGTCAGCCATGCACGGCTCCCGCTTCTGCGTCGATGCGCGCCGGCTCCACTTGCGTGCCGGGCGGCAGCGCGCGCGGATCGAGCCACACGCGACCGGCGACGACGCGCACGCGGTAGGTCGCCACCTTGTCGTCGAACGGCGGCGGGCTCGTGCCGGACGCGGGCCGGTACTGATAGCCGTGCCACGGACACACGACGCAGCCGTCGACGATCTTGCCTTCGCCGAGCGGTCCGTTCTGGTGGCGGCAGACGTTCGAGAGCGCCGAGATCGCGCCGTCGTAGCGGAACACCGCGACGCGTTCGCCATCGATCGGGAAGATCCGCGCGCGCTTCTCGGGGATCTCGGCGACGGCACACAGATCGATCCAGCCTTCGCGAGCAGTCGCCACGAGCGGCCGATCGGCGCGCGCCTCCTGCGCTCCGGCGACGAGATGCAGCCCGATCACGATCGCGAAGCCGAGCGCCAGCAGCGCGGCCAGCACTGGACTCGTGTCCGACTGGAGCGCACCGAGCGCGACGTGCAGCAGCAGCGCGGCGTACGCGGCATAGACGCCCATATGCAGCGCCTTCCAGACCGGCGGCGTCAGGTTCGCCAGCCAGAAGTCGTGGCTGGTTGCCGCCATCAAGAACAGCACCAGCAACGCGAACACACCAAAAAGCTCGAACGGGAACTGGCTGACGCTATCGAGACGCGGATTGCTGGTGAGCACGCTGACGAGCGGATTGGCGTCGCCGAGCGCGTGGAACTGCACGGTTGCGAAGGCCGCGTGCGCGAGTGCGAGCAGGAACATCGCGACGCCCAGATGGCGTCGGTTGTAGAGCAGCGGCAGCAGGCGCCGGTCGAGCCGGCACAGCGGCCCGATGCAGAGGATCCCGTGCAGCAACAGCAGCGCCGCGGTGCCGAGGCCGCGGATCAGCAGCGTCTCGATCGTGGCGTTCGGTCGCAGCGCGAAGCCGAGTCCGATGAAGAGCGCGAGATAGCCGGCGATGCCGGCTGCGAGCGTCGCGTCGTAGCTGCGCCTTTGCGGATTCCACTGCACCGCCTGGTACGCGTGTGCCACCGGCGGCCTACTCCGCGTCCACTGGCTGCGCGGCGCTGTCGACGAGTCGCGCGTGGCCGAGGCTGTAGAGATACAAACGGCCGCCGGCGCCAGGCAGCGCAAAGCGACGCGCTTCGATGCCGGCCAGACGACCCAGCAACTTTGCGCCAGCGGGCAGCGGATCGCTGGCAGCGCCCGCTGCCCAGTAGACGAGTAGATCCGGCAGCAGCGGATCGCGCAGGGGCATCAGCTCGACGAGCGGCGCCGCATCCGGCGATGCCCCATCGAAGCCGCGCGTGCGCACGGGCAGCGCGGTCCAGAGATCGTCGCGCGACCAGCGCTCCGCGCCGCTCGCGGCTTCGACGCCGAACGCGCGCGGCAGCGCGCCAGCCGTCGGCGCGCCGCTGCGCACGGCCAACGCGAGGGCGAGAGCCGGCGGCATCACGACAGCCAGCGCGATCGTCGCAACGCGATGGTGGCGGCGCAGGCGTGCGTTCACGACGGCGTTTCACGCGTCTGCAGCCAACGGCGCAGCAGGATCGGCCACAGCGCGACGACGCCCGGGGTGATCGCGATCCGGAAGCCGCGGGTGCCGTGCGCGGCCGCGGCGTCGATGCCCGCCAGGCCGCGCGCCTGGAACACGATGGCGAAGAGGACCCCGATTCCGAGATGCAATCCCAACAAGGCGAGCGCGATCTCTGCAACCAGCCGGGACATGGTGTTCCTCCAAGCGTTGCTGCGATGCTGCAGCAGCGGGCTGGTTACGCGCAACGCCGTTCCGCGGTCGGCATCGAAACCCCCGTGCAGACGACGCGCTCGCTTCGATCTACGTGCGCCCCCACCCACGCGGTGGGCGAACGCCTTGCGGCGTCCACCGCGCACCTGCGCGCCGCTTCGCGCGTGGCGGCGCTGATCGCCGTTTCGCTGCTGGCGGGGGGTGCCTGCGCGACGGCGCTCGCGCTGGAGCGCGTTTCGCCGAAGGCGGGCTCGCGTGCGCGCCGGGCGGTCGCTCGCGGCTGGGCGCGCGGCCTCGCGCGGATCCTCGGCATGCGCGTTCGCATCGAGGGCGTCGCACCGACCGAGCCTTGCCTGCTGGTCGCCAATCACTTGAGCTACGTCGACGTGATCACGCTGTGGTGCGCGACGAGCGGGAGCTTCGTCGCGAAGAGCGAAGTCGCATCGTGGCCGCTGGTCGGCGCGCTCGGTCGCATCGCGCAGACGCTCTTCATCGACCGTGGTTGCAAGCGCGATCTGGTGCGCGTGCTCGGCGCGATGGAGCGAACTCTCGCACGCGGCGAGAGCGTGATCCTGTTCGGCGAGGGCACGAGCACCGGCGGCGATCGCGTATTGCCGTTCAAGTCTTCGCTGTTCGAAGCGGCGCTGCGCGGCGGACGCCCGGTCGCCTGCGCCAGTGTCTGCTACGCCACGCGCCGCGATGCGCCGCCGGCCGAGCGCGCCGTGTGCTGGTGGGGCGACATGAGCTTCGCCGATCACGCCTACGCGCTGATGAAACTTCGCGGCTTCGACGCGACCGTGCGCTTCGCATCCGATGCGGTCGAGGCCCGCGATCGCAAGGAACTGGCGCGCCGCGCGCATGCCACCGTGCTCGCGGGTTGGTCGCCGACCGCGGCGGCGGTGCGCAGATGAGCGACGTCGCGCGATTGGCAGTCGCGTGCGCCGATCTGCTCGAACAGGCGCGCGATCTCGTGCTGAAGCTCGACGGCGACGCCTTCGTCCGCGGCGGACCGGCAGGGGGCGCGAGCGTCGGTGCGCACGTGCGCCACTGTCTCGACGCGTTCGAGTCGCTGTTCGCCGGCCTCGCGCGCGGCGTGGTCGACTACGACGATCGCCGCCGTGATCCGCAGATCGAGCGCGAGCCGCTCGCCGCGCTCGAGCGCATCGAAGCGCTGCGCGCGGTGCTGCTCGACGAGGTCGCACACGCAGTCGACGCGCCGCTCGGCGTGCGCGCCGACGAACCCGAGCTGCCGCCGGACGCCGGCTTCGTCGCATCTTCGCTGGCGCGCGAACTGCGCGCGCTCGCCAGCCACAGCGTCCACCACTTCGCGGTCGTCGCGTTGCAGCTGCGCGTTGCGGGCATCGCGGTCGAGCCAGAGTTCGGCGTCGCGAAGTCCACCTGGTCGCATTGGCAGCGCGATCGCTAGTCGCCGTGCCACACGAGGTCTGCATGCTCGACGTTCCGCGAGAAGCGCTGCGCAACCACTGGCCTGAGTACGGGATCGAGGCGCTCGGCCTCGGACTCTTCATGATGGCCGCGGTGGCGGGCACGGCACTGCTCGAACATCCGGCTTCGCCGCTGCATGGTGCGCTGCCCGATCCGCTGGTCCGGCGCGCGTTGATGGGTGTCGCGATGGGTGCGACCGCGATCGCGCTGGTCTACTCGCCGCTCGGCCAGCGCTCGGGCGCGCACTTCAATCCGGCCTTCACCTTCACCTTCTTCCGGCTCGGCAAGATCGCACCAGCGGATGCGCTGTTCTACGTGCTCGCACAATTCTTCGGAGCCGTCGTTGGCGCGGCGATGATCGGCGCTGCACTCGGCATGTTCGCTGCGCATCCCGGAGTGCGCTTCGCCGCAACGCTTCCCGGAGCGCCGGTGTGGACCGCATTCGCGGCGGAAGTCGCGATCTCGTTCGGGCTGATGACGACGGTGCTGATCACGTCGAACACAGCGCGTCTCGAGCGCTTCACGGGGATCTTCTGCGGCGCGCTCGTCGCGCTCTACATCACCTTCGAGGCGCCCGTGTCGGGGATGAGCATGAACCCGGCGCGCAGCTTAGGTTCGGCCGCGAACGCGGGCGTTTTCTCTTCGATCTGGATCTACTTCATGGCGCCGCCGCTCGGCATGCTGCTCGCCGCGGAACTCTTCGTGCGCCTGCACGGCGCGCGGGCTGTGCACTGCGCGAAGCTGCATCACACGAACGGAAAGCGCTGCATCTTCCGCTGCACGCGGCCGATGGAGCCGGCTCGATGACGCGGCGGGCGTGGTCGACACAACTTCTTGCGATCGCGGTCGCGCTCGCCGCACTCTCGGCACGGGCAGCGGCTCCCATCGAAGCAGTCGGCGCGATCGGCATCACGGTCGCGGACCTCGATCGCTCGACTGCCTTCTACCGCGACGTGCTCGGCTTCGCGCCGGAGCCGGTGGTCGAGGTCGCGGGGGAGGACTACGAGCGCCTCGAGGGCGTCTTCGGGCTGCGCATGCGCGTCGCGAAGCTGCGCCTAGGGAGCGAAGTGATCGAGCTGACCGAGTACCTGGCACCGCGCGGTCGCGCGATGCCGGAAGACTCGCGCGCCAACGATCGCTGGTTCCAGCACGCGGCGATCGTCGTGTCGGACCTGGATCGCGCATATCGAGTGCTGCGCGAACACCGCGTCGAGCACGCGTCGTCGGGGCCGCAGCGGCTGCCGGACTGGAACCCGAACGCAGCCGGCATTCGCGCGTTCTATTTCCGCGACCCCGACGGCCATTTCCTCGAGCTGATCCAGTTCCCGCCCGGCAAGGGCGATCCGCGCTGGCAGCAGCCCTCGAAACAGCTGTTCCTCGGCATCGATCACACCGCGATCGTGGTGGCGGACACGGAGGCGAGTCTCGGGTTCTACCGCGATGCGCTCGGTTTGCGCGTTGCGGGCGAGAGCGAGAACTCCGGAACCGAGCAGGAGCACCTGAACAACGTGTTCGGCGCACGGCTGCGGATCACCGGGCTGCGTGCTGCGCAGGGACCGGGAATCGAGCTTCTCGAGTATCTGGCGCCGCGAGATGGGCGCGCGCGGCCAGTCGATGCGCGTGCGAATGATCTGCTGCACTGGCAGGCGGATCTGGTGGTGCGGGATTGGGGAGCGCTGGCGGCGTCCGGAAAGCCGGTCGAGTTGCCGCGGAGGGAACTCGGGTTCGGGCGCGGGATGCTGCTAGCGGACCCGGATGGGCATGGTCTGCGGGCGCGGGGAAAATAAACACCCCGGGAGCGGATCTCGGAGATCCCAACGCGGCTACGGCGTCCGCGCTCCCGGGGTCGGTGGCGCTGGGAAAGCATC
>JANLTC010000041.1:0-35738 GCA_031362725.1 Deltaproteobacteria bacterium | reverse complement strand
ACAACCTGTCTCGCTTCCCGACGCACTCCCGCCAGTCGTCCGACATCGAGCGCCCGGATTCCGATGGGGCGATCGCGGCGCTGGGCTCGGTGACGCCGGTCGTCTATGTCCACGGCGCCGCGGTGACGTCGCTGGCCGATGCACTCTCGCACTACGCGAGCGTGCCCGGCTAGCCGCGACCCGAGGATGGAACAGATCGCGCGTCGCTCGACGCCAAAAAGGGAGTTCCACTTGGATCCTCAACGGGTGTAGAATCGCAGCAGACAGCCAAAAGGGGGTCTCTGCGATGACGCCCACCTCAGTTCATCACGCCCGCCTCGCACTCTTGCTCCTCGGATCCATCTCGATCGCGACCGCAGCGCTCTCCGCATCGGCCGCCGATCCCGCTGCCGCGGATCCGTTCTCGGGCACCTACGATGTGCGCGGTACGACCGTCGACTCGAGGAGCGGCGACACCCGCGTCATCGAGGGTCACCTCGTGCTGAGCCGGAAGAACGGACACTACGCGGCCGCCGCGCAGCTCCAGACGGATTTCCCGACGCAGGGCGGTGCGCTGCGCACCGACGTCATCGGTACCGGGGATGGAAAGCCCAGCGGCTCGGGACTCGCGGGGTCTGCGAGTACCCAGCTCGTCATCCAGACCGTGCCCGGCGTCGACACCGATTTCGCGTTCATTCCGCGCCAGGTTGGACCGCGCATCGTCTCGACGTGGATCGCGCATCTCGAGGCCGACGGGACTCTCGTCGTCGAACTCACCAATCATGCCGCCAAAGGGGAGGTCTACGCTCCAACCACGACGAAGCTGCGCGGCAAGCGCGTGGCGATGCCGCAGCAAGCGGAGAAACCGAAGCCCTGAGGCAGCTGCCCGCGTAGCGCGGCATCCGCCGCTACGAGAGCCCGATTCGCTGCGCGATGATGCGCTTCATGATCTCGTTGGTCCCGGCGTAGATCGATTGCACCGCGGCGTCCGCGAAGTCGCCCGCGATCGCGTATTCCTTCATGAAGCCGTAGCCGCCGTGGAGTTGCAGACACTCGGCGGTGAGCCGCTTCTGCAGGTCGGTGGTCCACCATTTGGCCATGCTCACCTCGGTGACCACGTCGTCGCCGCGCGCGTGTGCGGCGAGCAGGCGGTCGACGAAGACCTGGCCGATCTCGACCTCGGTGGCGAGTTCCGCGAGCTTGAACTGCGTATTCTGGAACGACGCGATCGGCTGGCCGAAGGCGCGCCGGCCCTTCACGTAGTCGATCGTGTCGGCGAGCGAGCGCCGACAAGACGCGATCGACGAGACGCCGATACAGAGCCGCTCCTGTTGCAGTTCTTGCATCAGCATCCGGAAGCCCTGCCCTTCCTCGCCGAGCAGATTCGCAACCGGTACGCGGCAGTCCTCGAAGAACAACTCGCTGGTGTCCTGCCCGGGCAGACCGAGCTTGTCGAGTTTGCGTCCCTTCACGAATCCCGGCGTGCCGGCCTCGACGAGCAGCAGCGAGATGCCGCGATGCGGGGGCTTCGCATCGGGATCGGTCTTGCAGACGACGATGAACACGTCGCCGATCTGACCGTGCGAGATGAAGGTCTTCGAGCCATTCACGACGTAGTGATCGCCGTCGCGGATCGCACGCGTCGCGATGCTGGCGAGGTCGGAGCCGGTGCCGGGCTCGGTCATCGCGACACCCAAAAGGACGCGGCCCTCGATGGCACCACGGAGGTAGATCTCCTTGTGCGATTCGGAGCCGAAGTCGCGGATATAGGGCGCGCAGATGTCGATGTGCAGCGAGAACATCAGCGCGTGCGCGCGCAGCGCGGCGAGTTCTTCCATCACGATCGCGTCGTACAAGAAATCGCCGCCCGCGCCGCCGTAGGCCTCGGGCATGCTCGCGCCGAGAAAGCCCTCTTCGCCGAGTCGCAGCCAGGTCGCGCGATCCGGCATGCCCGCCTCGTTCCAGGCCGCGACCTTCGGCGCGATCTCCTTCTCGGCGAAGCGTCGGAACTGTTCGCGATAGAGTTCGTGGTCCTCGTCGTAGACGTCGCGCTGCACGATTCCTCCTCTGCGTCGAGCATGGTTGCACGCTCCGCCGGAGACCGCGATCAGACGCGGCGCCAGTAGACGTCGATCCACGGCGCAGCCACATGCGTACCCGCGGCGAAGCCGCGCCGGATCCACGCGCGTTGCTTTGTCTTCGCGCAGAGGTACATCCCATGAACAACGGCATCCCTGTCTGCGCAATCACATTCTGTTGTCTAGTTCTCTTCGCCGCTGCGACGCCCGCGGCGGAGCCGCAGCTCGATGCGGAACTGACGAAGGCGGACTTGAACGCCGCCAAAGGCAACGCACTGATCCAGGTGACCGTTGCCGGCTTCTAGTTGATCGACGCGGACGAGGCGGGCCCGTCGCCGCGCGCGGGACAGGGCCACTTGCACTATCAGGTCGACGGTGGACCGGTGATCGCCACCGCGGCAAGGAAGCTCGCATTCCACGAACTGGCACCGGGCGAGCGCCGAATTCGCGTCGCGCTCGTCGGCAACGACCACAAATCGCTCGGCCCGGAGGAAACGCTCATCGTGCTGATTCCGACCGCCGTGCTCGCCCACTAGCCAGCGGAGAAGCGATCGTGGCACACGGGGTTCGCGCCGCGCGAACCTGCAACGCAGTGGACGCGCTCGATCTCGGTGAACTAATCGTCGATGTCGCTCGTGAGATGCGCCGTGGTGCGCTTGGTTTGTCCGCCGACAATCGCGCCGTCCTCGAACACGACGACGGAAAGCCCTTCCCGTGCCGCGCAGTAGGCAGTCGTGAGGCCCGCGATGCCCGCACCAACGACGCGCACGTCGGTGGAGATCGCGCCATCGAGAGGCGGAAGCGATCGCGCTTCGACCTCGCTGCTCCAGACCGAGACGGTCCGGCCGTCGTCATGCGCTCCGAGTTCGCCGTCGAGGTGTCGTTCGTCGCCCGTGAATCCACCTCCGCTGCTGCGCCGTTGGCTGCTGTGAGTGCCAATGCGGGGCCAACTCCGACACGAGTCTGAAACGATGCGGCGCAACTGCTGCGGCACGCTCATTGCACCGCAATCGCCGCGAGAGCGATTCGCCGAGGGCGGCGAGCCGCGCACGCAGCCATCCCAGGAGGACCCGACGATGCGGACCGCGAATTCCAATCACGCCGAGCAATCGGATCGCCCGTTGGCCGACCGGCTCCGAGCCACGTTGTACGCGGCGCGCGGCAATGTGGAGATTCGGGAACGGCTGCGGAGCATCGTCGAGGATCCGAATCGACTCGATCCGATCGTTCAGGAACTCGGCTCGCGGCACGCACTGATCCGCGAATTGCTGTCTCTGACGGGCCTTGGCGACTTGTCGAGAGTGCGTGCCGCGTGAGATGTCGAAGCGTTTTGTAGATGCCGCAGGCGAGCGCGTTGCGATCGTGCGCTGGTCAGGCCACCAGACGTGTCGCCTGTGTCTCCAGAACCATCAGTTCGTTCTGGAGAGGCGCTGACTCGATTGTGACAAAGTCGTCTGTCTTTTTTGTGTCGCGTTGCGGGGCGTCCCGGGCACGCTTCATTGCGGACGGTGTGCTCCGCTTCAGATCACCCGCCGGTCCGCGCAAGGATCGAATGGCCGATTGCCGCGGTCCACTCTGACAGCGTTTCCGATTGCACGAGCATTTCTTCGCTTCGCTTCGAGCGGATCGACATCTACTAGTGTCATGTGCAACCGCGCAGCGCGAAGATCAACAGCAGCAACGGGATCGGCACACCAATCGCCCACAATAGAATCCAGCCGATCTTGCCCTCCTGAAGGCGCTGTGCGCGCTGGGACCGCGGCCGGGCGTTGGCTGCGAGCGCGGACGGCGCGTAGGCCGGCGAGTCGGAGCACGGGAACGATTCTATCGACGACGCGTCCACCGCATCGCTGCTCGATGCGCGCGCGCAGTGATCGCAGCAGAAGATCGCGGTGCCGCGATCGACCCCGTGACCGATGATGCGACACGCACAGTGCTCACAGCGCGGAGCGAGCGCCTGGATCGCGCACTCGAAGCTGTCGAATGCGTACGTTGAATGATCCGCAGTCTCGACGCGGAACGCTCGGTCGTAGACGTTCCCACATACCACGCAGCGATCCACGAGTCGGTCCTCCCTCAGTGTTCGGTTCGTATTGGCTTGCCGCCTACTCGATTGTCCGCGGCATCGCTCGCAACGTCATCGATACGGCGCGGCTGTTGCCATTCTTCGAACGCGCGATCGAAACGCGAACGGCTCGCTTCTTCTTCGCAAGCCGCGTTGCGCTCGACATCCGCATCGACGTCGGTGATATCGCGCGGTGCGCAATCATCTTCGTCGCATTGCTGAGGCGTGTCGGACCTGCGTCGCGGGTGGTGCTCGCCGGTATCCTGCGTGCGGGTCTCGATCGATTTCCGTCGCGGAGACTTCGAAGGCATTTGCGATCTCCTTCTGGTCGCATCGATGGCGGACGAGCCGCGCGCTACTCGAAGAAGCGCTCGGCCTGGGCCTTCGCCGTCTCGAATTTCGCGTCGGCGGAGGCTTTGCACGCGGTCTGTTCGTCACCGGCCAGCGCTTCGCAGCGCTCGGTCGAGACCTTGCGCTCGCCTTCGATGCGGGCCATTGCCACATCGAGACTCGCGTCATTCAACTTGCCAGCGCCTTCGCGCTGTGCGGCGCGCAGATCCTTGGCTTCGTCGCCGACGTCGCGACGCACTTCGGCTGTCGCCTCGGCTGCCGCGCCACGCGCCTCGGCGACCTTCTCGTTCGCCTCCTTCCGCGCGGCGGAGACATCCTCGCGGACTTCGGCGGGATTTTCTGCGCGATTGCAGCCCGTGGCAACGCCGCCCACACACAACACGCCCAACATGGCCACCAGCAAGGATCGACTGAACATGGGAATCCTCCTCTTCGTGCGTGACGATTGTCGACGCAACCTAGTGGAGAATGTCCATCGCAAGGCGCGTGCCATCTGCACGGTGCCAGCAGCAGCAGCCCGGGAGCGTGGATGTGCCGAAGCTTCAGCGATCTGCCGCTGCCTTTGTAGAATCGGCCGCGAGCAAGGCGCGCTCGACGTCGCCGTCCACGTCGCGACCCGGCTCCATCCCGACCAGGTAAGCCACCGTTGGATGAATGTCGATCGCGCGGACCTTCGCGACGTCGCGCCCGACTGCGATTCCGCTGCCCCACGCATACAGGATCCCGTGCATGCCTGGCGTGTCGGGCGGATAGCCATGGCTCGCCTTCAGCGAGAAGCGCGCCCACAGGAAATCCGGTCCCCAGTCGCCGAGCCACTGCGCCCATGACGGCCAACGGTCCATGTCTTCGATGAAGTACGGCGGATGGGCCGAGAGGATCAGATCGGCAACGCGCGGACCGTCGCCGAGATGCGCATAGGGCGGCAGCGCGCCTTTCCGAAGAACGTCGAACTCGGGGTAGGCCGCCAGCTTCGCGGCCGCCGCGCCGGCCTCGCGGGGATCGTCGAGATACACGAACGAGGTGGTGCCGGTGGACTTGCTGCGCGCCGCGATCCCGTTACGGCCGAGGATGCGCTTCACGTTGACGATCTGGCTGACCTCCGCCATGCCGTGATCGGTGGTGACGAGGAGCGTCACGCGCTCCTTTTCGGGCAGTGCATCGATCGTCGCGAGCACGCGACCGATGATTGCGTCGCTCTGTTCGACGGCACGGCGCGTTTCGTCGGAGTCCATCCCGGTGAAATGCTCGGCGCCGTCGGGGCCGCAGAAGTACGCGAGCAGCAGCCGCGGTCGCTCGCCCGCCGGAAGGCCGAGCAGCCGCACGACTTCATCGGCGCGCACGAGATCCTTGGGCTCCACGGGATTGTCGCTGCACGAACGCTCATCAGGACCCACGAACGTCGCCTGCGGCCCCCGTGTCGTCGAGTGGTGACCGATCCAGCCGATGGCCGCAGCGCGGACGCCTTGCCGCTCGGCGGCTTGTTGCAGATGCTCGCATCCGGTGAGCCAATCGGCGTCGGACTCGTGGTCGTAGACGCCGCGCACCGGGTCGATGAACACGTTCGTCACGATCCCGTGGTGCTCCGGCCAGCAGCCCGTAGAGATCGTCGCGGCGCTGATCAACGAGATCGTCGGGAACGGCGGCTCCATGTGATGCGTCGCAGCGCCCTCCCGGCGCATCCGATCGAGCGACGGGGTCGGGAACGCGTCGACGATCGCGGGGGCAAAGCCGTCGAAGAGCAGCACGACGACGGTGCGCGTCGTCGCGTCCTGCGCGGCGCTCGGCGACGCGGCGATCGCGAGCAGCCCGAGAGCGTGGAGCGCAATGCGAGCTGTCCTCATCGATCCTCCTCGCGCCGCAACGAGCGCATGCCCAGACAAGTTGACGCCGGGCTCCTGTCACATCGGTCGCTTTTGTTAGGATCGTCGCCATGATTACACGCATTGATCGGATCGTGCTTGCGGTGCCGGACCGCCATGCAGCGGTGCGGTGCTGGCAGCGGCTCTTCGACGCCGAGATCGTGCGCGAGGATCGCGTGGCGTCGCTCGCCGCACGGCGCTCGGTGTTGCGCGTCGGCGAGAGCGAGCTCGAGCTGATCGACCCGCACGGCATCGGTCTGACCGCGCAGTTCATCTCGCGCTTCCGCACGCCGATCTTCGCGGTGGGCTTCGCGGTGCGGGATCTCGCCGAAGCGCAGGCGAATCTCGACGCGCGCGCGATCCATCACGTTCGCGACGGCAATCAGGTGCTGCTCAGCGGCGAGTGGGTGGGTGTGCCGGCGCTGCGCGTCGTGCTGACGCAGGACGAGAAGCGCCAGCCGGCGGGACTGCTGTCGCGGATCTACGAAGCCACGCTGCTCTATCAGCATCATCATCGCGCCGCGCGGCAGTTGGCGAGCGTCTTCGAGATGAACGCCGACACCTTTGCGCCGATCCGCTCCGACCCGTACGGCTACGAAGGCACGCTCGCGTTCCTCGACCCGGATCGACTCGATCGGATCGAGGTCATCACGCCGTTCGATCGCGGCAAGACGATGGGACGCTTCTTCGGGCGCCAGGGCCCGAGTCTCTACATGTTCTACGCCGAAGCGCGCGATACGGCCGCGCTGCGCGAGCGACTACTCGAATGCGCGCCGTCGGCTTGGACCGGCGAACGCACCGGCGCCGCGCCCGACAATCTCTTCGTGCACCCGAAGGCGCTCTGCGGTGCGCTGCTCGGCGTGAGTCGCGAGAGCGTCGCGTGGACCTGGTCCGGGCGCCCCGAGCGAGTGCGACCGGCCGCCTGAGCGCGTTAAAGCCGGGCGAGCTCGCGGCCGATCAGGTCGCGATGGCGACCTGGCTCCGACGCATGTTCCGTCCCGATCGAAAGCGAAGCCGCATTCCCGAGTTTCGCGGCGCCGACGCGGAAAGCGCCCTTCGCGCGGCGCTTGCGGAAGCCGAAGAGTGGGCCGCGCACGCGACTGCTCTCGCCCGCGTGCTGCGCGAGACGAAGGCGGCTGCACGGCGGCTCGAGTACCTGGAATCCGAGCCGACTGCGTCCTCGCACCCGCTCGGCAGACTGCTGCACTAGCCCGCGTAGCGAGCCAACGGCGAGCGGCGAGGTCCGCCTTCCCGCGTAGCGAGCCATCGGCGAGCGGCGAGGTCCATGAGGCTAGATCGGCGCTGTGGCCTCGCCGACGCCACGTTCGAGTCGCGTGACCAGTCGCTCCACACCCGAGCCCGCGAAGCGCTTCGTCTCGTGTCCATTCACATAGAGCACGTTGGTCGGCAGATCATGCAACTCGGCGATCCACGGGTTCGCGCGCTTGAATGAAATCAGCCCCGGTTTGTCGAGCAGCAGCTTGCCGAAGCGCACGTGACGCCATCGCTCGTCGGTTTCGAGGAACGCTCCGAGCTCGGCCGTCCACGCGGCGCACGCCGCGCAGTCGCTCTTGCCGATCATCAGCACGGCCGCCGGCGACGCAACGAACGCCTCCCAGTTCTGACCGTCGATCATCTCGAGTCTGGGTTCGCTCATCAGCGTCGAACTCCACCGCGAGCCTGATGGGCTTCGCTCGCCTTCGGCTCGCTGCGCGCTCCGCTTGCAGGGCTCATCCCGCGAACGAGTCGCCCTTCTTCCAGTCGGCTCCACACAGGCCACCGCTCTGCAGCGCCTGCACGGTGCGCAGCGTTTCCTGCGGGCTGCGGCCGGCGGACAGATCGTTCACCGCGACGGTGCGGACGATGCCCTTGTCGTCGACGACGACGGTCGCGCGGAACGCGATGCCCTGATCTTCCTTGAGCACATGGAAGGTCTTCGACACTTCGTGGTTCGTGTCGGCGATGACCGGGTGCGTGATCACCTGCGGGAAGGTCTTGCGATCCGCGAACCAGGCCTTGTGCGAGAAGAACGAGTCAGTCGAAACACCGATCACTTCGACCTTGTCGTCGCCAAAATCATCGAGCAGCGACTGGAAACCCTTGATCTCGGTCGGGCACACGAAGGTGAAGTCGAGCGGATACCAATAGAGGACGTGCCACTTTCCCTTGTAGTCCGTGTTCGAGATCGTCTTCTGCTCGCCGTTCACATACGCGGTGGCGGTCCATGCGGGCTCCGGCTGGCCGACCATGGTCATCTGAGATTCCTCCCTGCGAGAAGCGTGGGTTGGTTGGAAAGCGGGCGGCAGCATAGACTCCGATCTGGACGCGGTCCAGATTCGGCAACAGCCAGAATCGGGTCGCGACACGGCGACTCTGCGCCTAGACTGCGCGTCCCGTCGGAAAAGAGAGGGAAGATCACCATGGTGGAGTCGCAAATGCTCTGGTTGGCCGCAGCGGGAAGCCTTTTCGTCGGGATCCTCGTCGGTGCCTTGTTCGCGCGCGCCGGATCACGCCGCGAGGCCGCGCGCGCGCGCGAGCTGGAAGAACAGCTGCGCAGCAGCGAGGCCGAGCACACGCGCTATCGCGGCCAGGTCTCGGAGCATTTCAGCGAGACGTCGCGACGCCTTCGCGATCTCACGCTCCAGTACAAGTCGGTCTACGAACACCTCGCAGACGGTGCTCGCACGCTGTGCCCGGAAGGCACGATCGAAATCGCAGCGAGCCTGGCCGAAGCGGCGCTACCGATCGCGGCGGGCAGCGCGCTGCCGGAAGTTTCCGACGCGCAGCTCGATCTCGAACTCGACCCGCCGGATCGCTGGGCGGCCGCCGGGTCAGACGCCGAGGATGACCTCTTTCCGCTGCTCGACGAGGACGCGCTGGCGCCGCCGGATCGCGCCTCAGGCGAGCGCAGTTGATGCGCTAGCGCTCCCGCCCAGCGAGCCAACGGCGAGCGGCGAGGTCCATCAGGACGAGTCCCGCGTAGCGAGCCAACGGCGAGCGGCGAGGTCCATCAGGACGGCTAGCTGACCAGTCCGGATTCGCGCAGCGCGTCGTCGATGAAGCGGCGCACCTGCGGGTGGGCGGGGAACGTCACGTGAGCGCCGGGGTACCAGAGCATCTTCGGACGCTCCCAGTGGCGCCACAGATCGCGCACCTGATCCGGCGGGACCAACTGATCGGCGCTGGCGCCGAAGATGTAGCGACGCTCGTGCGCGACCCGCGATTTCAGCACGAGCGGTGAGACGACCTTCTTCAGGTTCACCGTCTCGCCGAGCCCGACGCCCGCTTCCTCGGCGCGGCGCAGCGAATCGGGCGGGCCGTGTCGCCACGAGAGCCGCGCGAAGTCGGTTGCCGGGATGCCGGCGATCGCGCATGCGAGGTGCTCGTCGAAGCAGGACAGCAGTGCGGTGCTGTAGCCGCCGAGCGAGAGCCCGAAGACTCCGATCTGCGTAGCGCCCTGCGCGCGGATCCACGACACGATGCGCCGCAAGTCCCAAGCGGTCTGCGCCAGCGCGTGCACCGTGTCGAGCAGGTCACCGGCGAGGAAACCGTCGCCCGAGAGTTTGCGGATCTTGCGTGGGCCGTGGAGCGGAAGCACCGGCAGCATCAGATTCAAACCGTGCTGGTGGTGCAGCCACTCGGGACGGAACGCGCCGAAGTCCACCAGCGGAACGCCCATCTGATAGCCGTGAATGCAGATCAGCCACGGCTTCTGGCTTTCCGGGCGACGCAGCACCCAGGCGTGACTCGTGCGGGGCGGCACGTAGGAGAGATACCGATCGCGACCCGGCTCGCCGTCGTGCGGTTCGTAGCCGCTCTCGAAGCGCAGATGCTCGAACGCGAGTCCGCGCACGCGGCGCGGTCGCAGGTCGACGTCCTCGAGCGGCGGCGGCGTGCGGTGGTACGTCTCGGGCTTCTCGAGGAACCCGCGATCGCGGTACAGCGCGAGCGCGTCGTGGACCTCGGCGGCGACGCGCTCCCCGTCGCCGCGCAACGCGCGCGCGGGCGCGGTCAGCGTCATCTGCGCGAGGATCGCTTCGTCGAGTGCCACTTCGAGAATCGTGCGCAGCTTGCGACCCGGGTCGGGAACGTCTTCTTCGATT
Source organism: Deltaproteobacteria bacterium (assembly GCA_031362725.1). Taxonomy (GTDB): domain Bacteria; phylum Myxococcota_A; class UBA9160; order UBA9160; family PR03; genus PR03. The sequence goes on along the minus strand of JANLTC010000041.1, from coordinate 25,303 downwards.
TCCTGCACGCGCAGCGCGAGCAATCCGGTCGCCGCGAACGCCGCGGTCGAGACTGCGATCATCGCGACGGCGCCGAACAATCCGAGCCAGCTCCACGACAGCAACCCGATCACGATGCCCGCGAGTCCGCCGAGCGCGCCGAAGTGCCGCTCGCGCGCGTCGCCGGGCCAGAGCAGGCTCGACACACCCGACGCCAGCAATAGAAATCCGGGAATCGCGGCGAGCGTCAGCGAAACGAGACCGTGCCCGGCCCCGTACTCCAGCCACAGCAGCCCGACCGCGATCAGCACGATCGCCTCGCGGCGCCAGAAGGGTCGATCGTCGGGTCGATCGTGGGGCATCGTCGCGGTCTCCTGTTGGCATTGCAGCGAGTGGACGATAACGCGCAAAACGCGGCCGCTCCGCGCCGCTGGCGCGATAGAATGGCCGTCGATGCACGATCGACCGTTCGAAGGCGAAGTCCCCTGGCCCGATGCCCGCGGCCGACGGCTGGTGTTCCTGCTCGACGCCGCGACCGCGCTCGAGCGGCGCATCCTCGACAGCTGGATCCGCCGCCACGATCCCGGCAACACAGTTGCCGGGAGCATTGCGATCCCGCCGTCGCGCGGGCGCAAACGGGGCGCGGGTGGTCTCGACGAACTCCAGGTTGCCGTCGCGCAGGACGACGACCCGCTGCTCGCACCGCTCCGCGTGGTGTGGCTTCCCCCGAAGCGACCGGATGGCACCCGCGTCGTGCGGCTGCGCGACGTGCTGCTGCGCGGCGATCCCTTCGATCCGTCGGCCAGCCGCCAACGACTGATCCTGGCGCGCGACCGAGAGCGGTGTCGCATCGTGCCCGGCGAGCCGGCACCGCTGTCCGAGTTGCGCGAGAGGTGGCGCGGCGGGGCGGACACCGGAGTCGGCGATTCGACGTCTTTGCACGAGTTCATCGCGCGCCAGGCGCAGCTCGCGCTCGAACGCGCCGAGCGCCGACTGCGCGGCGCCCGCTACAAGGTTCCGAAGCTCGTCCGCGAGGAGATCCTCGCGCGCCCGTCGTTCCGTGGCGGCATCGCGCGGCTCGCGCGCAGTCTCGGTCGCAGCGAAGCCGACGTCGCGAAGGAAGCGTCGCGCGATCTGCAGGAGATCGCGGCCGCGCACAACCCCATCACCATCGACCTCGCGACGCAGCTCTACCGCTTCATGTACACCCGCGGCTACGACCGCGAACTGCGTTACGACCAGGCGCGCCTCGAGCAGGTCGCGGCGCTGTCGCAGCGCTATCCGGTGGTGTTCCTGCCGACGCACCGCTCGAATCTCGATCACCCGTCGTTGCACTGCATGCTGTGGGAGAACGGGCTGCCGCCGAACCACACCGCCGGCGGCATCAACATGAACTTCTTCCCGCTCGGCCCGCTGTTCCGCCGCGCCGGCGTGTTCTTCATCCGCCGCACCTTCAAGGACGACGAGGTCTACAAGCTCGTCTTGCACCACTACGTCGACTACCTGGTCGAGAAACGCTTCTCGCTCGAGTGGTACATCGAAGGCGGTCGCTCGCGTTCCGGCAAGCTGCTGCCGCCGAAGTACGGGATGCTCGCGTACGTGGTCGACGCCTATCGGCGCGGCAAGAGCGACGACGTCTACCTGATCCCGGTGTCGATCGCGTACGACCAGATCCAGGACGTCGGCGACTACGTGGCCGAGCAACGCGGCGCGAAGAAGGAAGCCGAGAGCTTCGGCTGGTTCCTCGGCATCCTGCGGCGGCTGCGGCGCTACGGCGAGATCCACATCCGGTTTGGTGAACCGCTCTCGCTCGCGAGCGCGCTCGGCGCACCCGACCCGAACGCGGAGCCGAATCCCGACGAGGACAACCTGGCGATCCAGAAGCTCGCCTTCGAGGCCTGCGTCCGCATCAACGAAGTGACGCCCGTCAGCACCACGTCGCTGGTGACGCTCGCGCTGCTGGGCGTCGGCGATCAGGCGCTGTCGCTCGAGGAGATCGTCCGCTCGCTCGAGCGCATCGTCGAGTACGTCGAGCGCAAGAAACTGCCCACCTTCGGAGCCTTCGACCTGCACTCCTCCGAAGGCGTCGCCGCAGCGCTCGACGAACTCGTGCGCAGCGACGTCGTCACGCGCTTCGACGAGGGACCGGAGGTCGTCTACCGGATCGCCGACGGCGCGCATCTGGCGGCGGCCTACTACCGCAACGCGGTGATCCATTTCTTCATCACCGGCGCGATTGCCGAGCTGGCTCTCATCGGTGTCGCTGATGATTCCTCCGATCGCGTGCAATCGTTCTACGAAGAGGCGCTCGCGCTGCGCGATCTGCTGAAGTTCGAGTTCTTCTTCCCGGATCGCGAGCGATTCCTGGCCGAACTCCGGAGCGAGGTCGCCTACCACGACCCGGAGTGGGAACAGCGACTCGCCGGCGGCGCCGAGGACGTGTTCGGGCTGGTGCGCCGCTTCCGCCCGCTGTCTTCGCACCGCGCGGTGCGCCCGTTCCTCGAGTCGTACCGCGTGCTGGCCGAAGTGCTGCTGCGCTGGGGCACCGAGAAGGCAGTCGACAAGAAGGAACTTCTCGACCGCTCGCTCGCGCTCGGCAAGCAGTGGGTGCTGCAGCGACGCATCCACAACGAAGAGTCGGTTTCGAAGAGCTACTTCGAGACGGCGCTGCGACTCGCCGACAATCGCAAGCTGCTCGGCGCGGGCGGCGCCGATCCGGCGGCGCTCGACGAGAAGCGCCGCGCCTTCGCGACCGAGCTGGCGAGCGCGGTGCGCCGCATCGACGCGGTCGACGCGCTCGCCGCGGCACGCCGCTCGGGCGTTGCGGACTAGCCGAGCACGGATGGCTGCTTCCGCGTTTCAACCCGCCGCGCGGGGCCTCGCCGTCTCCGTGCGCGGCGCTCGCCGGGTCTTCTGCAGCGCGGGCGAAGCCGACGTCGTCGCGGTCGATGGCGTCGATCTCGCGATCGCGGCCGGCGAGTTCGTCGCGATGCTCGGGCCCTCGGGCTGTGGAAAATCGACGCTGCTCCGCATGATCGCCGGGCTCGACGTGCCCGATGCCGGCGTGATCGAGTTCGGGGACGGCGGCGGCGAGGCGCCGAAGAACGCGCTCGCCTATGTGTTCCAGGACGCGCACCTGCTGCCGTGGCGGAACGTGCAGGACAACGTCGCGCTGCCGCTCGAACTGCAAGGCCGTGCGGCCGGCGAGCGACGCGACGCCGCGGAGCGCGCGATCGCACAGGTGGGGCTCGCCGACGCTGCTCGGCGTCATCCTGCGCAACTCTCGGGCGGGATGCGGATGCGCGTGTCGCTGGCGCGCGCGCTGGTGACCGAGCCGCGGCTGCTGCTGCTCGACGAACCGTTCGCTGCGCTCGACGAGATCACCCGCCAGGATCTCGACGACCAGCTGCGCGCGCTGTGGGCCGCGACGGGCACGACGGTGCTCTTCGTCACCCACTCGATCGCCGAAGCCGCGTTCCTCGCGGAGCGCGCCGTGGTGCTGACGCGCCGGCCTGCGCGCGTCGTGCTCGAGCACGCGCTCGACTTGCCCGCAGAGCGCGACGCGGCGCTGCGCGGCGACGCCCGCTTCGCCCGCGAAACCAGCGTGCTCTACGAAGCACTGCGAACCTCATGAGCCTCGCCGCTCGCCGTTGGCTCGCTACGCGGGAACGCAGATCATGAGCGCTGCTCGCCGACGTTTGCTCGAAAACATGTTGCCGCCCGCAGCGACCTTCGTGCTGACCACCGTCGCGGCGGAGTTCGGAATCCGCGCAGCGGGCATCTCGCCACTGCTGTTGCCGACACCATCCGCCGTCGCGCGCGCTGCGCTGGATCATTCCTCGACGCTGCTGCCAGCACTCGCGATGACCGCGCAGGCGGTGGTGATCGGGCTCGCCATGTCGATCGTGGTCGGGCTGCTCGTCGCGATCGCGCTCTCGATGTCGCGCTGGGTGGAGCGCGCCTTCTACCCGTACGCGATCTTCTTCCAGATCGTGCCGATCGTCGCGATCGCGCCGCTGCTGGTGATCTGGTTCGGTTACGGCATGCGAGCGGTGGTCGCGGCGGCGTTCATCGTCTCGGTGTTCCCGGTGATCGCGAACTCGCTGGCCGGCTTGCTGTCGGTCGATCCCGCGCTGCGCGACCTGTTCCGCCTCTATGGTGCCAACCGCGCTGCGACGCTCTGGAAACTGTCGCTGCCGTGGGCGCTACCGAACGTGCTGACGGGGCTGCGCATCGCCGCGGGACTCGCCGTGATCGGCGCGATCGTCGGCGAGTTCGTCGGCGGCGGCGGGCTCGGCGTCGTGGTACTCGAAGCGATGCGGCAGCAGCGCACCGACCTGGTCTTTGCGGCGGTGCTGCACGCGGCCGCGCTCGGACTCGTGCTATTTGCAGCGGTGAACGTCACCAGCCAAGTCGCACTGCGTCACTGGAACAGCCAGGAGAACGACTCTTGAGGCGACCCGATCGACCCGATCTTCTGCTCGCGCTGGCCGTGGCGGCGCTGCTCGCGAGCGCCGGTTGCAGCGGCGAAGACGCTGCGACGCGAGCCGCGGCGGGCAAGGTGGCGGTCGCGCTCAACTGGAAGCCGGAGCCCGAGTTCGGCGGTCTCTACGAAGCGCAGCGAAGCGACGCCTTCACGAAGCGCGGGCTGAAGCTCGAGATCACCGGGGGGCCCGGCGCGCCGGTCGTGCAGATGGTCGAAGCGGGCAAGGTGGAGTTCGGCATCGCAGCCGCCGACGAAGTGATGCTGGCGCGCGATCGCGGCACCGACATCGTCGCGGTGTTCGCCACCTACCAGACCAATCCGCAGGGCATCATGGTGCACGCCTCGCGCGGCTTGCAGTCGCTGCCCGACGTGTTCGCCGCCGGCGGCACGCTCGCGGTCGAACCCGGCGTCGCGTATCTGAAGTTCTTCGAGAAGCACTTCGATCTCGCGAAGATGAAGATCGTCCCGTACGGCTTCAGCATCGCGCCATTCCTCACCGACAACACGATGGCGCAGCAGGTCTTCGTGACGGCCGAGCCGATCGCCGCGCGCCGCCAGGGCGCCGATCCGCAGGTGTTCCTGATCGCGGAGTCCGGCTTCAACCCGTACGCGGCGGTCGTCATCACGACCGGCGCCCGCGCGCGCAGCGAGACCCAGCGCGTCGCCGACTTCGTCGCCGCGCTGCGCGAGGGTTGGCGCGGCTACCTCGACGATCCCACCCAGGCGAACGCCGCGATGGGCGCCCTCAACAAGGAGATGGACGGCGAGACATTCCGGCTCGGCGCCGACGCGCAGAAGCCGCTGATCGAGGACGCGTTCGCGATGCAGCATGGGGTCGGCGCGATGTCGCTCGAACGTTGGACACAGCTCGGGCTGCAGCTGCGCGAACTCGGGCTGATCGATCGACCCGCGAAGCCGGACGCGTGCTTCGTCGACGCGGGCGCGCCTGCGGCGACTCGCTGACGCTCAGCCACCGCTTCGCGACGTCACCTCGAATAGCCAGGCGCCGCCGCCCGGTCGCCTCGGGTACTTGGTCGCGCCGACTTCGCGAACGGCCGTCACGACGGCCGCATCCTCGACCTTCGTCAGCGTGACCGGATAGAGCTTGCCGTCGATGCGAAGTGTGGCGCGTCCGTCCTCGAGCGCCTTCTTGTGCCACGTCTTGCCCGGCGGGTACTCGGTCGAGGCGGGGATGTACGCCTTGCCGCCCGACACGAGGATCCAGGTCGTGCGCGACCGCGATTGCGAGGTGAGTTGCAGCGCGATCTCCGGCACGTCCTTCGCGAAGCTCCAGTCGCCTACGGGCCCGGTCACCAGCACACCGCTGACGAGCGCGCCGCCGGGAATCGGCCCGAGCGGGCCATCGAGGAATCGCGCGCCGAAGAACGCAACACAGATCAACAGAGCGAGGCCGAGAACGAGTCGAAAGATCCAGCGTAGGACCGTCATCTCGGAACCCTCCAATGCGGGGCGTCCCCGCGTGGTGACAGCGAAGCAGCAACGCGAACGGCCTCAGTCGCCGCCGCGCAGCAATCGACCCGCGATCTCTCCCGTGTGGCGTCCGTGCTCCATGAAGACGCGGCCGTTGACCACCGTCGCGTCGTAGCCGAAGGCGCCCTGGCGGAAGCGGCCTGCGCCGTGCGGGAAGTCGTGGACGTACTCGGGAACCGGCAGCCCGAGCGCGTCGAAATCGATCACGTTCAGATCGGCGAACGCGCCGGCGCGGAGTTCGCCGCGCTCCGCGATGCCGAAGGTCTGTGCAGTGTCGGTGGTGATCCGGCGCACGGCTTCTTCCACGGAGAGCGCGCCGCGATCGCGCGCCCAGTAGCTGAGCAGATAGGTTGGCGCGCTCGCGTCCATCGTCAGACCGCAGTGCGCGCCCGCATCGCCGAGGCCCATCATCACGACCGGCCCGGCCAGCATCGCGCCGACGGCCGCCGCGTCTTGATTCAGGATCGGCATCGAGAACAGCAGCCGGCCCTCGGTCTCGAGCGCGAGCTCGATGAAGGCCAGGGCCGGCGTGACACCGCGCCGGTCCGCGATCGCGACCAGGTTGTCCTCGGGCCGGGCGTCGTAGCGCGCGCGACCATCCGGCCCGTTCAGCAGGTAGAAGACGTCGAGCCCGGCGCGGTCGTCCTTCGCTTCGGCGACGAGCGCCGCGCGACGCACCGGGTCGCGCAGCGCCACGAGACGTTCCTCGAGCGACAGCGCGTGCAACGCGCGCCAGCCGGCGTGCAGATCGAACGGCGTGCGGTGCGCGATGCCGGTGAGGAGCCCGATGCAGCGCGGCGAAGTCTGCGGCCGCAGCTGCGCGCCGTTCGCATTCGCTTCTTGCGCGAGATCGATCGCGCGCCGCCAGTGCTCGCCCATCGTTCGTACCTGGGTGAGATTGAAGGTGAGCGGACGGCCCGAACGAACGCTGACTTCGCGCATCCAGGCGAGTTCGCTCTCGACGCGCGGCAACGCCGGTCCCTCGCCGTCGAAGCGGGGCGCGACTTCGAAGATCCCGCGGCCGTGACGCCGCATCACGTCGGCCACCGCCAGCAGCTCTTCGCGCGCCGCGAAGGTTCCCGGCACATGCCGGCCGTCGGGCACGGTGTGGCGCAACGTGCGCGACGACGAAAAGCCGAGTGCGCCGGCCGCAAGTGCTTCGTCCACACTCGCGCAGATCTGCGCGAGTTCGCCGGCCGTCGGCACCGCTTCGGGATCGAGGCTGCGCTCGCCCATCGCGTAGTAGCGGACCGCGCCATGGCCGACCATGCCGCCGACGTTCACGCCGAGCGGTGTGCTGCCGAGCCAGCCCAGGAACTCGCCGTAGCTTTCCCAGTTCCACGGAATGCCGTCGAGGATGCTCTTTGCCGGGATGTCCTCGACCGACTCCATCATCTCGGCGAGCCAGCCATGATCGGTGCGCTTCACCGGCGCAAAGGTGACGCCGCAGTTGCCGATCACGACGGTCGTGACGCCCTGCCAACACGAAGAGGTGGCGAGCGGGTCCCAGCCGAGCTGCGCGTCGAGGTGGGTGTGGAAGTCGACGAAGCCGGGCGTGACGAGGCGCCCCGACGCGTCGATCTCGCGCACGCCGCGCGCCGCGACGTGGCCCACCGCGGTGATGCGATCGCCGTCGACCGCGACGTCGCCCGCGAAGCCGGGCGTGCCGGTTCCGTCGACGATCTGGCCGCTCCGGATCACGAGGTCGTGCGCCATCACGGCATCGTACCGCGCTCGGCAACGGCTGGAAGCCGCCCTTCAGGAATTCAACGCTTCGGCCGTCCGGACCCGCTCACGCTGCGGCTCCATTCGCGAGACGAACGGAGTACTCGAAGCCCGTGCGGAAGGGCAGCGTCACGGACTGAAATCCGTGTCGGCCCGACTGCATCCTCGCCACGAACGGGGCGAGCGTCTTCTTGAACGTGAGCACGTTGTCCGCGATCACGACCGCGCCCGGCCGCAGCCGCGGCGTCAGCAGCTCGAGCACCGGGACGTAGAGATCCTTCCAGCCGTCGAGCAGCACGAGGTCGATGGAATCGGGCAAGTCGCGCGCGAGTGTTTGCAGCGCGTCACCGAGCCGCACTTCGGCGTACGCGTCGAGGGCCGCTTCGGCGAGATGCGCGCACGCGCGCTCGTGTTTGCTCGCCTCGAGCTCCGTGCCGATGACGCGCCCGCCGCCGTTGTCGCGCAGCGCGGCGGCGAGGTACAGCGTCGAGATTCCGAACGACGTACCGAACTCCACCACGTTCCGTGCGCCGATCGCGCGGGCCGTCAGATACAGGAAACGACCCGCCTCGGGCGAAACGGGGATGAAGGCGTTGCGCAAATGCGGTGCGAGGGCCTCGAAGGCACCGGAACCGCCGCCGCGCAGAAAGCCGGCGGCCATGCTCGGAGCCGCGCGCAGGAAGTGCCAGACGTCGCCCTTCGCGGCGGCGTGCAGGCGATCGAGCAGGGACTGCAGTTTCGGGTCGTTTCTCATCGCTGGACTCCTCATGGGCGGCGTTGCGAATAATACGAGCTATTACTCGCATTCACGACTCGCATTCCGAGATGAGGACCGACCCGATGCCCCGTTCCGTGAAAATCGCAGCAATCGCGGCGCGTAAGAGCCCGCGGCAGGAGCGCTCGCGAGACACCGTCGAAGCGATTCTCGGCGCCACGGCTCGCGTCCTGAAACGACGCGGCTTGGCGGGCACCAACACCAACCGCGTGGCCGAGGTCGCCGGTGTCAGCGTCGGCTCGCTGTACCAATACTTCCCGAACAAGGACGCGCTCGTCGCGGCGCTGCACCAACGCCATGCCTACGAGCTGCTCGCGGTGCTCGATGGCGCGCTCGCGGGCGCGTCGCAGCGTTCGCTCGAGGCGACGGTGCGCGCGCTGATTCGAGCCACGCTCGACGCGCATCGCGTCGATCCCGAGCTGCACCGCGTGCTCGAAACGGAGCTGCAGGGCCACGATCGTTTCGCGGGCGTGGAAGCCATCGATCACAACATCTTCGCCAAGGTGCGCGACCTGCTCGCGCTGCACCGAAACCGGATCGCGCCGCGCAATCTCGATCTCGCCGCCTACGTGGTGCTGCGCATCGTCGAGTCGCTGGTGCACGCGGCGGTCATCGAGCCAGCGGATCTGGTGCCGCCCGCCGAGATCGAAGGCGAGATCGCGCGCGCGGTGCTCGGCTACCTGGGGCGGCGCGCGTAGTCAGGTGCGCGGCTGCGGTCCGCGATCGCGGGCAACGTCCCGACGCGACTCCTCCGCCGCAAGTCGGTGACCGCGCGACTGGACGGGATCTCACGAACTTCGCAGCGCTCGCCCTTGCGGTGCAGGATGCGGCGAGCCGGTCGCAGAGCGGCGAGATCTCGAACTGGTGTAGGGCGATCACCGCCCCACCGAACGACGACCCGGCTCCTACTCCGCCGGCGACGAGAAGTTCTCGATCCGCGTCGTCTGCGGCTTGATCGCATCCTCGCTCATCTGCACCGGGTGCTGATCGCCGGTGAGCCAGAAGCGCATCTGTTTGGTGTTCGGCGGATCGCCGACCACGCTCGGCATCGTGTTGTAGCCGACGACGCTTCCCGCCGGTGACGACGGAAAGTTCGCCATTCCGACGTAACGACGCACCGGTCCGCCGCCGAAGCGGAAGGCGTCGGGACCGTCGGCCGTCGCGCTGTAACCCGAGGCGTTGACGATCTCGTAGCCGCCGTCGCGCGAGAGACCGAGCAGGTCCGGTGCGAGATCCTCGAAGCCGGCGTACGGCGGCAGCGAGAAGTTCCCGCCGAGTTCGTGGCTGAAGGTCTTCCGATGCAGCCTGCCCCAGCGGTAGTCGTCCTGGTTCGTCGAGTTCGCGAAGGCGGCCGCGTAGCTGGTCGAGGCGAGCGAATCGAGTGCGGCGCCCAGTGCCGTCAAGATCGCGACGTCGCGCCGCGCTTCCGCCGAGAGCGCCGTCGGCTCCGCGAAGAAATCGACGCCGGAGTTTCCGACACCAGTGAATGGCACTCGAGACAGCAGGTGATGAACGGCCTTCAGCCCATCGCCTGCGCCGACACTTCGGACACCGAGCGCAGTCAGCCGCGCGTTGATGACGTTCTTGATCAGCTTCGCGCGCCAGACGTTGTAGATCGTCGCGGCGACGCTCGCCGAGATCTCCGCGGGCGGAACGATCTCACTGCGCACGCCGAGCTCGTCGCTCGCGTCCCAACCTTCGGGGATTCCCGTCGGCGTCGAGAAATCCCACGCGGTGAGCCGACCGATCGCCTCCACGATGCGAGCATCGGCCGCGAGCGTGCTGAGCTCCGTCGGCGCCCCGGGCGCCGACGCGTTCGCAAAGGCCGTGAGCACGAACGGCGTCATCAGCTCCGCGTCGCGTTCCTGCGTATTGGTCTGGAAGCGCTTCATGTCTTCGATCGAGATCGGCACACCCGCGTTCACCCGATCGCGCACCAGCTGCGTGATGCGTCCCGAGCGCAGACCCTCGTCATAGCCGCCCGACAAGTAGTAGATCGCGTCCGGGTTCGAGAGCCGGCGCTGGTTCAGCATGTCGTTGTCGAGCGAGGTGCCAGCGGGATCGTTGTTGGCGTTGGAGAAGAAGCCATTCGCCGGGTTCAGCGTCTGCGGCATCTCGTCGTAGGGCAGGATCGCGAACGGGATGGCTTGTCCCTGCGAGCGCGTCGGGTCCTCGATCCAGTTGTTGTCGCCGGAAATTCCGTCGCGAACGAAGAACGGCGGCAGGCCCACGACATGGCCCGCCTCGAGATCTACGCGCAGTGGCAACTCGGCGCTCGAGAAGTAGCCGAGGTTGCCCTCGGCGTCGGCATACGCCCAGTTCTGGCCGCCCGCGTCGAACTGATCGAGACCGGTACGGAACGCGGCCAGATTCTTGGCGCGATTCCACAGCCGGAACGTGCGCACCTCGCCGGTCGCCTGGAATCCGGTGTACTGGAGCGTCAGGCACTTCGACTCGGTGACGTCGGGATCGACGAAGACCGCGGTGTCATCCACGTCGACGACCGGAGCGAAGCTGCGCCACGGCACCGTGATCGAGATCGCCCCGGGATCCGAGATTCCGAGATCTGCGCTCTCCAGGTTGTCGGTCTCGCCGTCGTCGGGAGTGTTCAGCAGGTAGGGCAGCACGACTTCGAGCGTGAGCGGGTGGAGCTGGCCGGCGCTCTCGATGCAATAGGTCTGCTTCTTGCCATTCGCCCCGCGGCAATCGTCGCGACCCTTCACGATCTTGTCGCGAAACAGATCCGTCACGTCCATCGGGTTGGTGGTGGCACCCCACGTGATGTGCTCGTTCTGGCCGAGGATCACGAACGGTACGCCGGGGAAGGTCACACCCGAGACGTTCATGGCGCCCTCGACGGGATCCGCTCGCAACGACGAGGTGATTCTCGTAGAACTCGGACGGCGTGTTCAGCGAAAGGTGCGGGTCATTGGCGATGATCGGAACGCCGCCCACGGACTTCGTCGCGGCAACGCCCCATTCGTTGCTGCCGATCTCCCGTTCGCGGCGCTGCATCGCCGAGGCGAGCAGCGGTGTCTTCTCGGCCTTCTCGCGGAAGCGCTTCGCGGCGGCGACCTGTCCATCGAGCGCGGAGCACGCGATCGGCGACAGCGGCGCGTCGGTGAACGGCTTGCCGCCGGTTGCGTCGGGAATCGTGCTGGCGGGATCGATCGGCGCGAAGCGCTGGACGTCCTGGAACAACAACGTGGCGCCGTCGAACGGCGGAACCGCAATGTCGCCGGCATCGCAATACGCCTGCAGCTTCTCGACGAGCCCAGCGTCGATGTCGAGCGAGAGATTCGCGGCGATTCCCTTGCCGATCGTCAGCGTGTCGGCAGCCGTCCAGGTGCGCAAACTGGATGCGGTCAGCTCCAATTCTGTGTACTCGGGCGGCAGCGTCGCGGCGCCGCTCTGCACAGCCGCGATCCACTGGTTCACGCCGTCGGCGTAGGCGTCGAGCACTTCGCGCTCACGCGGTGTCAGCGCGGCGAGCGAACGGGCGGCGGCGCGATGCAGACCGAACGCGCGCATCTGGATGTCGTCGTCGAGACGGTCCGGCCCGAAAATCTCGCCCAGCTTGCCCTCCACCTCGCGCCGCGTGATGTCCATCTTCCAGAAGCGCTCGCGTGCGTGGAGGAAACCCTGGACGCGCACCATGTCCGTGTCGCTCTCGGCGAAGATGTGGGGGACCCCGATGCCGTCGATGCGCACACGCACCGGCTGGTCGAGGTTCGCGAGCGTGACATCGACCTGCTTGGGCCCCGGACATTGCGGGGCCGCGAGCAGCGGAATGACGGCGATCGTGATCAGCATCGAGCGGGAGCGGTGCATCGGGGACCTCCTTGGCAGTCACGCATACTAGGCTGGTTCGTGCTCGCGGGGGAAGTCCCCCGTCGCGATGGACGAGGCGCGCAGCGACTGTCCCCTATCATGCGCCCCCTGCTCATTGTCTCCGCGCCGGCCGCAGGAATCGGCCGCGCCCTCTACATCGGATTGGAGGAGTCCCCTTGAACGACCGCGGATCGGCCGGCGCGCGGCGCCGGGCAGGCCATCGCCTCGCAGCCGACGTCATCCCGACCCACTACGACCTACACATCGACGTCGACCCCGAGCGCGGTCCGGAATACAGCGGGGAGCTGAAGATCGCCGTCCTGTTGCACACGTCGGTGCGGGTGATCGAGCTGCATGCCGCCGAGTTGCGCATCGCGAAGGCGCGCGTAGCAAGCAGCGAAGGCGTGCTCGCGGCGCGCGCGTTGCTGCGCCCGGACAGCGAGACCGTCGCGCTGCAACTCACGCGTCCGGTGGGTCCGGGCAAGGTCGAGTTGCAGCTCTCGTTCACCGGCAAGCTTCGCGACAACCTGCGCGGCCTCTACGCCGCGAGCGCCGACGGCAACCGCTACGCGCTTTCGCAGCTCGAGGCCGCCGACGCGCGGCGCTTCTTCCCGTGTTTCGACGAGCCGTCGATGAAGGCGCGCTTCCGGATCGCGGTGACGACGCGCGCCTCGCACGCGGTGCTTTCGAACTCTCCGGTGACCCGCGAAGAAGAGCGCAAGGGCGGCCGGAAGACCGTACACTTCGCCGAGACGCCGCCGCTGTCGACCTACCTCGTCGCGCTCGCGGTCGGTCCCTTCGAGCGCTCGGTTGCGACCCGCTGCGGCCCCACCGAGATCCGCATCTGGCATGTGCCCGGGAAGGGCAAGCTCACCGGCTTTGCGCTCGAAGCCGCACGCGAGTGCCTGTTGCGCCTCGAGCGTTGGTTCGGCCTGCCCTATCCGTACGCGAAGCTCGATCTGGTCGCGGCTCCCGACTTCGAAGCCGGCGCGATGGAGAACGCCGGCGCGGTCTTCTTCCGCGAGAGTCTGCTGTTGCTCGATCCGGCCGCCGCAACGCTCGCCGAGAAGAAGCGCGCCGCGGAGGTGATCTGCCACGAGCTGGCACACATGTGGTACGGCGATCTCGTCACGATGGCGTGGTGGGACGATCTGTGGCTCAACGAGTCGTTCGCGACCTGGATGGCGTTCCACATCGTCGACGGCTGGCGTCCCGAGTGGAAGATGTGGCAGGACTTCCAGCATCACCGCGCGGCCGCGCTGCGCCTCGACGCGCTCCGCCACACGCACCCGATCCACTGCGAGGTGCGCACACCGAACGACGCGACCGAGAACTTCGACCTGATCACCTACGAGAAGGGCGCGTCCGTGGTGCGGATGATCGAGCGCTACCTCGGCGCGAAGACCTTCCAGAAGGGTGTGCGCGCGTACATCCGCCGGCACAAGGAGTCGAACGCGACAGCCGCGGATCTGTGGCGTGCGCTCGGGGAAGCGGCCGGCGAGCCGGTCGAGCCGATGGTGCGCGGCTGGATCGAGCAGGAGGGACACCCGGTGCTGTCGCTGCGGCGCGGACGTTCGAAGGGTCGCACGGTGCTCTCGCTACGGCAGGAGCGATTCGCGGCAAGCACCCGCGGGCTGCGCGCAACGAGGCAAAGCCGAGCGAAGTCGACAGACGCGGAACGCAGCGGCGCAGCCTCCAATCAGAAGTGGATGATCCCCTGGGTCGGTCGCGTCGGCGACGCGCGCGGTCGTGCGCGGATCGTCCGAAAGCTGATCACGAGTGCGACCGCGCGCGTCGACCTCGGCGCCGGCGAGACGAGCTTCCTGTACGGCAACGCCGACGAAGGCGGCTTCTTCCGACCACTGCACGATGCCGCGGGCCTGCGCGCGCTGGCCGAGAATCTGCCGATGCTCTCCGCGGTCGAGCGCATGGGGCTCGTCGATCACCAGTGGGCGCTCGTGCGTGCGGGGCGTGCGGGTGTCGAAAGCTTCCTCGATCTCGCGACTGCGTTGGCCCGCGAAGAGGAGCCCGACGTATTGCTCACGTTGCGCGGGCCATTCGCGTTCCTCGAAGATCGACTCGCCGCCGAAGCCGGCGGCGCGCTGCCCGAGCAGTTTCACGATTGGATTGCGGCGACCTTCGGCCCCGCGCTGCTCGAACTCGGGTGGGACACGCGGCCCGCGGAAGCCGACGATCGGCGTTTGCGACGCGCCGTGCTGATCGGGCTACTCGGCGAGATCGCCGACTGGCCGCCCGTGCTCGCGAGCGCGGCGATACGCTTCGACGCGTACCTCGCGCGCCGCGACGCGATCGACCCGAACCTGGCGGATGCCGTCGTGACGCTGGCCGCGCGCGCTGGCGACGCCGCGCGCTTCGACGCGATGCTCGGCGCGTTCGAGCACGCAGCTACGCCCCAGGAGCGCCGCCGCTTCCTGTTCGGCCTCGCGGAGTTCCGCGCGCCGAAGCAGATCGATCGCGCGCTCGCGCTCTGCCTCACCGATCGCGTGCCGACCCAGGACGTCGCGTTCGTGGTGGTGCGGTTGCTCGCGAATCGCGCCGCACGACTGCGCACCTGGGAGTTCGTGAAGAAGCGCTGGCCGCGGCTGCGCCACCGGATGCCGCCGATGCTCGCGACGCGGCTCGTCGAGACCACGCCGGTGCTCGGGCCGAAGTGGCGTCGCGAGGTCGCGGCGTTCTTTCGGGCCAACCCGTTGCCCACCGGCGGTCGCTCGCTCGATCAGGCGCTCGAGCGCTTCGACCTCGACGCCGCGTTCTGCAAGGCCGCAGCAGGTCCGTTCGCGCAGTGGCTCGCCAAGGCCGCCCCACAGAGTTGACCGCCAGACGAGTTGACGCCGGGCTCCTCTGCCGCGGCTTAGTTCTTCGGCGCCGGGGGCACGGCCGCAGCGGGAGCCGGCTGCATCGCCGGTGGCATCGGATGGCCCGGCGGCATCATCTGGCCGGGCGGCATTGGATGGCCCGGCGGCATCGGCTGACCGGGCGGCATCGGCTGGCCGGGACCGGGCACGACGAGTTGCGGCTGGCCGGGTGGCATCATCCGCGCGGTGGGCGGCGCCGCGGGCGGCAGCGGCGGGGGAATCGGGAGCTCGAGGCGCGCCAGTTCGTCGTCGATCGCCTTCGCGAAATCGTTGAGCGAGCGACCCCCCGCGAGCGGCACGCCGTTCACGAAGAACGACGGTGTCCCCGACACGCCTGCTTTCTTGCCCGCGTCGAGATCGGCTTGCACGATCGGCTCGGTTCGATGCGAGGTCAGGCATTCCTCGAACTTGGCCTTGTCGAGACCGGCTTCCTCGGCGATCGGCGCGAGCAGCGCGACGTCGATCTGCGGCGCCTTTTCGAAGAGCTTGGTGTGGAACTGCTGGAACTTGCCCTGCTCGGCGGCGCACATCGCCGCTTCGGCGGCGGGCTTCGCCTTCGGGTGCGCGTCGAGCGGGAAGTTCTTCGTGACGACGCGAACCTGCGTCGGGTAGCGCTCCGTGACCTGCTTCAGGATCGGCTCGGCCGACTTGCAGAAAGGGCACTCGTAGTCGCTGAACTCGATCAGCGTGATGGCCGCGTCCGCGGGCCCCTGGCTGGGGCTCGTGCCGACGGCGATCTCGAAGCGCGGGGGCTCCAGCTTGTTCTCGTAGCCGAGCGTCTGGCGCAGGCCGCCGACGTATTCCTGCATCGCCGTAACCTGGCGTTGGGCGAGCAGTTGTCGCTTGACCGCAGGCGACACCTTCTCGAACGGCATGCCGCGGAAACGGTCCTTGTGCTCTTCATAGTATTTCTGGACTTCGTCGTCCGAAACGGCGGCGCGCTTCTCGACTTCTTCCTTCAGCAGTGCGTCGCGTTCCTTGCCGGCCTTGGCCGCTTCCGCGTCGAGCGCCTGCTCGCTGGCCATCTGTTCGAACGCGCGGTTGCGCACCTCGAAGACCTTGAGCGCGTTCTTGCCGCGCGTCGTCTGGTTGAAGAGTTGGTCCTTGATCCACGCATCGATTTCGCCAACCGTGACGTTCACGCCCCCGATCTTGCCGGCCACCATGCCGTCGTCGGGGTCGACCGACGCCGCGTCGCCCGCCTTCTTCGGCTCCGAACAGCCGGCGACCGTGAGCGCCAGGACCGCGAGTGAGATGGCAGCACGACCTACGATGCGGAACCGAAGCATGCGGTGATCCTCCAGCGCGACATCACGGGGCATCCCCGGAGCCGCGAAGCACGGGACTATAGCGGCGCAATCGCGCCCCACAGGCCGGGTCAGCGAACCGTTTCGAGACGCCAGATGCGCGCGGCGTACTCGCGGATCGCGCGATCCGCGGAGAAGAACCCCATCCGCGCGACGTTCAGCACCGCGCGCCGCGACCACGTCTCGGCGTCGCGATAGTCGCGCGCGACCTGCTCTTGCGTCGCGGCGTAGTGGGCGAAGTCGGCCAGCACGAAGTAGCGGTCGCCGTGCTCGAGCAGGCTCTGCGAGATCGGAGCGAAGACGCCCGGTTCGCCGCCTGCGAAGCGATCGGAGCCGAGCGCATCGAGCACGCGTCGCAGCGGCTCGCTCGCCTGGTAGCGCTCGCGTGGGTCGTAGGCACCGCGCGCGCGGAGGTCCGCGATCTCCTCGGTGCGCAGCCCGAAGATGTAGAGATTCTCGGCGCCGACGTGCTCGCAGATCTCGATGTTGGCGCCGTCGAGCGTGCCGATCGTCAGCGCCCCGTTCAGCGCGAGTTTCATGTTGCCGGTGCCCGACGCCTCGGTGCCGGCCGTCGAGATCTGCTCCGACAGGTCGGCGGCCGGGATGATCGTCTCGGCGAGCGACACGCGATAGTCCGGCACGAACGCGACGCGCAGCTGGCCCGTCGTGCGCGGGTCGGCGTTCACCACCGCCGCGACGTTCGAGAGCAGCCGAATCACGAGCTTCGCCATGAAGTACTCGGGCGCCGCCTTGCCAGCGAACAGACACACCCGCGGCGCATCGAGCTGAAGACCATCGTCGGCGATCTGCAGATAGAGGTGGATCACGTGCAACGCCGCCAGCAGTTGGCGCTTGTACTCGTGGATGCGCTTCACCTGGACGTCGAAGAGCGCGTCGGGATCGATGCGTACGCCGGCGACCTGTGCGACGACTTTCGCGAGTCGCTCCTTGTTGGCGCGTTTCACCGCGCGGAACTCGGCCCTGAAGGCGGCGTCGTCGGCGGCGGGCTCGAGCGCGCGCAGCGCGTCGAGATCGCGCACCCAGCCGTCCCCGATGCGGCGCGTGATCGCGTCCGCGAGCAGTGGGTTCGCGCGGAGCAGCCAGCGGCGCTGCGTCACGCCGTTGGTGACGTTCTGGAACTTCGCGGGCCAAAGCGCCGCGAAGTCCGGCACCAGCGACGTCTTCACCAGATCCGAATGCAACGCCGAGACGCCATTCACCGCGTGACTGCCGACGATCGCCAGATGCGCCATCCGGACGTGTTTTTGCGGATCCTCATCGATGATCGACATCCGGCGCACGCGCTCGATGTCGCCCGGCCAGCGAACCTCGACCTCGCCGAGCAGCCGCGCGTTGATCGCTTCGATGATCTGCAGATGGCGCGGCACGACTCGCTCGAGCAGCCAACTCGGCCAGCGCTCGAGCGCTTCCGGCATCAGCGTGTGATTGGTGTAGGCAAAGCTCCGATTCGCCAGCTCGAGCGCGCGCTCGAAGGGCAAACCGTTGTCGTCGACCAGCAGGCGGATGAACTCCGCGACCGCCAAGGCCGGATGCGTGTCGTTCAGGTGGATCGCCACCTTGTCGGGCAGCGCGTCCCAGCTGTCATGGATCTCGCGGTACTCGGAGAATATGTCGCGCAGCGCACAGGCGACGAAGAAGTATTCCTGGAGCAGTCGCAGCTCGCGGCCCTGCTCGTTCGAGTCCGAGGGATAGAGCACCTTCGAGATGCGCTCGATGCCGAGTTTGCGTTCGAAGGCGCGCAGGTAGTCGCCGCGGTTGAAGATGTCGATGTCGAACTCGTCGGCGGAGCGCGCCGAGTAGAGCCGCAGGTGGTTCACCGTGCGACCGCCGAAGCCGACGATGGGCAGGTCGTGCGGAACGCCGATGATCACGCGGAAGTCGCGCCATTCGGTGGGCTCGCCGTCCTCGGGGCGGCGCCCCGCGCGCCCGTACACCGGAACGAGGCAGGCGCGCTCGGGCCGCTCGATCAGCCACGCGGCGCCCGGCCGCTGCCAGCCCTCCGGATATTCGCGCTGTTGGCCGTGCTCGATCGCCTGGCGGAACAGGCCATAGTCGTAGTTGATGCCGTAGCCGAAGCCTGGCATGCCCTGGGTCGCGAGCGAATCGAGGAAGCACGCAGCCAGGCGGCCGAGACCGCCGTTGCCGAGCGCCGCGTCGGGCTCGGCCTCGACGACCTCCTCCCAATCGACACCGAGACGCCGGAAGGCGCGCTCCACCTCGTCGAGCACGCCCAGGTTTTGCAGCGAGGACTGCAATGAGCGCCCGATCAGGAACTCGACCGAGAGGTAGTAGAGCCGCTTCGCATTGGCCTGGCGAACACGATCCTGCGTCTCGAACCAGCGCTCGATCAGCATCTCGCGACTGGCGAAGGCCAGCGCGATGAAGAGGTCGCGCGGTGTGGCGTCGCTCCAGCGCTTGCCCATGAAGGAGCGGACGAGCCGCTTCACCGACGTCGCAATGGCGTCGGCGTCCCAGACGGAGCGCGCTGCGACCTCGGTGGTCGCACTCATGGATCGATGTTCCCCCCTGCCACGACGCGAAGCCGCCGAGCGCGCGGGATACTAGCCGGCAGCTCGCTTCACCGAGGGGGCCGTGCGCGATCTTCGAGCGCCGCGAGCACCGCCCGCGCGGTGGCCGTCTCGGGCAGCCGCTCCAGCGAGACGGACATGCGCCGGGACCAACTGCGATGCTGCTCGACCGAGACGCCCGGAACGTTCACCGGCTCCGTCTCGCCGGCGAGGTCGTCGAGCGACGCGCCCACCAGCGGCGCGGCGGTGCGCGCGAGGAACGCGTGGAACGCGCCCGCCAGCGCGACCGCGTCGGGCTCGGCCTCCGGCGCGAGGCAGCCTTCCTCGCGCAAGCGCGCGAGCCAGGCGGCGTGGTCGCTCGCCCGCTCGGCGAGTGCGCCCAGCAGCGCGGCGTCGTCGCCGATCTGCCCCGCCGCGCGACGGATGCGCAGGTCGCGGCCGGCGGCGAAGCCGGCGAGCGGCACCAGGTCGTGCGTCTCGACCGTGGCGAGGGCACGCGCCGAGATGCGCTGCGCGGATCGCGGCAGCGCGCCGTCGCGCTCGAAGTAGAGCACCGACGACGACAGGATCCCCCAGTCGACGAGCAGCGGCGGAAACTCGGCCGGCACGGTGCCGAGATCCTCGGCGATCACCAACGCCGCGTGCCGCCGACTCTCGAGTGCGAGCACGCCGAGCAACTCGTCGTGCCGATACGACACGTAGGTGCCTTCGCTGCCCGGCCGGCCAGCCGGAATCCAGAACAATCGCAGCAGACCCATCGCGTGATCGATGCGGAGCGCACCGGCGCAGGCGAAGCTCGCGCGCAGCACTGCGCTGAAGAAGCGGTAGCCGTCGGCTCGGAGCGCGTGGGGATCGAGCGGCGGAAACCCCCAGTTCTGTCCCTCGGGCGCGTAGTCGTCCGGCGGCGCCCCGACTGCGGCACCCGTCGCAAACAGCGACGGCGCCATCCAGGTGTCGGCCGAGTCGTCCGCGCAGCCCACCGCGAGATCCTGATAGAGCCCGATCGCGAGGCCGGCGTCGCGCCCGCTCGCGGCAACCCCGGCGAGCTGCTCCGACACCTCGAACTGTAGCCACGCGCGAAACTCGATCGCATCCGCGTGCTCGCGCCGGAACGCCGCGACGGCCGCGGTATCGGGACTCTGGTAGGCGCGCGGCCAGCGACGCCATGCCGTCGCCGGCTGTTCCGGACGCAGCGTGAAATGCGCGGCCAGCGCCTCCCAGGTTGCGAAGCCGGTCAGTCGCTCGCCCTCGCGCCGCCGATAGGCGTCGAACGCCGCGCTGCGCGCTGTCGCACCCGAGGCGCGCTGCGCGCAAAAAGTCGCGAAGAGATCCCGCAGCACGGGCAGCTTCGCATCGAGCACGGCGCCGTGATCGATCGTGTCGGCGCCGCGCAACGCCGCGATGCGCGCGGCGAACACGGGATCCGCAAACCGCGCCCGTGCAGCCGTCGATGCTTCCCACTCCGGGACCGCCAGCAGATCGAGATACAACACGTTGTGGTAGAGCCGACTCGACGGGCTGTACGGCGTGATGGCGAGGCCGCGATTCGGAATCGCGTGCAGCGGGTTCGAGCCGACGAACGCGCCGCCCACCGACCCACACCAGCGCATCAGCGCCCGGAGATCACCGAAGTCGCCGAAGCCCCAGTTGCGTGCGCTGCGGATCGAGTAGAGATTCGTCCAGAGTCCGAAGACGCGCGCGTCGCCGAGTCGCTCCTGCAGTGTGCAGGCGGTACGCGGAGCCATGATGAATCGCTGGCGACCTTCGCGCAGCACGCCCGGGCCCGCGACGCGCACGAACAGTTCGTGATAGCCGATCGGCGGGCGTACCGGCAGCGTGACGCGGCGCAGATCCGGATCGAGGCGGCCCTCGGCGCGATGAAGCGCGCCATCCTCCGTCCGCACCTCGATCTCGAAGTCGAGCGCGTTGGGCGACGGCGACAGGCGGAGCGGCAGCGACGGAACGACCGCTTCGTACTCGCGCCACACCAGAACCGGATCGATCAGCGAGTCCGCTTCGACGCTTGCGAGTCCCTGCAGCGCGCGCGCCGCGGTGGCTTCGTCCGAGCCGTCGAAGTGCATCGACAGGGCCAGCGCCTCGCGCGTCGCGTCGGACGTAGGGCGCGCACGACCGACGAGATCCCAGTACGAGGACGCGATCCCCAGGCGCTCGGCGAGCGCGCGGAGATTCGGCCGCTCCGCGCTCAACTGCGTTCCCGGAAGACCAACAGCGCGAGCGACCAGGGCGCCAGCCCGAAGTGCGCGTCGTCGATCTGGCGCTGTGTGGCGCAGGCGCTGTTGAGGACCTCGTGCCAGGTGCCGGGGCGCCCCAGAATGGGAAGTGTGTAGGTTCGCTTCTGGGCGTGCCCGTTCAGGATCAGCAATGCCGTTTCGGCGACCTGCGCGTCACCCCCTTCGTCGGTCGTGTCGGCGGCCTCGCGCGGAATCAGCATCGCGATGCTCTTGCGATCCGGATTCTCCCAGTGCGCGAGCGTGGTCACCGAGCCGTCGGGTCGCAGCCAGGTGACGTCGCCGGTGCCCGTGGGATCGACCGACTCGCCACGGAAGAAGCGACGGCGACGGAACACCGCATTGTCACGCCGCAGCGCGAACACCGTGCGCGCGAACGCGAGCAGCGCGCGCGCCTCGTCATCGAGCTCCCAATCCATCCAGGTGATCTCGTTGTCCTGGCAGTAGCCATTGCTGTTGCCCTGCTGGGTGCGGGCCAGCTCGTCGCCGTGCGAGAGCATCGGGACGCCCTGCGAGAACGCGAGCGTCGCCAGCAGATTCCGCCGCGCGCGCTGCCGCCGTTTGCGCACGCGCAGCGAGCGCGAAGGCCCTTCCTCGCCCCAGTTGTGCGAGTCGTCGCGCGGACCGTCGCGGCCTTCCTCGCCATTCGCGAGGTTGTGCTTCTGCGAATAGCTGACCAGATCCGTCAGCGTCATGCCGTCGTGACACGCGACGAAGTTGATGCTCGCCTGCGGCGCGCGACCCGAGAGCGCGAACAGATCGCTCGAGCCGGAAAGGCGCGTCGCCAATTCGGCGAGCTGGCCGTCGTCGCCGCGCCAGAAACGCCGAACGGCGTCGCGATAGCGGCCGTTCCACTCGGCGAAGCCACGCGGGAACGCGCCCTGCAGATAGCCGTCGGGGCCGAGGTCCCACGGCTCGGCGATCATCTTCACCCGCGAGAGCACGGGATCCTGCCGGACGATCTCGAAGAAGCGACCGGCGCGATGGAACGCGATCGGATCGCGCGCGATCACCGGAGCCAGGTCGAAGCGGAAGCCATCGATGTGGTACTCGGTCACCCAGGAGCGCAGCGAATCGAGCACCAGCTGCAGGACGCGCGGATGGCGCGTGTTCAGCGTGTTTCCGCAGCCGGTGTAATCGATGTACTCGGAAGGGTCTTCGATGCGCAAGCGGTAGTACGACGCGTTGTCGATGCCGCGCAGCGAAAGCGTCGGCCCGCTGTGGCCGCCCTCCGGCGTGTGGTTGTAGACGACGTCGAGGATCACCTCGATGCCGGCGCGGTGCAGCGCCTTCACCATCTGCTTGCACTCGACTACCTGTGCGCCGCCATCGCCCGATGCAAAGCGTGCGTCCGGCGCGAAGTAGCCGAGCGTGTTGTAACCCCAGTAGTTGGGCATCCCGAGTCGCGCGAGATGGGCGTCGATGGTCGAGTGGTGAATCGGCAGCAGCGACAACGCGGTCACCCCGAGGCTCTGCAAGTGCGCGATCACGGGCTCCGCAGCGAGCCCGAGATAGCGACCGCGCTGCGCCTCCGCGACGCCCGGGTGGCGCTGCGTCATGCCCTTCACGTGGCATTCGTAGAGCAAGCTGCGACTCCACGGCGTGCGCGGCGCGCGGTCTCCCTCCCAGTCGTAGTGCGGATCGACGACGACACACTTCGGCACGGACGGCGCGGAGTCGCGCGGATCGGGGGCGTCCGGATGCGCCGGATCGCCGCCTTGCAGCGCCGCATCGAAGTGGAGCGGTCCGGCGATCGCGCGCGCATACGGATCGACCAACACCTTGTTCGGATTGAAGCGATGGCCCTCTCGCGGCGCGAATCGGCCGTGCACGCGATAGCCGTAGAGCTGGCCCGGGCGCAGCCCCGGAACGCGGCCGTGAAACACGTCGCCGCTGCGTTCGGGTAGCGCGATTCGCGCCGATTCCGTCACGCTACCCTGCGTTTCGAACAGACACAGATCGACGGCGGTCGCGTGTTCGGAAAACAGCGCGAACGAGACGCCATCGCCATCCCATGTCGCTCCGAGCGGAGTGTCGGCGCCAGGCTCGATAGGCAGCGCCATCGCGTCAGATCCGCTGCGCGGCTTCGCTGGCGACGATCCCGATGACGCGGTGCCACGCCGCCGCCGGGGCATCCCACGAAACGTCGAGTTCGAGCAGATGGCGCTGCACGCCGAGCGCGCCGTGCAAGCGAAACAGCCGGACCGCGCGCTCGACTGCCGCCGCGATCGCGTCGGGCGTCAGCGCGTCGAAGAGAATGCCGGTCTCGCCGTCCGCGATGGTGTCGACGAAACCGCCGACGCGGCGCGCGATCGGCAGCGTCGCGTAGCGTTGGCCGAGCAGCTGCACCAGACCGCACGGCTCGTAGCGCGACGGTGCCAGCACGCAGTCCGCGCCCGCGTAGCTGCGACGTGCGAATGCGTCGTCCCAGCCGATCGTCACGTGGACCCGCTTCGGCCAGCGCGCCGCGGCCTCACGCAGCTGTCGAGCAAGCGCGGGATCACCGTCGCCGAGCAGCACCAGCGAGGCGCCGTCTTCCACCAGGCGTGGCAGCGCTGCGATCAGTACGTCCCAGCCCTTCTGTACCGCGAGTCGACCGACGACCATGAGCAAGCGGCCGGGCTCGGGCTCATCGAGACCGGTTGCCTCCAACAGCGCCTTGCGGCAGATGCCCTTCGGCTTCGGATACTTCCCGCCATAGCGCGCCGGCAGCGCAGCGTCGGTGGCGGGATCGTGGAGCGCCGTGTCGATGCCATTGGCGATGCCGAGCAGGCGCCGGCGCCGGAACTGGTAGAGGCCCTCGAGCCCCTCGCCAAACGCAGGAGTCTGCAGCTCTTCTGCGTAGGTCTTCGAGACCGCGACGATGCGATCGGCGTAGGCGATGCCGCCCTTCAACAGCGAGAGGTCGCCCCAGAACTCGAGGGCGTCGGGATGGAAGAGCGAATCCGGCAGCCCCGTCGCGGCGAACGCCGCCGCCGGGAACCGGCCGAGGAACGCGCTGTTGTGCACCACCTGCACCGTGCCGACGCCGCGCGCCGCACCGAAATCGTGACGGCTCCGGAGCGCGCAGAGCGCGAGTGCCACATGCCAGTCGTGCGCGACGAGCACCTGCGACCGCGCCGTCGCCGCGAATTCCGCCGTCGCACGCGACAGCGCGATGTAGCGCAGCGCCTCCGCAGCATCGGCGGGTCCATACAGTTCGGCGCGGTCGTAGAGCGCGGGCAGGTCGAGAAGCCGCAGGTGGATGCCGCCGTCGAGCACGCCGGTCAGCCAGCGACCGCTGATCTCGCGACCCGGCGTCGCGATGCGCACGGGCTCGGCTGCGGTCAACGCGGGACACGCGGGGTGTCGCAGCACGTCGCGGTGTGCAGGCAGGATGCAGGTGACGGCGAGACCGCGCGCGACCAGCGCAGTGGCGAGGCCTCTCACCGCGTCGCCGAGCCCGCCGGTCTGCGCAAGCGGCGCGAGCTCCCAGCTGGCGAAGACCACCCGCAGCTCGCTCTGCCGCGCCGGCGCTTTCGTGCGTCGCGCCGTCAATCGACGTCGAACTCGTCGCGCTGACCGAGGTCCTGCCGCGTCACCACGACGACGCCGCCCTCGCTCACCGTGAAGCGCTCGCGATCGGCGACGGGATCCTCGCCGATCACCTCACCGGCCGGCACGCGCACGCCCTTGTCGATGATGCAGCGCCGCAGCCGCGCGTGGCGTCCGACACTGACGCCCGGGAACAGGATGCTGTCCGAGACGCGGCTGAAGCTGTTCACGCGCACGTTGTTGAAGATCACCGAACGATCGACCTGCCCGCCCGAGATGATCGTGCCGGAGCCGACGATCGAATCCACCGCGGAGCCGACGCGCTGGTCGTCCTGATCGGCGAACACGAACTTGCAGGGTCCTCCGCCACCGATCACGCCGCGGATCGGCCACATGTCGTTGTAGAGATTGAGGTGCGGGTTCACCGAGACCAGGTCCATGTTGGTCTCGAAGAACGCGTCGAGCGTACCGACGTCGCGCCAGTAGCCGCGTGCGTGCTTG